>NZ_JBHVFQ010000003.1:80421-234690 GCF_042801555.1 Isoptericola sp. NPDC057559
GCCCGGGGCCCCTGCGGCCCCGCCGGGCCCCGCCCCCGTCGCCCCCCGGCCCCCCGCCCCCCACGGGGGGGGGGGCACGGTGGTGGGGGTCCAGAACGTGCACCACCGCCTGTTCGGCACTCGGGTCAGGCCAGCCGGTACCCCATGCCCCGCACGGTGACGAACCGCTCGGCGCCGAGCTTGTTGCGCAGGTAGCGCACGTACACGTCCACGACGTTGGACCCGGGGTCGAAGTCGTACCCCCACACGCGCGACAGGAGCTGCTCGCGGCTGAGCACCTGCCCGGCGTTGCGCAGGAACGCCTCGGCGAGCGCGAACTCGCGGGCGGACAGGTCCACCTCGACGCCGGCGGCGGTGGCGCGCCGGGTGCGCAGGTCGAGGCTGAGGTCGCCGTGGCTGAGCACGGTGACCTCGCCGGCGGGCTCGACGCGCAGCCGCAGGCGGATGCGCGCCAGCAGCTCCTCGAAGCGGAACGGCTTGGGCATGTAGTCGTCGGCGCCTCCCTCGAGGCCGGCGACGGTGTCGGTGACGGAGGTGCGGGCGGTGAGGATGATGACGGGCAGCGTCACCCTCGCCTCGCGCAGGCGCCGCAGCACGGTGAAGCCGTCCTGGTCGGGCAGGCCGAGGTCGAGCACGAGCAGGTCGAAGTCGCCCGTGCACGCGAGGTCGAACGCCTCGCGCGCGGTGCCGACGGTGGTGCTGGCGTACCCGGCGGCGCGCAGTCCCTTGGCGATGAAGGAGGCGATCCGGGTCTCGTCCTCGGCGACCAGGATCTGGCTCACGGCGTGGTCCTCACGGTGCGGTCCTTCCGTCGGGAGGGGGAGGGGGCGGCGGCACGGCCGGCGGCAGGTGCGGGGGAGTCCCCGCGTCGGCGTCGGGCACCGGGAGCACGGGGATCTCGACGGCGAAGAGGGAACCGCGACCCACGACGGACTCGACCGTCGCCCGGCCGCCGTGCCCGTGGGCGATGGCGGCGACGATGGCCAGCCCGAGGCCGGAGCCGTCGCGGCGCTCGCCGTCGTGCTCGGCGCGCGCGAAGCGCTCGAAGACGCGGCCGAGGTCGTCGGGCGCGATGCCGACGCCCTCGTCCCGCACCCACAGGCGGACGCTCGAGCCGTCGGCGGTGGTGCGCGACCCGATGGCGACGACGCTGCCGGGCGCGGAGAACTTCACGGCGTTGGCGGCGAGCTGCAGCCACGCCTGGGTGAGGCGCTGCGCGTCGGCGAGGGTGCGCGCGTCGGTGCGGGCGTCGACGAGCCAGGTGCGCTCGCCGAGGGTGCGCGCCTTGTCGAGGACGTCGTCGGTGAGGCGGCCGAGCTCGACGGGTGCGGGGCGCACGAAGTCGGGCTGCCCGACCGTCGCGAGGGTGACGAGGTCGTCCACGAGCCGGTGCATCCGGTCGAGCTCGTCGAGCGTGAGGTCGCGCGTCTCTGCGGTGTCGGCGGGGTCGGCGGGGTCCATGAGCTCGAGGTGGCCGCGCACGATGGTCAGTGGGGTGCGCAGCTCGTGCCCGACGTCGTCGAGCAGGCGGCGCTGCGACTCGAAGGACCCTTCGAGCCGGTCGAGCATCGCGTTGACGGCGCGGGTGAGGTGCGTGAGGTCGTCGTTGCCGGTCTCGGGGATGCGCGCCGACAGGTCGGTCTCGCCGATCTGCTGCGCGGTGTGCGCGAGGGTGCGGATGGGCCGCAGCAGCCGGCCGGCCAGGAGCCACCCGACGACGCCCGCGACGACGAGCGCCGCGAGCGCGACCAGGGCGTAGCCGCGGAAGACGGCCTGGGTCTCGGCGTGCTCGGCACCGCGGTCGTAGGCGAGGACGAGCGCGGCGGGGGCCTCGGAGGTCGCGCCGCCGGCGGCGCCGGGCAGCGCGCGGACGGGGGCGACGAGGGCGCGGTAGTCGGCCGTGGAGGTGGTGACGGTGCGCAGCAGCACGCGGTCGGCGTCGACGAGCGGCGTGACGGCTGCGACGAGCTCGGGGTCGTCCTGCAGCCGCACCTCCACCTCCTGCTGGGTGACGAGGGGGCGCTTGCCGGTGCGCAGCCCGAGGACGCCCTCGTTCCGGGCGGGCACCTCGAGCTGGATGGCGGCGACCACCACCTCCTCGGGCGAGGAGAACGGCAGGCCCGTCACCGGGTCGACGCCGGAGGCCGCCAGGGTGCGCAGCTCGTCCGCGCTCTCCACGAGGTCGGCGTCGATGCGCTCGTCCACCTGCCGGTGGGTGAGCAGGAAGGCGGTGGCGCCGGCGAAGCCCAGGGCGAGAGCCGTGAGCGCGAGCATGGAGGCGAGCAGACGCGTGCGGACGGTGAGCCCGCGCCGGACGGCCCGCGCCATCAGCGGCCCCCGCCGGCGGTCGGGGTGGCGGTCGCGTCGTCGTCCGGCTCGTCGTCGTCCGGTCCGTCGTCGTCGTCGTCATCGTCGTCGTCCGTCGGCGGAGCGGGTGCCACGTCGTCATCGTCGTCGTCATCGTCATCGTCGTCGGTGGGGGTGGGCGACGGCCGGGGCGAGGACGCGGGGGACGGTGTCGACGGCCCGGGGGAGACGACGACCACGCCGCCGACGTCGCGGTCCTCGGGCTGCGAGCCGGCGGCCGAGGCCACGAGGGCGACGATCGCCGCGACGAGGGCGGCGCCGAGCCCCCAGGGCACGACCCTGCGCCACCCCCACCCCGCGCGCTCGCCGTCCGTCATGCCGGGATCATCCCGCCGGCGGATGAGACGCAGATGAGAGCCCGTCGTCGCCGCCCGGCCCCGGGTCGGGCGCCGCGAGCCACGCGTCGACGTCGGCCAGCATCGCGCGCCGGGCGGACCCCGACGCGCGGCTAGCGCGCACGGACGACCGGGCGAGGTCGGCCAGCTCGGGGTCGGTGAAGCCGTGCACCTCGCGGGCGGCGACGTACTGGTCGAGCAGCCGGGAGGAGAACAGGAGCGGGTCGTCCGCGCCGAGGGCGACCCGGGCACCCGCCTCGACCAGGGGCCGCAGCGGCACCTGGGACGTGTCGGCGTACACGCCGAGGCCGACGTTCGACGCGGGGCACACCTCGAGGGCGATCTCGCGCTCGACGAGCTCGGCGAGGAGCGCCGGGTCCTCGCCGGCGCGCACCCCGTGGCCGAGCCGGTCGGGGTGCAGCGAGTCGACGACGTCGCGCACGTGCGACGGGCCGAGCAGCTCGCCGCCGTGCGGCACGGACGCCAGGCCCGCGCGGCGGGCGATCCGGAACGCGGCCGCGAACTCGGCCGTGTCGCCGCGCCGCTCGTCGTTGCTGAGCCCGAACCCCACGACCTCGCCCGCGCCCTCCCCGGCGTACCGGGCGGCCAGCCGGGCGAGGGTGCGGGCGTCGAGCGGGTGCCGCATCCGCGACGCCGCGACGATCACCGCCACCTCGACGCCGTGCGCGGCGCTCGCGGCCCGCGCGGCGTCGAGCACGATCTCGACCGCGGGCGTGATCCCGCCGACGAACGGCGCGTACGACGTGGGGTCCACCTGGATCTCGAGCCGGCGCGACCCCTCCGCGGCGTCGTCCGCCGCGGCCTCGTCGACCAGCCGGCGCATGTCCGCCTCCGAGCGCACGCAGGCGCGCGCCGCGTCGTACAGGCGCTGGAACCGGAACCAGCCGCGCTCGTCCGCGGGCACCCGCAGCGGGTCCCCGTCGGTCAGCGCGCCGGGCAGGCGGACGCCGTGCTCCTGGGCCAGGTCGCGCAGGGTGGGCACCCGCATCGAGCCCGTGAAGTGCAGGTGCAGGTGAGCCTTGGGGAGCTTCGCCAGATCGCGCACTGCGCCAGTCTGCCCCGAGCGCGCCCGATCAGGGCAGCCAGCCACGCTCCCGGGCCACGGTGACGGCCGCCGTGCGGTCGTCCACGCCCAGCTTCGCGAACGCCCGCAGCAGGTGCGTCTTGACGGTGGCCTCGGCGATGAACAGCTCCCGGCCCACGGCCGCGTTGGACAACCCGCGCGCCACCAGCCCCAGCACCTGCGCCTCGCGCGCCGTCGGCCGCTCGGACGCCGTGCGCACGCTGGTCACGAGCCGCGTCGCGACCCCGGGCGCCAGCACGGTCTCGCCGCGCGCGGCCGCCCGCACGCCCGCGACGAGCTGGTCGCGGGGGGTGTCCTTGAGCAGGTAGCCGGTGGCCCCGGCCTCCACGGCGCGCAGGATGTCGGCGTCCGTGTCGTAGGTCGTCAGCACGACGACGTGCGGCCCGGTCCCGGCGATCCGGGAGGTGGCGCCCACGCCGTCGAGGCGCGGCATCCGCAGGTCCATGAGCACGACGTCCGGGGCGAGCTCGGCGGCCAGCGCGACGGCGGCCTCGCCGTCGGGGGCCTCGCCCACGACCTGCACGTCGGGCTCGCCGTCCAGCATCCCGATGATCCCCGAGCGCACGACGGGGTGGTCGTCGGCGACCAGCACGCGGACCGTGGCCCTCGGGCCGGCCGTGCCGTCCGTGCCTGCCGCGTTCACGCGGCGTCCCCGGCCGGCACCCGGACCTCGACGCGGGTGCCGCCCTGCTCGCCGGGCCCGACGTCGAGCGTGCCGCCCACGGCCGAGACCCGCTCGCGCATGCCGGCGAGGCCGAGGCCGTCGGTGTGACCGGTGGAGAGGCCGCGGCCGTCGTCGATCACCTCGAGCCGCACGCCGGGCGCCGGGCCGGCGCCGGCGGGGTCCGCGGGCGCGTCGCGCGTCAGCCGGATCGTCACCGCGTGCGCACCGGCGTGCCGCCGCACGTTGGCCAGCGCCTCCTGGGCCGCACGCAGCAGCACGACGTCCGCGGCCGCGTGGCCGGTCGCCCCGCCGGGCGCGGTCGTGCCGGCGACGTCGAGCAGGACGCGCGCGCCCGTCTCGGCGGTGAACCGCTCGGCCAGGCGTCGCAGCGCCTCGGCCAGCGTCGAGCCCTGGAGGGGCACGGGGGCGAACGCCGCGACCAGGGCGCGGGCCTCGGCGAGGTTGTCGCGCGCGGTCTGCTCCACCAGCACCAGGCGTTCGCGGGCCCGGCCCTGCTCGCCCCGGTCGAGGGCGGCCGTCGCGGCCTGCGCCTGCGTCACGACGCTCGTGAAGCCCTGCGCCAGGGTGTCGTGGATCTCGCGGGCCAGCCGCTCGCGCTCCGCCGTGACGCCCGCCGCGTGGTGGGACTCGGCGAGCTCGGCCTGCGCGTCACGGAGCTCGCCCAGCAGCCGGGCACGCTCCTCGGAGAGCCGCATCGTCGTCGCGACCCACAGCCCGAGCATGACGGCGAAGGCCAGCGCGATCGCCATCTGCGGTGCGGCCTGCAGCAGCGTCGGGACGTCGAACCCGCCCTGGAAGGAGATGCCCACCGTCGACGCGGCCGCCAGCACCACCGACGCCACGACCGCCCGGCGCGGCGGGTCCAGCAGCATCCACAGCTGCGTGAACGCGCCGAACAGCAGCAGCGTCGCAATGCCGTTCTGCGCCACCGTCACGGCGGTCCCGACGATCAGGACGACCACGTACGCCGTGGCCGTGCGCTGGTCGCGCGTCCGCGCCGCACGGGCGCCCCAGAGCGCGTAGGCGAGGAGGATCGCCGCCATCGCGCCGTACGCCACCCACAGCTGCGGCCCGCGCTGCCCCGCCGACGGGAGCGCGACGGCGGTGAGCAGCACGATCGCGACGAACGTGCGGTCCCACCAGACGACCTGGCGCTCCCAGTCGTCGTCGACCACCGCGGCGTACCGGTCGGGGGCGGCGGCAGGGTCGGCCGCGCCGTCGTCAGCCGTCGTCACGACGCCGCCACCGGAAGGTGCGCACCCCGACGACGAGCCCCGCGATCAGCCATACGGCAAGTACACCAGCGGTGGCGAGGTGCTGCCACGACCCGCTGGTCTCCAGCGCCGCCATGTCCTCGGGCAGGAAGACGGACCGCATGCCCTGCGCGATCCACTTCAGGGGGAACACCGAGGCCAGGGTCTGCATCCAGGCGGGCAGGGCGAAGAACGCGAAGAACACGCCGGAGACGAACTGGAGCACCAGCACGACCGGCGTCACGACGGCGCTCGCCGACCGGCCGGAGCGCGGCAGCGATGAGAACGCGACGCCGCAGACCGTGCCCGTGGCCGTGCCGAGCACGAAGACCCAGGCGAACGTGGCCCAGCGGCCGGCGTCCGAGGGCATCGGCACGTCGTAGACGAGGGCCGCGACCGCGAGCAGCAGGGCCGTCTGCACGACCGAGGTCGCGAGCGTCAGCAGCACCTTGCCGCCGAAGTACGCGGAGGACGGCAGCGGGGTGGCGCGCAGGCGGCGCAGCGTGCCGTCGTCGCGCTCCACGGCGATGGAGATCGCCAGCGACTGGAAGCTGGTGAGCACGACGCCCGTGGCGACCATGCCGGGCAGGAAGTACTGCGCGAAGCCGATCTCGGCGACCTCGGTGCCCTGGTCCTGGCCGCCGAACACCGTGGCGAAGATCGCCAGCATGACGATCGGGTAGGCGAAGACGAAGACGACGGCGTCGCGCTCGCGCCAGAACTGGCGCAGCTCGACGCCGGCGCGCACGAGCGAGAGGGGCAGCACGCCGGGCAGCCCGGCGGGGGTGCGGGCGGCCGGCCCGGCGCCGCGGGCGGGTGCGGTCGGGGCCGTGGTGCTCATGCGTCGCCTCCGGGAGTGACGAGACCGAGGTAGACGTCCTCGAGGCTCGGGCGGGTGATGGACAGGTCGGCGACCTCGCCGTCGGGACCGGCGACGGTCGCGACGAGGTGCGCGGCCAGCGCGGTGGGCGTGTCCGTGCGCTCGGTGCGCCGTGCGCCGTCCTGGGTCCAGGACACGACGGGCGTGCGTGCCCCGGGGCCGCCGAGGGACCCGGGCGTGCCCTCGGCCACGACCTGCCCGTCGCGCACGACGGCGACGCGGTCGGCCAGGTGCGCGGCCTCGGCGAGGTCGTGGGTGGTGAGCAGGATCGTGGTGCCGGCCTCGCGCAGGCCGAGGACGAGGTCCCAGAACGCCCGGCGGGCCTGGGGGTCGAAGCCGGTGGTCGGCTCGTCCAGGAACAGCAGCTCCGGGTCGCCGACGACGCCGAGCGCCACGTCGAGGCGGCGTCGTTGCCCACCCGAGAGCGAGCGGACCCGGGCGCCGGCCTGGGACGTGAGGCCGACCGCCGCGACGACCTCGTCGGGGTCGCGCGGTGCGGGGTAGTAGCGGGCCGTGGAGCGGACGGACTCCGCGACCGTGAGCTCCGCCTGGTCGCGGGAGTCCTGGGCGACGACGCCGATCCGGGCGCGCCAGGCGCGGCCCGCGCGGGCCGGGTCCTCGCCGAGCACGCGGACCTCGCCGCCGTCGCGGGCGCGGAAGCCCTCGAGGATCTCGACGGTGGTCGTCTTGCCGGCACCGTTGGGCCCGAGGACGGCGACGATCTCGCCGGCGTCGAGGTCGAGGTCGAGCCCGTCGACGGCTCGCTTGGCGCCGTAGCGCCTGGCCAGGCCGCGGACACGGACGGCCACGTCGCCGTGCGGGTGCGGCGCGGCGGGGCGGGACCGGGTCCCGGTCGAGGATCGCGGGCCGCGCAGCGCGGTGGACGGCGGCGGGGCCGGTGCGGGGGTCGGCGAGGTCATGCCCCGAGCCTGGCCGCCCGGCGGGGGGCGGCGGGAGCCCCGGACGGGGGGACCCGGGGTCCACCGATCGGTGGACGGACCGGAGGTCCGGGGGCCCGCGCGGAGGCGGTTCGACCCACGCCTGCGCGTCGCGTACAGTTGTCCCTCGGTGGTTGATGCCCGCCATGCTCGAACGCGCCCTTCCGGGTGGTTCGGACTGGACGGCGGGGGTCGAGCACGAAGGGTAGTGGCGCAATTGGTAGCGCAGCGGTCTCCAAAACCGCAGGTTGCAGGTTCGAGTCCTGTCTACCCTGCCAGCGTGATCCCCCGCGGGGCCGCGCGCAGCGGGGCCATCGCATGACCCCGGAACGCCAGGAGTCAGTGCCGTGGGTGCGTCACCGGCAGGTGGCGTGGCCGCGGCGGGAACGCGAAACGGGGTAGTGCGAGTGAGCGAGTCACCGGCCGAGGCCGTGGGGACGCCCGGCGGCGGCAAGTCGGCCACCGGCAAGCGCCCGCACCTGTTCGCGCGTATCGCGCTCTTCGTGCGCCAGGTCGTCGCGGAGCTCCGCAAGGTCGTCACGCCGACCCGTTCGGAGCTGATCAACTACACGATCGTCGTCCTGGTGTTCGTCGTCGTGGTCATGCTCTTCGTGACGGCGCTCGACTGGGTCATCGGTCTGGGCGTCCTCGCACTCTTCGGCGACTGACCGCGGCAGGCCGCCGGTCGCCCGCCCCCGAAGCAAGCAGATTCCAGAAAGCAGGTTCGTTCGTGTCCCAGGATCCGCTGGACCAGACGGAGAACGTCGACCCCACCCAGCCCGACGCCGACGGCGCCGAGGCGGACCTCGACGTGCCCACGGACGCGGAGCCCGAGTCGGGCACCGAGGACGCTGCTGACGAGACCGGCGCCGAGGACACCGACGAGGCCGCGGAGGACACCGACGAGGACGAGCGCCCGGCGGACGCCGACGGCGACGTCGTCGAGG
Source organism: Isoptericola sp. NPDC057559 (assembly GCF_042801555.1). Classification (NCBI taxonomy): domain Bacteria; kingdom Bacillati; phylum Actinomycetota; class Actinomycetes; order Micrococcales; family Promicromonosporaceae; genus Isoptericola; species Isoptericola sp. NPDC057559. Next base: position 88,932 of record NZ_JBHVFQ010000003.1, read on the forward strand.
ACCCGGCCGAGGAGTTCCGCCGCACGCTGCGCTCGCAGCTCGGCGACTGGTACGTCATCCACTCGTACGCCGGTTACGAGAACCGTGTGAAGGCCAACCTGGAGAACCGCATCCAGAGCCTGAACATGGAGGACTACATCTTCCAGATCGAGGTCCCCATGGAGGAGGTGACCGAGATCAAGAACGCGCAGAAGAAGACCGTCCGCCGCGTCCGCATCCCCGGTTACGTCCTCGTGCGCATGGACCTGACGGACGAGTCGTGGGGCGCCGTGCGCCACACGCCGGGCGTCACCGGGTTCGTCGGCCACACGCACCAGCCCGTGCCGCTGACGCTCGACGAGGTCTACTCGATGCTCGCGCCGGTGTTCGTCGAGGCCGCCCCCGAGGCCGGCAAGGCCGCTGCCGCGTCCGGCGCGTCGGCGAAGGCGCCGGTCGAGGTCGACTTCGAGGTCGGCGAGTCGGTCACCGTCACGGACGGCCCGTTCGACACGCTGCCCGCCACGATCTCCGAGATCAACGTCGAGGCCCAGAAGCTCCAGGTCCTCGTCTCCATCTTCGGCCGGGAGACCCCGGTCGAGCTGTCGTTCAACCAGGTCGCGAAGATCTGATCAGCCCGGTCTGACGTCTCGCGCGGCGCGGCCGCGCGCGACGGGACGCAGCACTGCAACCGGGTCATCGCCCACGGCGTCGGCCCACGAACAGAGAGCAAGGAACGCGACATGCCTCCCAAGAAGAAGGTCTCCGGCCTCATCAAGCTCCAGATCAAGGCCGGCGCGGCCACCCCCGCGCCGCCGATCGGTCCGGCGCTCGGTCAGCACGGCGTCAACATCATGGAGTTCTGCAAGGCCTACAACGCGGCCACCGAGTCGCAGCGCGGCAACGTGGTGCCGGTCGAGATCACGGTCTACGAGGACCGCTCGTTCACCTTCATCACGAAGACGCCGCCGGCCGCCGAGCTCATCAAGAAGGCCGCCGGTGTGGCCAAGGGCTCCGCGACGCCGCACACGGTCAAGGTCGCGCAGCTCTCCCAGGACCAGGTCCGCGAGATCGCCCAGACGAAGCTCCAGGACCTCAACGCGAACGACATCGACGCCGCGATGAAGATCGTCGCCGGCACCGCCCGTTCGATGGGCATCACCGTCGCGGAGTGATCCGCGGGCGAGCCGCCCGGCCGTGACCTGGTCACGTCCGGGCGGCCCGCACCAAGTCCCGGCGAACGACGCCGGGCACGTGGCAGGGTCCGCGCGGACCCGCTCACCACGACTGCAGAAGGAGAAGCAGATGGCAACGCGCAGCAAGGCGTACCGCGCCGCGGCGGAGAAGATCGACCGCGACGCCCTGTACGCCCCCCTCGAGGCGGTCCGCCTCGCCAAGGAGACCGCGACGGTCAAGTACGACGCGACCGTCGAGGTCGTGTTCCGCCTGGGTGTCGACCCCCGCAAGGCCGACCAGATGGTCCGTGGCACGGTCAACCTGCCGCACGGCACCGGCAAGACGGCCCGCGTGATCGTCTTCGCGAACGCCGCCAAGGCCGAGGAGGCCGTGGCCGCCGGCGCCGACGAGGTCGGTGGCGACGAGCTCATCGCCAAGGTCGCGGCGGGCTACACCGACTTCGACGCCGCCGTGGCGACGCCGGACCTCATGGGCAAGGTCGGCCGCCTGGGCAAGGTGCTCGGCCCCCGTGGTCTCATGCCGAACCCGAAGACCGGCACCGTGACGATGGACGTGGCCAAGGCCGTGTCCGACATCAAGGGCGGCAAGATCGAGTTCCGCGTCGACAAGCACTCGAACCTGCACTTCATCATCGGCAAGGCGTCCTTCGACGAGAAGGCGCTGGTGGAGAACTACGCCGCCGCGCTGGACGAGGTCCTGCGTCTCAAGCCGACGTCGTCCAAGGGTCGGTACATCACCAAGGCCACGATGACGACGACGATGGGCCCCGGCATCCCGCTGGACCAGTCGCGTACCTCGAAGCTGCTCGACGAGGCGTGATCGACGCGTGATCCCGCAAGGGACTCGCTGAACCGCACCGCACGACGGCCCGGCACCCACGAGGGTGCCGGGCCGTCGTCGTCTCCGGGTGCGGGCGGCGGGCCGTCACGGCCCGTGGTGGTGCCCCTCGAGCCCGGGGAGGTCGGGCAGGTGGTGCTCGCTGTGCGGGACGGCCCGCGCCCCGGCCTCGGTGTCGGTGAGGCCCGCCGACGTGACCGTCGAGACGGCGACCGCCCCGGCGAAGAGGACCGCCAGCGCGGCGGTCGGGCGGCGGGCCCGGACGCGCCCGCGGTCCGTCGGCGCGCCGTCCGGCACCACGCGGCGGGGCCGGGTGAGGACGCCCACGGCGGCGGCCGCGGCCAGCTGCAGGGCCGTGACCGCCGCGGCGGCGGCACCGAAGTGCCCGCCCGGGGCGAACGCGACCAGCACCCCGGCGACGCTGCCCGCGGTGAGAGCCGCGACCGCGGCCCGCGCGAGCGCACCGGCAGGGAGCCGCCGCGGACCCACGCCCCGGAGGACGCCGAACGCCGCGACGAGCTCCGCCGCGCCCGCCAGCAGCGCGAGCCACCCCTGCGGCGCCGGGAGGACGCCCCGCACCAGCCCCAGGTTGACGACGCCCGCGCCCAGCAGCGCGAACGCGAGGAGGGTGCGGCCCAGCGGCACCGCCGCCGTGGCGCCGGGGGTCATGCGGTGGCGACCGCCGACGCCTGGGTGCGGTCGGCGGCGAGGCCCACGCCCAGCAGCAGGACGGCGCTCGCCAGGTGCAGCACGTTGTCCGCCCCGTTGAGCGCGATGATGTTGGCGCCGGTGCCGACCAGGAACAGGCCGAGCACGCCGACCAGGAGGTAGACCGCGCCGATGGTGACGTTGACGCCCTTGGCGGCGCCCACGGAGCGGGAGGCGATCAGCAGGGCGGCGCCGACGCCGAGGTGGACGATGTTGTGGAGCGGGTTCACCTCGAACAACAGCAGGTTCGCGCCCTCCGTGGCGGCAAAGCCGACGCCCGACGTGACGACGAACCCGGCGAGGCCGACCAGCAGGTAGACGGTGCCAAACACTGCGGCGAGGAGGCGGTTCGCGGACGAGGACATGATGGCTGCTCCTTCTTCTCGGGCGCGGGGACGTCCCGCGCTCACCCGGGGTTCGGAACGGCGGGCGCTGCGGATGGGTGCACCTGCACCGGCGTGTATCAGGAGGTCGGCGGGCCCCTCCCTCCCCGTGACGACGAGAGCGCGGCGCCCTGCGGGCCCGCCCTGCGAAGGGGTGATGGCATGACGACGCAACGTCACCCTTCATCCGTCCCGACGGGCGCCGTAGGCTCGGAGGTTCCGGGGCGCAGCCGTCCCGGCTTCTCGACGAGCCCTCACGAGGTGCGAACAGTCATGACACGAGCCACGGAGGAACCGCTCGGTGGGGCGCCCGACGCCGACGAGAGCCTGGGCGACCGGGCCGCGCGGGCCATCCTCGAGTTCCGTGAGGGGCGCACCGACGCCCTGACCGACCTGGTCCGCGAGGCCAGCCCGCTGCTGTGGCACACGGTGCGCGCCCAGGGTGTCGACCGGGACGTCGCCGACGACGTGGTGCAGTCCACCTGGGCGGCGCTCGTGCGGCACGCGGACACGATCGCCGAGCCGAAGGCCGTGCTCAAGTGGCTCCTCGTGACCGCCCGCCGTGCCGCGTGGGAGTCGGTGCGCAAGGGCCGCGCCGACCTGCGCCGCCGCACCGAGCTGCCCGACGACGTCACGGAGGGCTCCGCGGCTCTGCCCGACGCCGGCCCGGGCCCGGAGGCCGAGGTGCTCCGCGACGAGCGCGACCGCCTCCTCTGGTCGTCCCTGCGCCGGCTCCCGGAGCGCTGCCAGGAGCTGCTGCGACTCGTCTCGCTCGCCGACCGCCCGGACTACAAGGCGATCTCGGCGTCGATCGGCATGCCGGTGGGAAGCATCGGCGCCACACGGGGACGGTGCCTGGCGAAGCTGCGCGCCGTCCTCACCGAACAGGGGGAGGCCTCGTGGACATGAACCTGAAGCACGAGAACGCATGGGGCGCGCCCGTGCCCGGCGAGGACGAGCCCCTGGACGAGCGCGACGTCGCCGTCCTGGAACGCCTCGGCCGCGCCGTGCAGGCGGTGGACCCGATGCCCGACGGCCTCGTCGAGCGGTCGCTGTTCGCGATGACCCTCGCCCGCCTCGAGGCCGAGGTGATGGACCTGCAGCAGATCGAGGCGCCCGTCGGCTCCGTCCGCGGCGACGCCCCGCCGCTGGAGGCCCGCACCATCACCTTCACGCACGAGCGCCTCACGGTGATGATCGCGCTGTCCACCGACGACGACGGCACGCACGTGCGCCTCGACGGCTGGGTGGCTCCGGCGGACACCCTCGTCGTGGAGCTGCGCCAGCCCGGTGGCGAGCGCACCACCACCGCCGACGACGACGGCCGCTTCGCCTTCACCGCCGTCGACCGCGGTCCCGCAAGCCTGCTGATCCGACTCGAGGAGGAGACGTCCGTGACGACGCCCGTGGTGGAGCTGTGAGCGACACCCCCCAACGCCTGCAGTGGCGTACGCGAGCACTCGACCCGACCGACGCGCGCCGCACGGGGACGCAGCCGTCCCCGCAGCCGACGTGGTACGTGGGGGACCGGCTGCTGCTGGACGTGGAGGCGCCGTCGCGCTCCGGCCCGGCACCGCGGTGGCTCCGGCGGCTGCGGCACGCCGCATGGCGCCATGGGGTCAACGTCGAGATCGAGCCCGAGACCTACGAGGACCTGGACCTGCTCTCCGAGGCCGCCGATCTCGGGGACTTCGACGATGCCCTCCGTGCCCGGCTCCGCCAGGTCTTCGGTACGTCGGCGGTGCTCGTCCGGTTGAACGAGGGCGGCCTGCCCGACGGCTGGAACCTCCTCACCGCGGTGCAGGGGAGCTGGGACCAGCACGACTCGAGACCGAGCGACGACACCCTCGGCTTCTCGCTCCCGTGGCCGGCCGGCCGCGTGTCGGTGCAGTCCGCGGACGGCCCGGGGGAGGTATCGCTGGGGCTCGACCACATCATCGTCCCCGGCGGGATCGGCGGAGGTGCGGCGAGCCAGCCCAGCACGTTCACGGCGACACAGCCGTTCATCACCGGCTTGCCCTTGACGATGGGGCACCCGCTGACGATGGGGCACCCGCTGACGATGGGGCACCCGCTGACCATGGGGCACCCTCTGACCATGGGACATCCGGTCGGCGGGCTCTCGGAGTACGCCGTCGCCGGTTGGGGAGGACGTCAGCCGGTCGCCTGGGTGGGCCCCGCGCCGCGCGGGGCGATCGCAGCCGGGGAGACCCCGTACGTCGGGGCCGACGGCGTGCGTCGGCCGGTGGTGGCGCTGATGGACACCGGCGTGGGGCCGCACCCGTGGTTCGGGCTCGACGGCGCGAAGCCCTCTGCCGGTGTGAGCTGGACGGAGAACGACCGGCACCGCGAGGACGTCGTGATCCGGGACCCGGAGGTCGTCGGGCGGCCGGTGGGTCTCAGCCCGCGGCCGGGGCACGCCTACCAGGACCCCGAGGTCGGGGGCGTCTCGATCGACCCGCTCGTCGGCCCTCTCGACCCGGTGGCCGGCCACGGTACCTTCATGGCGGGTCTCGTCCACCAGCAGTGCCCCGACGCCGTGATCCTCGCCCCCCGCGTCTACGGGGGCTCGGGCATCGTGTCCGAGCGCGACCTGCTCCGCTCGCTGCGCCGGCTCCTCCTGTGGCACCTGCTCGGCCTGGCCGGCATCGACGGGTACGCGCCCGTCGACGTGGCGGTCCTGTCGCTCGGCTACTACCACGAGCGTCCCCGCGACGAGGACTTCGACCTGCCGCTCGGCACCGTGCTGCGCGAGCTGCGTCGTTGGGGGGTCGCGGTCGTCTGCTCGAGCGGCAACGACGGGCAGGTGCGCGAAACGTTCCCCGCGGCATTCGCTCCCCGGCTCGACCGCCGTACGGAGCCGCCGACGCCGGTCGAGGCGCTGTCGGCGGACGAGCCGCCGCTGGTCGCCGTCGGCGCCCGCAACCCGGACGGGACGACCGCGCTGTTCAGCAACGACGGCGACTGGATCACGTGCCTGCGCCCCGGCTCGGCGCTGGTGAGCGCCGCGCCGGTGACCATGGACGGCGTGCTGGCGCCTACGCGGTTCATGCGCGAGCTCTATTCCGACGGCTACCGCGCGACGATCGACCCGGAGGGGTTCGAGGGCGGGTTCGCGATCTGGAGCGGCACGTCTTTCGCCGCACCGGTCTTCGCAGGCGAGCTGGCCCGGCATCTGCAGGACGGCGGCCTCGCGGAGCCGAAGAGGCCGGTCGGAGCCGATGGCGACAGCGAGCGCTGCGACCAGACGTGGGCGGCGATCAGCCGAGGCACCGGCCTCACAGTCCCGGGGCGCGGCTAGCGGCGCCGGCACGGCGCCCGAGCATGCTCGGCGTGACCTGTCACCCGGCCTGAGGGACGACGTACCCTCACCGGGTGGCAGGTCCTTTGGAACGCGCGCACTTCCTTTACGGTGACGCCCATGCCGCCGACGACGCCGGTGGGTTCGTGCACGCGCTCGAGACGTACCGCGAGCTAAGGTCCCTTCTCGACGACGACCGGCTCCTCGAGGCGTTGCACGGCGAGGAGCGGCGGGAAGGCTCCGTGCTGCGCGTGCGAGCCCACCTGGGGCTGGCACGCGCCACCTACGAGACCTCGGGCGACCTGGCTGAGGCGCTCTCCCTCCTGGCAGAGGCCGAGCGCACCTGCGAGGAAGAGGGACTGGACGGAGAGCTGCTCGCCGTGTGGGGTCAGCACGGACTCCTGCTCCTGCGTTCGGGCGACCTCGCCGGGGCGCGCGAGGCGCTGGACAGGGTGGCGCCGGACGACGACGCCGAGCCGTCGTTCGACCTCGGCGTCATTCTGCTCAACCGTGGCGCGCTGCACCTCGAGGCGGGAGACGCGACGGCCGCGGCGCGCGACCTGCGCGCGGCAGCGAAGGTCGGACGGGCGATCGGGAACTCGGTGCTCGAGGCGCACGCGCGCCATAACCTCGGGTACGCGGCATTCCTGAGCGGCGACCTGCCTGCGGCGCTTCGGGAAATGTCCGATGCAGCGGAGCTGGGGGACCGGCCCGAGCCGGTGGTCCTGATGGACCGGTCACGTGTCCTGGCCGAGGCAGGGCTGGTCTCCGACGCCGTCGCGGCACTCGAGCTCGCGTCCTCGCTGTTGGAGGGCGGCTCCGCCGTCGTCCGTGCGGAGGTCGAGCTCACGCTCGCCGTGTGCCTGATGGACATGCGTCAGTTCGACCGCGCGGTCGCCGCGGCTCGCACATCGGCTCGCGGATTCGAGCGCGCGGCGAACGGGCCTTGGCGGGCGCGGGCACGGGTCGTCGAGCTCCAGGCGCAGCTCGGCGCAGATCGGTTCGGGCGCAGGCCCGGCTCGCGCGCCACCCTCCGGCGCCGTGCGGCCCGCGCCCTCGAGCTGGCCGAGCTGGGCAAGACCGCCGGCACCGTGGGGCGTCTGACGGTCGCGTACCCGGCCCTCCTCATGGCCGCGGAGTGGTCGGCTATGGCCGGTGACCTCGACGCCGCGCGCGCCCTGCTCGCGCGGGTGCCCGCCGACCTCGGCGACGCGCCTCTGTCGCTGCGGCTCGAGCGGACCGCCATGACGGCCCAGGTGGCGTTCGCCCGTGGCTCGCGCAGTGCCGGCGTGCGCGCCGTGCGGCACGGGCAGCGCACGCTGGCGGCGCACCGCGGGCTCGGTTCCGTCGAGGCGGTCGCCGCGACGGGGCTGCACGCGCTCCGACTGAACCTGGTCGACGTCCGTGCCGCGCTCGCGACGGGTGACGCTGCGGCGGTCTTCGACGCGCTCGAGCGCGGCCGTGCCGCCGCCGCGGGGACCGCGCGGCTGGTCCCGCCCGACGACGCGCGCCTCGCCGAGCTGCTCGAGCGCGCCAGGGCGGAGCACCAGGCGGCGCTCGCCCTCGGGGCGACGGCGACCCCCGAGGGCATCCGCGACAAGCGGGGGCACCTGGTGGAGGCCCGGCGCCTGCAGGACGAGGCGCGGGAGCTCTCCTGGCAGGTGGAGGGCGAACGGCGCCCCGTCGAACCGGTCTCGGCACGGGAGGTCCGGGCCGCGCTGCGGGCCGCGCCGGCCCCGCGCGACGCAGACGTCGTCGTCTCCTACAGCACGCTCGACGACGAGCTGTTCGCCGTGCGCCTCGATGCCCGGGGCTCCACCCTGCACCGGCTGGGTGCGCGGTCCGCCATGCTGGAGCAGGCGCGTCGTGCGCGGGCCGACCTCACGGTGGTGTCGAACCCGCTCATCCCGGCGGCTCTGCGCGACGCGGCGGGCCGGTCGTTGGCGCAGAGCCTTGCGCGGCTCGACGACCAGCTCGTCCGGCCGCTCGGCGGCGCGGGGGACTTGCACGTGGTAGCCCGCGGTCAGCTCCTCACGCTGCCGTGGTCGGCTCTGACGTCGCGGGTCGGCCGGCGCACCTGGGTGGGGGAGCGGGTCCACCTCGTGCGCTCGGCCGACGGCCCCGCGGTCCACCGTGACGACGTCGTCGTGCTGGCCGGCCCGGACACTGAGGGCGGCGTCGCGGAGGCCGAGGCGGTGGCGGCGGTGTGGTCGTCGGCACGGGTGCTGGTCCGGGGCGAAGCTACCGTTCATGAAGCGGTGCGGGCGCTCACCCGGGCGCGGGTGGTGCACCTGGCAGCGCACGGCACGCATGCGCAGGACAACGCGATGTTCTCGTCGCTCCGCCTCGCGGACGGACCGCTCTTCGCCCACGAGCTCGACGGGGTGGGTCTCGCGGGCGCCACCGTGGTGCTCTCGGCCTGCGAGCTGGGGCTGTCCTCCTCGGACGTGGGCGGGGAAGCCCTCGGGTTCGCGAGCGTCCTGCTGCGCCACGGTGCGGACGCCGTGATCGCCGCGGTGGCGCCGTTGCGCGACGACGTCGCGGTCCGCGTGATGCCGTCCCTCCACGCGGGGCTGCGTGACGGGCTGCGGCCGGGGGAGGCTCTCGCGCGCGCCGTCGCGGACGAGCCCGAGCCCGTGCCGCTGGTGTGCTTCGGCCCGCTCGTCTTGTGATGTGGACGACACCTTGCCATCGCCACTGGCGCCGGTTGTGATGGGGGCGCCGAGTCTCGGCAGTTCGACTGAGACTGGGGACACCGACGGAAGGACGTTCGATGAAGGCACGCGCCGCCCGCGTCATTGCAGGTCTGCTGCTCGCCGCCACCGCCGTGGTGGGCGCAGCGGCCACGGCGTCTGCCGAGCCCCCGGGCCCGCAGCACCCGTTCTCCACCCACTGACTCCGACGCATCGTCGCCTATGGGGCGGTCGGTGGTCCGGCGGGAGCGTACCGGACCACCGACCGCCGTCGTGTACAGTTCTCAGGTAACCCAAGACCGCCGGTCGTCAGACGCTGCCCGGGCTCGCCCAGGAAGCCGAAGACCGAAGTCCCGCGAAGAGTGCGGGGGCCTGCGTAGGTGACACGACGACGATCACACAGTCCGCTGTGAGCTCCGAGCCCCGTGCGCACCTGCGCCGGGGCTCCTTTCTTTTCCGGGTACCGGTGGCACCACCACCGGAAGGATTGCCATGGCGAGGCCGGACAAGGCAGCCGCTGTCGCGGAGGTCGCGGACAAGTTCCGTGACTCGAACGCGGCCGTGCTGACCGAGTACCGCGGGCTCACCGTCGCGCAGCTCAAGGAGCTGCGTCGGTCGCTCAGCGGCAACGCAACCTACGCCGTGGTGAAGAACACGCTGACCTCCATCGCGGCCAAGGAGGCCGGGATCGACGCCTTCGAGGCGGACCTCAAGGGTCCTTCCGCGATCGCGTTCGTGACCGGTGACCCGGTCGAGGCCGCCAAGGGTCTGCGTGACTTCGCCAAGGCGAACCCTGCACTGGTCATCAAGGGCGGTGTCCTTGACGGGAAGCCGCTGACCGCTGCAGAGGTCACCAAGCTCGCGGACCTCGAGTCCCGCGAGGTCCTGCTGGCCAAGACGGTCGGCGCGATGAAGGCCAAGCTCTACCAGGCTGCCTACGCCTTCACCGCGAAGCCGGCCCAGGCCGCTCGCGTCATCGATGCCCTGCGTCAGAAGCAGGAATCGGAGGCCGCTGCCGCCTGACGGCGGTACGGCGAGAACACCCCCCTCTGCTTCTGCCGGGCCCCGCGAGGCCCCAGGACGCACCAACCGAAAGGAACGCCATCATGGCGAAGCTCAGCACCGACGAGCTCCTGTCCGCCTTCGAGGAGCTCACCCTCATCGAGCTCAACGAGTTCGTGAAGGCCTTCGAGGAGAAGTTCGACGTCACCGCCGCGGCCCCGGTCGCCGCTGCCGTCGCCGCCCCCGCCGCCGGCGGCGGTGCCGCCGAGGCCGCCGAGGAGAAGACGGAGTTCGACGTCATCCTCGAGGCCGCCGGCGACAAGAAGATCCAGGTCATCAAGGAGGTGCGCGCGCTCACGTCCCTCGGCCTGAAGGAGGCCAAGGACCTGGTCGACGGCGCCCCGAAGCCGGTCCTGGAGGCCGCGAACAAGGAGACGGCCGACAAGGCCAAGGCCGCCCTCGAGGGCGCCGGCGCCACCGTCACCGTCAAGTGATCGCCGCGGCCTAGCCGCGCATCGCTTCCTGCGAGGCCCGCATCCCTTCGGGGGTGCGGGCCTCGCTGCGTCCCGGCGGGAGGCGCCCGCGGGACGGTTGTGGAGGTGTCGTGCCGTGACCGACGTCGCGCGCCGACGCCTGGCATCCCGGCCATAGCACGGGTTAGGCTGGTCCGACAACCGTTTCTTGGGCGGCATATGGCGGCCACCGAGACAACGTCCTCAAAGACCCAGAACCGAGGGCGTCCGCTCGTGTGCCCGCGCGAGTGGACAAACGATGAAGTTCTGGCTACGCTAGCGCTTTGCGCTCGCTTGTGCCCCGACGCGTCCCCGCCGACGAAGCCCCGCCCTCCGTGTCACGTCTTCGTGACCCCATGGGGCGGTCCACTCCCGCGGTCCGGCGCCTCCAGCCCTCGCAGAGCGTACAGCGTGCCATCGAACTGCAGGGAAGGACCCCTCTTGGCTGCCTCGCGCACCCCTTCTGTTCCGTCCGCCGACGCCATCGCGAACCGCACCGCTTCCCGCCGCGTCTCCTTCGCCAAGATCTACGAGCCGCTCGAGGTCCCCGACCTCCTCGGGCTGCAGACCGAGAGCTTCGACTGGCTGCTCGGCAGCCCCGCCTGGCAGGCCCGGGTCGAGGCGGCCACCGCCGCCGGCCGGTCCGACGTCCCGGCCACCTCGGGCCTGGAGGAGATCTTCGAGGAGATCTCGCCGATCGAGGACTTCGGCCAGTCGATGTCCCTCTCGTTCTCGAACCACCGGTTCGAGCCCCCGAAGTACACGGCTGACGAGTGCAAGGAGAAGGACTTCACCTTCGCCGCGCCGCTGTTCGTGACCGCCGAGTTCGTGAACTACACGACCGGTGAGATCAAGAGCCAGACGGTCTTCATGGGTGACTTCCCGCTCATGACCGCGCGCGGCACGTTCATCATCAACGGCACCGAGCGCGTCGTCGTCTCGCAGCTGGTCCGTTCCCCGGGGGTCTACTTCGAGCGCACCCCCGACAAGACGAGCGACAAGGACGTCTTCTCGGCGAAGGTCATCCCGTCGCGCGGCGCCTGGCTCGAGTTCGAGATCGACAAGCGCGACGCCGTCGGCGTGCGCGTCGACCGCAAGCGCAAGCAGCCCGTCACCGTCCTCCTCAAGGCCCTCGGCCTCACGGAGGCGGAGATCCGCGAGGAGTTCGCGGACTTCCCGTCGGTGCTCGACACCCTCGAGAAGGACCACGTCCACACCCAGGACGAGGCCCTCGTCGACCTGTACCGCAAGATCCGTCCGGGCGAGCCGCCCACGGTCGAGGCCGGTCGCGCGCTGCTCGAGAACTTCTACTTCAACCCGAAGCGCTACGACCTCGCGAAGGTCGGCCGCTACAAGATCAGCAAGAAGCTGGGCGTCGACGCGCCGCTGGCGGACTCGACGCTGTCGGTGACGGACGTCGTCGCGACGATCAAGTACCTGGCCGCGCTGCACGCCGACCTGGTGACCATCCCCGGCACCCGGGACGGCCAGCCGACCGAGGTCCGCGTCGAGACGGACGACATCGACCACTTCGGCAACCGTCGCATCCGCGCCGTCGGCGAGCTCATCCAGAACCAGGTGCGCACGGGCCTGTCCCGCATGGAGCGCGTGGTCCGCGAGCGGATGACGACGCAGGACGTCGAGGCGATCACGCCGCAGACGCTGATCAACATCCGCCCCGTGGTGGCGTCGATCCGCGAGTTCTTCGGCACCTCGCAGCTGTCGCAGTTCATGGACCAGAACAACCCGCTCGCGGGCCTGACGCACAAGCGTCGTCTGAACGCCCTCGGCCCGGGTGGTCTGTCCCGCGACCGCGCCGGCATGGAGGTCCGTGACGTCCACCCGTCGCACTACGGCCGCATGTGCCCGATCGAGACCCCTGAGGGCCCGAACATCGGCCTCATCGGCTCGCTCGCGTCGTTCGGTCGCATCAACCCGTTCGGCTTCATCGAGACGCCGTACCGCAAGGTCACCGACGGCAAGGTCACGGACGAGATCGTCTACCTGACCGCCGACGACGAGGACCGGCACATCATCGCCCAGGCGAACACCGAGCTCGCCGTGGACGGCACGTTCCTCCGCGAGCGCGTGCTGGTGCGCACCAAGGGCGGCGAGACCGACGACCTGCCGCCGGCCGAGATCGACTACATGGACGTCTCGCCGCGCCAGATGGTGTCCGTCGCGACGGCGCTCATCCCGTTCCTCGAGCACGACGACGCGAACCGCGCGCTCATGGGCGCCAACATGCAGCGCCAGGCCGTGCCGCTGGTGCGCTCCGAGGCGCCGCTGGTCGGCACCGGCATGGAGCGTCGTGCGGCCGTCGACGCCGGCGACGTCATCGTGGCGACCAAGCCCGGTGTGGTCACCGAGGTCTCGGCCGACCTGGTCCTCGTCGCGAACGACGACGGCACCACCGGCTCGTACCGCGCCGCGAAGTTCCGCCGCTCGAACCAGGGCACCAGCTACAACCAGCGCGTGCTCGTGGACGAGGGCCAGCGGGTCGAGGTCGGCTCCGTGCTGGCCGACGGCCCGGCGACCGACGAGGGCGACCTCGCGCTCGGCCGCAACCTGCTCGTGGCGTTCATGTCGTGGGAGGGCCACAACTACGAGGACGCGATCATCCTGTCGCAGCGCCTCGTGGAGGACGACGTCCTCTCCTCGATCCACATCGAGGAGCACGAGGTCGACGCCCGCGACACGAAGCTCGGGCCCGAGGAGATCACGCGGGACATCCCGAACGTCTCCGAGGACGTCCTGGCCGACCTCGACGAGCGCGGCGTGATCCGCATCGGTGCCGAGGTCGGCGCGGGCGACGTGCTGGTCGGCAAGGTCACCCCGAAGGGCGAGACCGAGCTGACCCCGGAGGAGCGCCTGCTGCGCGCCATCTTCGGCGAGAAGGCCCGCGAGGTCCGCGACACGTCCCTCAAGGTGCCCCACGGCGAGCAGGGCACGGTCATCGGCGTGCGCGAGTTCAACCGGGAGGACGGCGACGAGCTGCCCGCCGGCGTGAACCAGCTGGTGCGCGTCTACATCGCCCAGCGCCGCAAGATCACCGTCGGCGACAAGCTCGCCGGCCGGCACGGCAACAAGGGCGTCATCTCGAAGATCCTGCCGCAGGAGGACATGCCGTTCCTCCCCGACGGCACGCCGGTCGACGTCATCCTCAACCCGCTGGGCGTGCCCGGTCGGATGAACGTCGGCCAGGTCCTCGAGACCCACCTGGGCTGGGTCGCCAGCCGCGGCTGGGACATCGAGCTGGCCGAGGGCGACGACCTCTCCTGGAAGGAGACGCTGCCCGCGGTCGCGGCGAAGTCGGAGCCGCGGACGCCGGTGGCGACGCCGGTGTTCGACGGCCTCGAGGAGTCCGGCCTGCGCGGTCTGCTCTCGACGACGCTGCCGAACCGTGACGGCGAGCGCATGGTCGCCACCGACGGCAAGGCCCGGCTCTTCGACGGCCGCTCCGGCGAGCCGTTCCCGGACCCGGTGTCGGTGGGCTACATGTACATCCTCAAGCTCCACCACCTGGTCGACGACAAGATCCACGCGCGCTCGACCGGCCCGTACTCGATGATCACGCAGCAGCCGCTGGGTGGTAAGGCGCAGTTCGGTGGCCAGCGCTTCGGTGAGATGGAGGTGTGGGCCCTCGAGGCGTACGGCGCGGCCTACACGCTGCAGGAGCTGCTCACCATCAAGTCGGACGACGTCCCCGGCCGCGTGAAGGTGTACGAGGCGATCGTCAAGGGCGAGAACATCCCCGACTCGGGCATCCCGGAGTCCTTCAAGGTGCTCCTCAAGGAGATGCAGTCGCTGTGCCTGAACGTCGAGGTGCTCTCGAGCGACGGAACCTCCATCGAGATGAAGGAGTCCGACGACGAGGTGTACCGCGCCGCGGAGGAGCTGGGCATCGATCTGTCTCGACGCCCCAACTCGGCCGCCACGGTCGACGAGATCTGATCCAGCGACCAGCTGAACTCCACGGACATTCGAAAAGCTTTGAGGAAGTAGGACATCTTGCTCGACGTCAACGTCTTCGACGAGCTGCGTATCGGCCTGGCAACGGCCGACGACATCCGTGCCTGGTCGCACGGTGAGGTCAAGAAGCCCGAGACCATCAACTACCGCACGCTCAAGCCGGAGAAGGACGGGCTCTTCTGCGAGAAGATCTTCGGCCCCACCCGGGACTGGGAGTGCTACTGCGGCAAGTACAAGCGCGTGCGCTTCAAGGGCATCATCTGCGAGCGCTGCGGCGTCGAGGTGACGCGCTCGAAGGTGCGTCGTGAGCGCATGGGTCACATCGAGCTCGCCGCCCCGGTCACGCACATCTGGTTCTTCAAGGGTGTGCCGTCGCGCCTCGGCTACCTGCTGGACCTGGCCCCGAAGGACCTGGAGAAGGTCATCTACTTCGCGGCCTACATGGTCACGTGGGTCGACGACGAGGCCCGCCACGAGGACCTCCCGAACCTCCAGAACGAGATCGACCTGGAGAAGAAGGAGATCTCGGACCGCCGCGACAACGACATCAACGCCCGCGCCCAGAAGCTCGAGGCCGACCTGGCCGAGCTCGAGGCCGAGGGTGCCAAGGCCGACGCGCGCCGCAAGGTGCGCGACTCCGCCGAGCGCGAGATGGCGCAGCTCCGCAAGCGTTCCGACGCGGAGCTGGACCGCCTCGAGCAGGTCTGGGACCGGTTCAAGAACCTCAAGGTCGCGGACCTCGAGGGCGACGAGATGCTGTACCGCCAGCTCGTCGACCGGTACGGCACGTACTTCGAGGGCTCGATGGGCGCCGCGGCGATCCAGAAGCGCCTCGAGAGCTTCGACCTGGAGGCCGAGTCCGAGTCGCTGCGCGAGACCATCCGCACCGGCAAGGGCCAGCGCAAGACGCGCGCGCTCAAGCGCCTGAAGGTCGTCAACGCGTTCCTCACGACGACCAACTCGCCCACGGCGATGGTGCTCGACGCCGTCCCGGTCATCCCCCCGGACCTGCGCCCGATGGTGCAGCTCGACGGTGGCCGGTTCGCGACGTCGGACCTCAACGACCTGTACCGCCGCGTGATCAACCGCAACAACCGGCTCAAGCGCCTGCTCGACCTCGGCGCGCCGGAGATCATCGTCAACAACGAGAAGCGGATGCTCCAGGAGGCCGTGGACTCGCTGTTCGACAACGGCCGCCGCGGCCGCCCGGTGACCGGGCCGGGCAACCGCCCGCTCAAGTCGATCTCCGACATGCTCAAGGGCAAGCAGGGCCGGTTCCGTCAGAACCTGCTCGGCAAGCGCGTCGACTACTCGGGCCGTTCGGTCATCGTGGTCGGCCCGCAGCTCAAGCTGCACCAGTGCGGTCTGCCCAAGCAGATGGCGCTCGAGCTGTTCAAGCCCTTCGTCATGAAGCGGCTCGTGGAGCTGAACCACGCGCAGAACATCAAGAGCGCCAAGCGCATGGTCGAGCGCACCCGCGGCGAGGTCTGGGACGTGCTGGAGGAGGTCATCCAGGAGCACCCGGTGCTGCTGAACCGTGCCCCCACCCTGCACCGCCTCGGCATCCAGGCCTTCGAGCCGCAGCTCGTCGAGGGCAAGGCCATCCACCTTCACCCGCTCGTGTGCGCCGCCTTCAACGCGGACTTCGACGGCGACCAGATGGCGGTCCACCTGCCCCTGAGCGCGGAGGCGCAGGCCGAGGCCCGCATCCTCATGCTCTCGAGCAACAACATCCTCAAGCCGTCGGACGGTCGTCCGGTGACCATGCCCTCGCAGGACATGATCATCGGCCTGCACCACCTCACGTCCGACCGCCCCGGTGGGGTGGGGGAGGGGCGCGCGTTCTCCTCGCAGGCCGAGGCGATCATGGCCCTCGACCGCGGTGAGCTCGACCTCAACGCCACGATCAGGATGCGGATGTCCGACCTCGTGCCGCCGACCA
The DNA here is from genome assembly GCF_042801555.1 of Isoptericola sp. NPDC057559. Classification (NCBI taxonomy): domain Bacteria; kingdom Bacillati; phylum Actinomycetota; class Actinomycetes; order Micrococcales; family Promicromonosporaceae; genus Isoptericola; species Isoptericola sp. NPDC057559. The sequence goes on from NZ_JBHVFQ010000003.1 coordinate 105,455, forward strand.
GCGGCTTCGAGGCCCCCGAGGGCTGGGAGCCCGGGCAGCCGCTGCTGTTCGAGACCACCCTGGGTCGCACGATCTTCAACGAGGCGCTCCCGATCGACTACCCGTTCCAGAACGGTGTCGTCGGCAAGAAGGAGCTCTCGACGATCGTCAACGACCTGGCGGAGCGCTACCCCAAGGTCGACGTCGCGACGTCGCTCGACGCGCTGAAGGACGCCGGCTACCGGTGGGCCACGCGTTCGGGCGTCACGATCGCGATCTCCGACGTGGCGATGCCGGAGATCAAGAACACGATCCTGGACGAGCACGAGCTGCGTGCGCTCAAGGTGCAGGACCAGTTCGACAAGGGTCTGATCACCGACGACGAGCGTCGCCAGGAGCTCATCGAGATCTGGACGCAGGCCACCGACAAGATCGCGTCGGTCATGCGCGAGAACCTCGAGAGCAACTCGCGGAACACGCTCTACCGCATGGTGTCCTCGGGCGCCCGTGGTAACTGGATGCAGGTCCGTCAGATCGCCGGTATGCGCGGCCTCGTGGCGAACCCGAAGGGCGAGATCATCCCCCGCCCGATCAAGTCCAACTACCGCGAGGGCCTGTCCGTCCTCGAGTACTTCATCGCCTCGCACGGTGCCCGCAAGGGTCTGGCCGACACGGCGCTGCGTACCGCTGACTCGGGCTACCTGACCCGTCGTCTCGTCGACGTGTCGCAGGACGTCATCATCCGCGAGGAGGACTGCGGCACCGAGCGCGGTCTGACGCTGCCCGTCGCCGAGCGCATCGGTGACGTGCTGGCGCCGCACCCGCGCGTGGAGACGAGCATCTACTCGCGCACGTTCGCGACGGACGTCGTGGACGCGGACGGCAACGTGGTGGCCGAGGCGGGCTCGGACGCGGGCGACGTGGTGATCGGCAAGGTCATCGCCGCCGGCGTCGAGAGCGTCAAGGTCCGCTCCGTGCTGACCTGCGAGTCGCGCGTCGGCACCTGCGCCAAGTGCTACGGCCGCTCCCTGGCCACCGGCAAGCTGGTGGACATCGGCGAGGCCGTCGGCATCATCGCGGCGCAGTCCATCGGTGAGCCGGGCACGCAGCTGACGATGCGTACCTTCCACACCGGTGGTGTCGCCTCCGCGGAGGACATCACGCAGGGTCTGCCGCGTGTCACCGAGCTCTTCGAGGCCCGCACCCCCAAGGGTGAGGCGCCGATCGCCGAGTACACGGGCACCGTGGCCATCGAGGACACGGAGCGCACGCGCCACCTGGTCCTCACGCCGGACGACGGTGGCGAGGAGATCCGCTACCCGGTGACCAAGCGTGCGCGTCTGCTGATCACGGACGGTCAGCAGGTCACGGTCGGCACCCAGCTGGTCCAGGGCGCCGTCGACCCGAAGAAGGTGCTCCGCATCCTCGGGCCGCGTGCCACGCAGAAGCACCTGGTGGACGAGGTCCAGGAGACCTACCGCTCGCAGGGTGTGGACATCCACGACAAGCACATCGAGGTCATCGTGCGGCAGATGCTGCGCCGCGTGACCGTGCTCGACTCGGGTGACTCGCACCTGCTGCCGGGTGAGCTCGCGGAGCGCGTCCGCTTCGAGGACGCGAACCGTCGTGCCGTGGCGGAGGGTGGCCAGCCGGCCTCCGGCCGTCCGGAGCTCATGGGTATCACGAAGGCGTCGCTCGCCACCGACTCGTGGCTGTCGGCCGCCTCCTTCCAGGAGACGACCCGCGTGCTCACCGAGGCGTCGATGAGCGGTCGTCGTGACCCGCTGCTGGGCCTCAAGGAGAACGTCATCCTCGGTAAGCTCATCCCGGCCGGTACGGGCCTGCCCCGCTACGGGAACATCCAGGTCGAGCCGACGGAGCAGGCGAAGGCCGAGCTCTACCCGAGCTTCGGGTACGACGAGATCGACTTCCCGACGCTCGGCATGGGCTCGGGCGAGGCGATCCCGCTGGAGGACCTCGACTTCGGCGACTTCCGCTAGAACCCACGGGTCTCCTCGCTTCGCCGCGGGGACCCGCCGGGACCCTGGATCCGCTGATCCGTCGGTCCTGAGCACCAGCTGGTCCCCAGGAGGGGCGCACGTCACAGCGTGCGCCCCTCCTGCACCTTTGACCCCGCTTGCTTCCGCGGGTAATCTTGGAAGCCGTGCCCGTGCCGTCGCGCGCGCATCCCGCTGTCAGTCCAGAGCCTTCGGCTCGGGCCGGCTGCCGGAGGCGTCGCCGACCTGAGCGCACAGGTACCCCGGGAAGATCGCTCGGACCGTCCGTGAGGGCGGGGGAGCGGGCCCGGGCCATCGAGCCGGTGGTAAGTGGCGTTGCGGTCCGTGAGGGCCGCGGGTGCCGCATGCGATCGGCACGCACAAGCCAGACAGACCACCGTCGAGGGCCGGCCGGCCCTCGAGAGCTCGAGAAGACGACGGAGACGTAGTGCCTACGATCCAGCAGCTCGTCCGCAAGGGCCGGAGCACGAAGGCCACGGCGTCGAAGACGCCCGCCCTCAAGGCTTCCCCCCAGCGGCGCGGCGTGTGCACGCGCGTGTACACCACCACCCCCAAGAAGCCGAACTCCGCGCTCCGCAAGGTCGCGCGCGTCAAGCTGTCCTCCGGTACCGAGGTCACGGCGTACATCCCCGGCGTCGGCCACAACCTGCAGGAGCACTCGATCGTGCTCGTGCGCGGCGGCCGCGTGAAGGACCTCCCGGGTGTCCGCTACAAGATCGTGCGCGGCGCGCTCGACACGCAGGGCGTGAAGAACCGCAAGCAGGCCCGCAGCAAGTACGGCGCGAAGAAGGAGAAGGCCTGATGCCTCGCAAGGGTCCGGCCCCCAAGCGGCCGCTCATCGTCGACCCCGTCTACGGGTCGCCCGTCGTCACGCAGCTGATCAACAAGGTCCTGCTCGACGGCAAGAAGTCCACCGCCGAGGCGATCGTCTACGGCGCCCTCGAGGGTGTCCGTGCCAAGACGGACCAGGACCCGGTCGTCGTGCTCAAGCGCGCGCTGGAGAACGTCCGCCCGGCTCTCGAGGTCCGCTCCCGCCGTGTCGGTGGAGCCACCTACCAGGTGCCCGTCGACGTCCGCCCCGTGCGCTCGACGACGCTCGCCCTGCGCTGGCTCACCGACTTCTCGCGCGCCCGTCGCGAGAAGACGATGACCGAGCGCCTGATGAACGAGATCCTCGACGCCTCCAACGGCCTCGGTGCCGCGGTGAAGCGCCGCGAGGACATGCACAAGATGGCCGACTCGAACAAGGCGTTCGCGCACTACCGCTGGTGATGCGCTCAGGACGGCTCCGGGTGACCCCCGGGGCCGTCCGCGGATCCGGAGCCGGCCGGGGGCCGGCCCTCCGGCCCGGCTCCCGACCTTCCACCGACAAGGGGTAAGACACCGTGGCACTCGACGTGCTGACCGACCTGAACAAGGTCCGCAACATCGGCATCATGGCGCACATCGATGCCGGCAAGACCACCACCACCGAGCGCATCCTGTTCTACACGGGTGTGAACTACAAGATCGGTGAGACGCACGACGGTGCGTCGACGATGGACTGGATGGAGCAGGAGCAGGAGCGCGGCATCACGATCACGTCCGCCGCGACGACCTGCTACTGGAAGAACAACCAGATCAACATCATCGACACCCCGGGTCACGTGGACTTCACCGTCGAGGTCGAGCGCTCGCTGCGCGTGCTCGACGGTGCTGTCGCGGTGTTCGACGGCAAGGAGGGCGTCGAGCCCCAGTCGGAGACCGTGTGGCGCCAGGCCGACAAGTACGACGTCCCGCGCATCTGCTTCGTCAACAAGATGGACAAGCTGGGTGCCGACTTCTACTTCACGGTCGACACGATCGTCAACCGCCTCAAGGCGAAGCCGCTCGTCATCCAGCTCCCGATCGGGGCGGAGAACGACTTCGAGGGTGTCGTCGACCTCCTCGAGATGAAGGCGCTCACGTGGCGCGGCGACACCAAGATGGGCGAGGAGTACGCGGTCGAGGAGATCCCGGCCGACCTCGTCGAGAAGGCCGAGCAGTACCGGGCCGAGCTCGTCGAGGCCGTCGCCGAGGCCGACGACGAGCTGCTCGAGAAGTTCCTCGGTGGCGAGGAGCTCTCGATCGCCGAGATCAAGTCCGGCATCCGCAAGCTCGTCATCCGGTCCGAGGCCTTCCCGGTCCTGTGCGGCTCGGCGTTCAAGAACAAGGGCGTCCAGCCCATGCTCGACGCCGTCATCGACTACCTGCCGACCCCGCTCGACGTCCCGGCCGTCCAGGGCCACGACGTCAAGGACGCGGAGAAGATCATCGAGCGTCGTCCGGACGAGACGGAGCCGTTCTCGGCCCTCGCGTTCAAGGTCGCCACGCACCCGTTCTTCGGCAAGCTCACCTACGTGCGCGTGTACTCGGGCAAGGTCGCGCAGGGCGCGCAGGTCCAGAACTCGACCAAGGGCAAGAAGGAGCGCATCGGGAAGCTCTTCCAGATGCACTCCAACAAGGAGAACCCGGTCGAAGAGGCGCACGCCGGCCACATCTACGCGTTCATCGGCCTCAAGGACGTCACCACCGGTGACACGCTGTGCGACCCGGCGAACCCGGTCATCCTCGAGTCGATGACCTTCCCCGAGCCGGTCATCGACGTGGCCATCGAGCCGAAGACGAAGGCCGACCAGGAGAAGCTCTCCACGGCGATCCAGAAGCTCGCCCAGGAGGACCCGACCTTCCGCGTCAAGCTGGACGAGGAGACCGGCCAGACCGTCATCGGCGGCATGGGCGAGCTCCACCTCGACATCCTCGTCGACCGCATGCGTCGCGAGTTCAAGGTCGAGGCCAACGTCGGCAAGCCGCAGGTGGCGTACCGCGAGACGATCCGCCGCGCCGCGGAGAAGATCGACTACACGCACAAGAAGCAGACCGGTGGCTCGGGCCAGTTCGCGAAGGTCCAGGTGACCTTCGAGCCGCTCGAGACGGCGGAGGGTGAGCTCTACGAGTTCGCCAACGCCGTCACCGGTGGTCGCATCCCGCGCGAGTACATCCCGTCCGTCGACGCCGGCATCCAGTCGGCGATGCAGCAGGGCGTGCTGGCCGGGTTCCCCGTGGTCGGGGTCAAGGCCACGCTGCTCGACGGCGCCTACCACGACGTCGACTCCTCGGAGATGGCGTTCAAGATCGCCGGCTCGATGGTCTTCAAGGAGGGCATCAAGCGGGCCGACCCGGTCATCCTCGAGCCCGTCATGGCCGTCGAGGTCCGGACGCCCGAGGAGTACATGGGCGACGTGATCGGTGACATCAACTCGCGTCGTGGGATGATCCAGTCCATGGAGGACGCGACCGGTGTCAAGGTCGTGCGCGCCCAGGTACCGTTGAGCGAGATGTTCGGGTACATCGGCGACCTGCGTTCCAAGACGCAGGGCCGCGCGGTGTACTCGATGCAGTTCGACAGCTACGCCGAGGTTCCTCGCAACGTTGCTGACGAGATCATCAAGAAGACCCGGGGCGAGTGAGTCCCCACAGGTCGACGACCTAGCACAACCATCAACCTGTAGGAAACCGCAACGCCCGCAGGGTTACGGCTTGATCGGCCGACACCTGCAACGTTCGGAACATCTACCCATTTCCCAGGAGGACCCCAGTGGCTAAGGCCAAGTTCGAGCGGACCAAGCCGCACGTCAACGTCGGCACGATCGGGCACGTGGACCACGGCAAGACCACGCTCACCGCCGCGATCTCCAAGACGCTCGCGGACACGTACCCCGACCTGCCGGCGAACACGCAGCGCAACTTCGACGAGATCGACGCCGCGCCGGAGGAGAAGCAGCGCGGCATCACGATCAACATCGCGCACATCGAGTACGAGACGCCCAAGCGTCACTACGCGCACGTCGATGCTCCGGGTCACGCCGACTACATCAAGAACATGATCACCGGTGCCGCCCAGATGGACGGCGCGATCCTGGTGGTCGCCGCGACCGACGGTCCGATGGCCCAGACGCGCGAGCACGTGCTGCTGGCCCGCCAGGTGGGCGTGCCCTACCTGCTCGTCGCGCTGAACAAGGCCGACATGGTCGACGACGAGGAGATCCTCGAGCTCGTCGAGATGGAGGTCCGCGAGCTGCTGTCGTCGCAGGAGTTCGACGGCGACAACGCGCCCGTCGTCCGCGTCTCCGGCCTCAAGGCCCTCGAGGGTGACCCCGAGTGGACCAAGAAGATCCTGGAGCTCATGGAGGCCGTGGACGAGAACGTCCCCGACCCCGTGCGCGAGCTCGACAAGCCGTTCCTCATGCCGATCGAGGACGTCTTCACCATCACCGGCCGCGGCACCGTCGTGACCGGCAAGGTGGAGCGTGGCACGCTCGACGTCAACTCCGAGGTCGAGATCGTCGGTATCCGCGAGCCGCAGAAGACCACGGTCACCGGTATCGAGACGTTCCACAAGCAGATGGACCAGGCCCAGGCCGGCGACAACACCGGTCTGCTCCTGCGCGGCATCAAGCGCGAGGACGTCGAGCGCGGCCAGGTCGTCGTGAAGCCGGGTTCGATCACCCCGCACACCGACTTCGAGGCTCAGGTCTACATCCTGGGCAAGGACGAGGGTGGGCGTCACAACCCGTTCTACTCGAACTACCGTCCGCAGTTCTACTTCCGTACCACGGACGTCACCGGCGTCATCACGCTGCCCGAGGGCACCGAGATGGTCATGCCCGGCGACAACACCGAGATGACGGTCGCGCTGATCCAGCCGATCGCCATGGAGGAGGGCCTCGGCTTCGCCATCCGTGAGGGTGGCCGCACGGTCGGTTCCGGCCGTGTCACCAAGATCATCAAGTGATCTGCTGATCCTCAGCTGATCGCCTGAAGGACCGGAGGCCCGGGCCCCGACAAGGGCCCGGGCCTCCGGTGCGTCCGGCGTCACAGCGGAAGAACCCCGTTCCGGCTTGGAATCGCGGGGTTCCCTGTGGCAAGATGTTCAGGTTGCCTGTCACGGGCGCGTTCTTTCTCGTGTCGAACAGTGTGTAGCACCACGGTGCGTGCGCCGGTCCGGATCTCCGGAACGGCCCGCGTCGCCTGGAGCGGATCCCCTCCCGGAGAGGGGTCGCGGGGTTGCCGGCTGTCGACGCGCTAGAGCGCCCCGCGGGACACATGTCTCGACAGGCCAGACAAACGTCGTGGTCCGCCCCGCGGACCACAATCAACGGCCCCACACCGAACGGTGTGTGCCCGGGTGCGCCGCACTGTTGTGACAACAACTGCGACACGCCCGAGCGCGGGGGTCGGACAGTAGCGGTTCGAGAGAGAGAGTCAGACGACGCCATGGCGGGACAGAAGATCCGCATCCGGCTCAAGTCCTACGACCACGAGGTCATCGACAGCTCGGCGCGCAAGATCGTCGACACGGTGACGCGCGCTGGTGCGACGGTCGTGGGTCCGGTGCCGCTGCCGACGGAGAAGAACGTCTTCACCGTCATCCGGTCGCCTCACAAGTACAAGGACAGCCGCGAGCACTTCGAGATGCGCACGCACAAGCGGCTCATCGACATCATCGACCCCACGCCGAAGGCCGTCGACTCGCTCATGCGTATCGACCTGCCTGCCGACGTGAACATCGAGATCAAGCTCTGAGGCTGGGATAGATATGACCAACCAGCAGAAGAACGTGACCGCGGTGCTCGGCACCAAGCTCGGTATGACGCAGCTGTGGGACGACGCCGGTCGTCTTGTCCCCGTCACCGTCGTGGCCGTCCCGACCAACGTCGTGACGCAGGTCCGCTCCGCGGACGCCGACGGCTACGCGGCCGTCCAGCTCGCCGCCGGCCAGATCGACCCGCGCAAGGTCACCAAGCCGCTCAAGGGCCACTTCGAGAAGGCCGGCGTCACGCCGCGCCGTCACGTCGCCGAGGTCCGGACCGAGGACGCCGCCGAGTTCACGCTCGGCCAGGAGATCACCGCCGCCGCCTTCGAGGCCGGCACCGTGGTCGACGTCGTCGGCACCACCAAGGGCAAGGGCACCGCCGGTGTCATGAAGCGCCACGGCTTCTCCGGTGTCGGCGCCTCGCACGGTGCCCACCGCAACCACCGCAAGGCCGGCTCGATCGGTGGCGCCTCGACGCCGTCGCGCGTGTTCAAGGGCCTGCGGATGGCCGGTCGCATGGGCCACGAGCGCATGACCGTCCAGAACCTGACCGTCCACGCGGTCGACGCCGAGAAGGGTCTGCTGCTCGTCAAGGGCGCGGTTCCCGGCCCCAAGGGTGGCGTCGTCGTCGTGCGTAGCGCCGCGAAGGGTGCGTGACCCCCATGGCTAACCAGACCGTCGACGTGCTCGACGCCCAGGGCAAGAAGGCCGGCAACGCCGAGCTTCCTGCCGAGGTGTTCGACATCGACACCAACGTCCCGCTGATCCACCAGGTGGTCGTCGCGCAGCTCGCTGCCGCCCGTCAGGGCACGCACTCCACCAAGACCCGCGGCGAGGTCCGCGGTGGTGGCAGGAAGCCGTACAAGCAGAAGGGCACCGGCCGCGCCCGTCAGGGTTCGACCCGCGCCCCGCAGTTCGCCGGCGGTGGCACCGTCCACGGCCCGCAGCCGCGCAAGTACGACCAGCGGACCCCGAAGAAGATGAAGGCCGCCGCTCTCCGCGGTGCCCTGTCCGACCGGGCTCGCGCCGGCCGCGTCCACGTGGTCTCCGGCTTCGGCATCGACGGTGCGCCGTCGACCAAGACCGCGGTCAAGACGATCGCCGCGCTCACCGAGCGCACGCACGTCCTCGTGGTCACCGAGCGCTCGGACGAGCTGACGATCAAGTCGCTCCGCAACGTCCAGCAGGTCCACCTGCTGACGGCGGACCAGCTCAACACCTACGACGTGCTCGTCTCCGACGACGTCGTCTTCACGGAGGGTGCGCTCGCCGCGTTCCTCGCCGGCCCGGCCACGGGCAAGAGCGTGAAGGCCGTCGCCACGGAGTCCGAGGCGGCCGAGACCGAGGAGGCCACCAAGTGACCGCCGTGACGAAGGACCCGCGCGACATCCTGATCGCGCCGGTCGTCTCCGAGAAGTCCTACAACCTCCTCGACGAGGGCAAGTACACCTTCGTCGTGGACCCGCGGGCCAACAAGACCGAGATCAAGATCGCGGTCGAGCAGGTCTTCGGCGTCAAGGTCGACTCGGTCAACACGATCAACCGCAAGGGCAAGGCGCGTCGCACGCGCTTCGGCCTGGGCAAGCGCAAGGACACGAAGCGCGCGATCGTGACCCTCCGTGAGGGCACGATCGACATCTTCGGCGGTCCGGCTTCCTGAGGCGCAGAGAGCAGATCGAGGACTAACCCATGGGAATCCGTAAGTACAAGCCGACGACGCCCGGCCGCCGCGGCTCCAGCGTCGCCGACTTCGTCGAGATCACGCGCTCGCAGCCGGAGAAGTCTCTGGTCCGACCGCTGTCCAAGACCGGTGGGCGCAACAACACCGGCCGCATCACGACCCGTCACAAGGGTGGTGGCCACAAGCGCGCCTACCGCGTCATCGACTTCCGTCGCCACGACAAGGACGGCGTGCCCGCCAAGGTCGCGCACATCGAGTACGACCCGAACCGCACGGCTCGGATCGCGCTCCTGCACTACGCGGACGGCACGAAGCGCTACATCATCGCGCCGAACAAGCTGTCGCAGGGTGACGTCGTCGAGGCCGGTGCCGGCGCCGACATCAAGCCCGGCAACAACCTGCCGCTGCGCAACATCCCGACCGGTACGGTCATCCACGCCGTCGAGCTCCGCCCCGGTGGCGGCGCGAAGATCGCCCGCTCCGCCGGCGCCTCCGTGCAGCTCGTCGCGAAGGACGGCCCGTACGCCCAGCTGCGTATGCCGTCCGGCGAGATCCGCAACGTCGACCTGCGCTGCCGCGCCACGGTCGGCGAGGTGGGCAACGCCGAGCAGTCGAACATCAACTGGGGCAAGGCCGGCCGCAAGCGCTGGAAGGGCGTCCGCCCGACCGTGCGTGGTGTGGTCATGAACCCGGTCGACCACCCGCACGGTGGTGGTGAGGGCAAGACCTCCGGTGGTCGCCACCCGGTCAGCCCGTGGGGCCAGCCCGAGGGCCGGACCCGCCGCCCGAACAAGCCGAGCGACAAGCTGATCGTCCGCCGTCGCCGCACCGGCAAGAAGCGCTGAAAAGGAGCCTGACAGATGCCTCGTAGCCTGAAGAAGGGCCCCTTCGTCGACGACCACCTGCAGAAGAAGGTGGACGCTCAGAACGAGAAGGGGACCAAGAACGTCATCAAGACCTGGTCCCGTCGGTCGGTCATCACGCCCGACTTCCTCGGTCACACCTTTGCCGTGCACGACGGCCGGAAGCACACCCCGGTCTTCGTCACCGAGGCGATGGTCGGCCACAAGCTCGGCGAGTTCGCTCCCACGCGAACCTTCCGCGGCCACGTGAAGGACGACAAGAAGGGCCGTCGCCGCTGACCCCCGGGTCAGCCGGACGACAGGCCCTGACGGTCTGAGAAAAGGAAGCAGGACAGCAATGGAAGCCAAGGCGCAGGCGCGGTTCGTCCGTGTCACGCCCCAGAAGGCCCGGCGCGTCGTGGACCTCATCCGTGGCAAGCAGGCCGCCGAGGCCGTCGCGGTGCTGAAGTTCGCGCCGCAGGCAGCGAGCGAGCCGATCCGCAAGGTTGTGGAGAGCGCCGTCGCGAACGCCCGGGTGAAGGCCGACCGCGCCAGCGAGCGCTTCGACGAGACGGAGCTCTTCGTCTCGGCGGCGTTCGTCGACGAGGGGCCGACGCTCAAGCGGTTCCGTCCGCGGGCGCAGGGGCGTGCGAGCCAGATCCTCAAGCGCACCAGCCACATCACGGTGGTCGTCGCACCGCGTGAGCAGAAGGAAGGGGCCCGATAGTGGGGCAGAAGGTTCACCCGCACGGGTACCGCCTCGGCATCACCACCGACCACCGGTCGCGCTGGTTCGCCGACAGCACCAAGCCTGGTCAGCGGTACCGCGACTACGTCCGCGAGGACGTGGCGATCCGCAAGCTCATGAGCACCGGTCTCGAGCGGGCCGGCATCTCCAAGGTCGAGGTCGAGCGCACTCGCGACCGCGTCCGCGTGGACATCCACACGGCGCGTCCGGGCATCGTCATCGGTCGTCGGGGTGCCGAGGCCGACCGCATCCGCGGCGAGCTCGAGAAGCTCACGGGCAAGCAGGTTCAGCTCAACATCCTCGAGGTCAAGAACGCGGAGATCGACGCGCAGCTGGTCGCGCAGGGCATCGCCGAGCAGCTCGCGAGCCGCGTCTCGTTCCGTCGCGCCATGCGCAAGGGCATCCAGTCCGCGCAGCGCGCCGGTGCCAAGGGCATCCGCGTGCAGGTCTCGGGTCGTCTCGGCGGCGCCGAGATGAGCCGGTCGGAGTTCTACCGCGAGGGTCGTGTGCCGCTGCACACGCTGCGCGCGAACATCGACTACGGCTTCTACGAGGCCCGCACCACCTTCGGCCGCATCGGCGTGAAGGTGTGGATCTACAAGGGCGACATGACCGAGAAGGAGTTCGCCGCGCAGCAGGCCACCGCCGCGCCCCGTCAGGGTCGTGGACGTGGGCCGGAGCGTGGGGAGCGCCGCGGTGGCGGTCGTCGTCCCGAGCGTCAGGCCCAGCCGGCCGCCGACAGCGCCCCCGCGTCCGACGCGGCCCCGGCGCCGGAGCAGGCTGCGGCCCCCGAGTCCGGAACGGAGGCCTGAGCATGCTGATCCCCCGCAGGCTCAAGCACCGCAAGCAGCACCACCCCAAGCGCTCCGGCGCCGCCAAGGGTGGCACCACGATCGCGTTCGGCGACTTCGGCATCCAGGCTCTCGAGCCGGCCTACGTCACGAACCGCCAGATCGAGGCTGCTCGTATCGCGATGACCCGCCACATCAAGCGTGGCGGCAAGGTCTGGATCAACATCTACCCGGACCGTCCCCTGACCAAGAAGCCCGCCGAGACCCGCATGGGTTCCGGTAAGGGTTCGCCCGAGTGGTGGGTCGCCAACGTCAAGCCCGGCCGGATCGTCTTCGAGCTGGCGGGTGTCGACGAGGAGCTGGCCCGTGAGGCCATGCGCCGCGCGATCCACAAGCTCCCGATGAAGTGCCGTTTCGTGGTGCGCGAGGGTGGTGCTAACTGATGGCAGTCGGAACCAAGGGCCTGGCCCCCGCTGACCTCGATGGCTTCGACGACGAGAAGCTCGTCGCCGAGCTGAAGAAGGCCAAGGAGGAGCTGTTCAACCTCCGCTTCCAGTCGGCCACCGGCCAGCTGGAGTCCCACGGTCGGATCAAGGCCGTCAAGCGCGACATCGCGCGGATCTACACGGTCCTGCACGAGCGCGAGCTCGGTATCCGCACGGCCCCGAGCGTGAGTGAGTGAGGCATCGATGAGCGAGAACACCAACGCGGTGGCCGCTGACGCGACCGAGCGCGGTACGCGCAAGGTGCGTCGTGGCTACGTCGTCAGCGACAAGATGGACAAGACCATCGTCGTCGAGGTCGAGGACCGCAAGAAGCACCCGCTGTACGGCAAGGTCCTGCGCACCACCACCAAGGTGAAGGCGCACGACGAGCAGAACTCCGCCGGTATCGGCGACCTGGTCGAGATCATGGAGACCCGTCCGCTGTCCGCGACCAAGCGGTGGCGCCTGACGGAGATCCTCGAGAAGGCCAAGTGATCCAGAAGGTCTTCTGACCTTCGGCCGGGGTGGGCCGTGACACACGTATGCGGCCCGCCCCGACCACCTCAGCAACTATCCGTTCGGCAAGGCTCGCCCGGGACCTCTCGGGACGAGAACCAGCTCGACGACAGGAGATCAATCGATGATCCAGCAGGAGTCGCGACTGCGGGTCGCCGACAACACGGGTGCCAAGGAGATTCTCTGCATCCGTGTTCTCGGTGGATCCGGCCGTCGCTACGCCGGTATCGGCGACACGATCGTCGCCACCGTCAAGGACGCGATCCCCGGCGGCAACGTGAAGAAGGGCGACGTGGTCAAGGCCGTCGTCGTCCGGACCGCCAAGGAGCGCCGTCGTCCCGACGGTTCCTACATCAAGTTCGACGAGAACGCCGCCGTCATCCTCAAGAACGACGGTGAGCCCCGCGGCACCCGCATCTTCGGCCCGGTCGGGCGCGAGCTGCGCGACAAGCGGTTCATGAAGATCGTCTCGCTGGCGCCGGAGGTGCTCTGACCATGGCGAAGATCAAGAAGGGCGACCAGGTGATCGTCATCGCCGGTCGCGACAAGGGCAAGACGGGCCGCGTGCTCGAGGTCTTCAAGGACTCCGACCGCATCGTGGTCGAGGGCGTGCAGCGCGTCACCAAGCACGTCAAGGCCGGCCAGACGGCTCGCGGCACCCGCACGGGTGGCATCGAGACCGTCGAGGCGCCGATCCACGTCTCGAACGTGATGATCGTCGACCCGGAGACCAAGAAGGGCACGCGCGTCGGGTTCCGTACCGAGCAGGTCGAGCGCGACGGCCGTACCCGCACCGTCCGTGTGCGCGTCGCCAAGCGTTCCGGGAAGGACATCTGATGACCGAGACCACTCTCGAGGCCCCGGCCACCCCGCGCCTCAAGCAGAAGTACCGCGAGGACATCATCGCGGCGCTGCGCGAGGAGTTCGGCCACCAGAACATCCAGCAGGTCGCCGGTCTGACCAAGATCGTCGTGAACATGGGTGTCGGTGACGCGGCGAAGGACTCCAAGCTCATCGAGGGCGCGATCCGCGACCTCACCGCGATCACGGGGCAGAAGCCCCAGGTGACGCGGGCGAAGAAGTCCATCGCGCAGTTCAAGCTGCGTGAGGGCATGCCGATCGGTGCGCACGTCACGCTGCGCGGCGACCGGATGTGGGAGTTCCTCGACCGCCTGCTGTCGATCGCGCTGCCGCGTATCCGCGACTTCCGCGGCCTGAGCCCGAAGCAGTTCGACGGGCACGGCAACTACACCTTCGGTCTCACGGAGCAGTCGATGTTCCACGAGATCGACCAGGACAAGATCGACCGCGTCCGCGGCATGGACATCACGGTCGTGACCACGGCGACGACCGATGACGAGGGCCGCTCCCTGCTGCGTCGTCTCGGCTTCCCCTTCAAGGAGCAGAACTGACATGGCGAAGAAGGCCCTGATCAACAAGGCGGCCGCCAAGCCGAAGTTCGCGGTCCGCGCCTACACCCGGTGCCAGCGCTGCGGCCGTCCGCACTCGGTCTACCGCAAGTTCGGCCTGTGCCGGATCTGCCTGCGGGAGATGGCCCACCGCGGCGAGCTCCCCGGCGTCACCAAGAGCAGCTGGTAAAACCACTACGCCGTAGGTCCGGGCGGTACTGACGTATCGCCCGGATACCCCGGCGAGGAAGGGCTGGAGCCCAATGACCATGACAGACCCCATCGCAGACATGCTCACGCGTCTGCGTAACGCGAACTCGGCGCACCACGAGACGGTCACCATGCCGCACTCGAAGCTGAAGTCGAACATCGCGGAGATCCTGCAGGCGCAGGGGTACATCACCGACTGGAGCGTCGAGGACGCGAAGGTCGGCAAGTCCCTCACCCTGACCCTCAAGTACGGCCCGAGCCGCGAGCGCGCCCTCACCGGCGTCCGCCGCGTGTCGAAGCCCGGCCTCCGCGTCTACGCGAAGTCCACCAACCTGCCTCAGGTCCTCGGCGGCCTCGGCGTGGCGATCCTGTCCACGTCCTCCGGCCTGCTGACCGACCGTCAGGCCCAGGCCAAGGGCGTCGGCGGCGAAGTCCTCGCCTACGTCTGGTAATCCGGAAAGGAGAATCGCCATGTCTCGAATCGGCAAGCTCCCCGTTCCGGTCCCGGCCGGCGTGGACGTCACCATCAGCGGTGCGCTCGTGACCGTCAAGGGCCCGAAGGGGACCCTGGAGCACACGGTGCCCACCCCCATCACCGTCGCCCAGGACGACGGCACCCTCGTGGTGTCGCGCCCGGACGACGAGCGCAAGTCCCGTGCGCTGCACGGCCTCACCCGCACCCTCCTGGCCAACATCGTCACCGGTGTGACCCAGGGCTACGAGAAGAAGCTCGAGATCGTCGGCACGGGTTACCGCGTCGCCGCGAAGGGGCAGACCCTCGAGTTCGCCCTCGGCTTCTCGCACCCGGTGACCGTCACGGCGCCGGAGGGCATCACCTTCGCGGTCGAGAGCCCCACCAAGTTCTCGGTGGCCGGCATCGACAAGCAGCAGGTCGGCGAGGTCGCAGCGAACATCCGCAAGATCCGCAAGCCCGAGCCCTACAAGGGCAAGGGTGTGCGATACGCCGGCGAGGTCGTCCGCCGCAAGGTCGGAAAGGCTGGTAAGTGATGGCTCTCAAGGTTCTGGGCAAGGGCAAGGCCGTCGCTCGTCAGCGCCGTCACCTGCGCCTGCGCAAGAAGATCAAGGGCACCGCGACGCGTCCGCGCCTCGTCGTGACCCGTTCCTCGCGCCACATGGTGGCGCAGATCGTGGACGACACGGTCGGCAAGACCGTCGCCTCCGCCTCGACCCTCGAGGCGGACCTGCGTGCCCTCGACGGCGACAAGACCGCGAAGGCCCGCAAGGTCGGCGAGCTCGTCGCCGCGCGTGCCAAGGCCGCCGGCGTCGAGACCGTGGTCTTCGACCGCGGTGGCAACAAGTACCACGGTCGGGTGGCTGCGGTCGCCGACGGCGCCCGGGAAGCGGGGCTGGAGCTGTGATGGCCGACGTCCGCGATTTCGCACGGAAGATGAGGATCCTCTGATGGCTGCAGGGCAGCGCACCGGCGCCCCCCAGGGCGCCAACGAGTCCAACAAGACCGACGGCCGCCGCGGCGGCGGTGGCGGTCGTCGTGACGACCGCCGTGGCGGTGGCCGCGACCAGGCCGACAAGAACGCCTTCGTCGAGCGCGTGGTGACGATCAACCGCGTCTCGAAGGTCGTCAAGGGCGGTCGTCGCTTCAGCTTCACCGCGCTGGTCGTGGTGGGCGACGGCGACGGCACCGTCGGTGTCGGCTACGGCAAGGCCAAGGAGGTGCCCGCGGCGATCGCCAAGGGTGTCGAGGAGGCGAAGAAGAACTTCTTCCGCGTCCCCCGCATCCAGGGCACCATCCCTCACCCCATCCAGGGTGAGAAGGCCGCCGGCGTCGTGTTCCTGCGTCCGGCCTCGCCGGGTACCGGTGTGATCGCCGGTGGTCCGGTGCGCGCCGTGCTGGAGTGCGCCGGCATCCACGACGTGCTGAGCAAGTCGCTCGGTTCGTCGAACTCGATCAACATCGTGCACGCGACCGTCGCGGCCCTCAAGGGCCTCGAGGAGCCGGCGGCCGTGGCCGCCCGCCGTGGCCTGCCGCTCGAGGACGTGGCCCCGGCCGCGCTCCTGCGTGCGCAGGCTGCCGGACTTGCCGCCAAGGCGGAGAAGTCGGGCGAGAAGGTGGGTGCGTGATGCCTCGTCTGAAGGTCACCCAGGTCAAGTCCGCCATCGGCGGCAAGCAGAACCAGCGTGACACGCTGCGGACCCTCGGCCTCAAGCGGATCGGCGACACCGCCGTGAAGGAGGACCGTCCGGAGATCCGTGGCATGGTCACCACGGTGGCGCACCTCGTCACCGTAGAGGAGGTCGAGTGATCATGGCCGACAACACCGAGAAGGTGCAGCCGCTCAAGGTCCACCACCTGCGTCCGGCCGACGGCGCCAAGACCGCGAAGACCCGTGTGGGTCGCGGTGAGGCGTCGAAGGGTAAGACGGCGGGTCGCGGTACCAAGGGTACGAAGGCTCGCTACCAGGTCCCCACGCGCTTCGAGGGCGGGCAGATGCCTCTGCACATGCGCCTCCCGAAGCTCCGTGGGTTCAAGAACCCGTTCCGCGTCGAGTACCAGGTCGTCAACCTGGACAAGCTCGCCGCGCTGTACCCCGAGGGTGGCTCCGTCACCGTCGAGGGCCTCGTCGCCAAGGGCGCGGTCCGCAAGGGTCAGCCGGTGAAGGTGCTCGGCACGGGCGAGATCACCGTCAAGCTGGACGTCACGGTCGACCGCGTCTCCGGCTCCGCCAAGGACAAGATCCTGGCGGCCGGCGGCACGGTCTCCGAGGACTGACATCCGCTCACAGGGCCGGCGGCGCACACGCGCTGCCGGCCCTGTGTGCTCTCGGCGTGCACCGGCCGTCAGGCCGCCGGTATATGGCGTGTGGTCTGGCTCACTCGTCCCGGGCACGTAGAATCCGTCACGGTCCGCGCTGCGCACCCGCTTCTTCGGGCGGGTGGCGACGAGGTCGGGGTCTCCCTGGCCGGACCATGACCGAGTCGGCGTGACGGCGACGTGGCCCCCGGGCCGCGGCGTCGGGTGCTCGCGCCACACCTCGCCGGTCCCCGGCGACACGACAACCCGCCGCGGCGGGCCAGGAGGATAGGTGCTCAGCGCATTCGGCCGGGCTTTCCGGACACCGGACCTGCGGCGCAAGCTGCTGTTCACGATCGCGATCATGGCGCTCTTCCGGGTGGGGTCCCTCGTGCCCACACCCGGTGTCGACTACGGCAACGTGCAGCAGTGCGTCGCGGCCCTCGAGGGCAGCACGTCGCTGCTCGGGCTCGTCAACGTCTTCAGCGGCGGAGCCCTGCTGCAGCTCTCGATCTTCGCGCTCGGCATCATGCCGTACATCACCGCGAGCATCATCGTGCAGCTGCTGCGGGTGGTCATCCCTCGCTTCGAGGCCCTGCACAAGGAGGGCCAGTCGGGGCAGTCGAAGCTCACGCAGTACACGCGCTACCTGACGATCGCCCTCGCGATCCTGCAGTCGACCACGATCATCACCACCGCCCGCACGGGGATGCTGTTCCCGGGCTGCAACGTCGACGTCATCGCCGACGACAGCTTCATGACGGCCACGCTCATGGTCATCACCATGACGGCCGGTACCGGCCTGGTCATGTGGCTCGGCGAGATGATCACCGAGCGCGGCGTCGGCAACGGCATGTCGCTGCTCATCTTCACGTCGATCGCGGCGAACTTCCCGTCCGCCCTGTGGTCGATCGCCGGTGGCTCGAACGGCCCGCTGAACTTCATCGTGATGATCGCGGTGATCGTGATCGTGGTCGGCCTCGTCGTGTTCGTCGAGCAGTCGCAGCGCCGCATCCCGGTGCAGTACGCGAAGCGGATGGTGGGTCGCCGCATGTACGGCGGCACCAGCACCTACATCCCGATCAAGATCAACATGGCCGGCGTCATCCCGGTCATCTTCGCGGCGTCGATCCTCGCGATCCCCGGCCTGCTCGCGCAGTTCGGTGACCAGTCCGCGGGCTGGGTGGTGTGGATCTCCAACAACCTGGTCCAGCAGTCCGACCCGCTGTACATCGTGCTGTACGTGCTGATGGTCATCTTCTTCGCGTTCTTCTACACGTCGATCACGTTCAACCCGGACGAGGTCGCGGACAACATGAAGAAGTACGGCGGCTTCATCCCGGGCATCCGCGCGGGCCGGCCCACGGCCGAGTACCTGGACTACGTGATCACGCGCATCACGTCCGCGGGCTCGATCTACCTCGCGATCGTGGCGCTCATCCCCACGATCGTGCTCGTCGTGCTGGGGGTCACCACGAACATTCCGTTCGGCGGTACCTCGATCCTGATCATCGTCGGTGTCGGCCTCGAGACCGTGAAGCAGATCGACTCCCAGCTCCAGCAGCGCCATTACGAAGGGTTCCTCCGTTGACCGAGACGAACGAAGGCGGCACCACCGGTGCGACGCCGACCACCCGCCGCGAGCTCCACGGCGCCCCCAGCGCCGAGGCGCGGGTGACACGCCTGGTGATCATGGGGCCGCAGGGCGCGGGCAAGGGCACGCAGGCCGCGCGCCTCGCCGAGCTGTTCGGCATCCCCGCCATCTCGACGGGCGACATCTTCCGCGCCAACATCAAGGGCGGCACGGACCTGGGCAAGCTCGCGCAGGAGTACAGCGCCAAGGGCGACCTGGTCCCGGACGAGGTCACGGACCAGATGGTCCGCTCCCGCCTCGGCGAGGACGACGTGAAGGTCGGGTTCCTGCTCGACGGCTACCCGCGCAACGCGCACCAGGTCGAGGCGCTCGACGCGATCCTCGGCGACCTGGGCTGGGAGCTCGACGGCGTCATCGAGCTCACCGCCGCGCGCGAGGAGCTGCTGTCCCGCATCGCCAAGCGCGCCGAGATCGAGGGCCGCGACGACGACACCCCGGACGCGATCGCCCGTCGCCTCGACATCTACGACGAGCAGACGGCGCCGCTCACGGCGGCGTACTCGGAGCGCGGCCTGCTGGCCCAGGTGGACGGCATCGGCGAGGTCTCCGAGGTCACCGAGCGCATCGTCCAGGCGCTGGCCGCAGAGCTCGGCTGAGGTCGCGCACGCCATGATCTTCGGTTCGCGCGAGCGCGTCGAGCTCAAGACGCTCGAGCAGGTGCGCGTCATGCGGCGCGCCGGCCTGGTCGTCGCGTCGGCGCTGGACGCCGTGCGCGCGGCCGCCCGGCCCGGCATGACGACGGCCGACCTCGACGAGGTCGCCGCGCGCGCCATCGCCGACGCGGGGGCCACGCCCTCGTTCCTCGGCTACCAGGGCTACCCGGCGACGATCTGCGTGTCCGTCGGCGACGAGGTCATCCACGGCATCCCGGGTGCGCGCGTCCTCGAGGTCGGTGACGTCGTCTCGCTCGACTGCGGCGCGATCGTCGAGGGCTGGCACGGCGACTCCGCGCTGAGCATCGTGCTCGGCCCGGACGGCGCCCTCGACGTCGACGAGCCGGCGGACGCCCCCGGCGTCGACGCCGCCGACCTCGACCTGGTCCGCGCCACGCGGGCCGCGATGTGGGCCGGGATCGCCGCCCTCGCGGGCGGCAAGAAGCTCAACGACGTCGGGACCGCGGTCGAGATCGCCGTGGAGCTGGCGGGCGGGGCCTCGGGCGTCGAGTACGGCATCGTCGAGGACTACGTCGGGCACGGCATCGGCACCGCGATGCACCAGCCGCCGGACATCGTGAACTTCCGTACCTCGGACCGCGGGCCGCGGCTCCGCCCGGGCATGTGCCTGGCGGTGGAGCCGATGGTGACGCGGGGGAGCGGGGCGACGCGGGTGCTCGAGGACGACTGGACGGTCGTGACCGAGGACGGGTCGCGGGCCGCGCACTGGGAGCACACCGTCGCCGTGCTCGAGGACGGCATCAGCGTGCTGACCGCGGTCGACGGGGGCCGCGCCGGCCTCGCGCCGTTCGAGGTCGAGCCCGTGAGCCTCGAGGTGTGACGCACCACCCTCGGGACCGCGTTCGCAGCTCCTGGTGCGATCAGGTACGATGTTCTGTCGGGTGTAGTCCGTTCGGCAGTTCCTCGATGCAGCCCCTCACACTGGCGCTGCAGACCAGCACCGCACCGGCGTGAACGCCGGTCGGTCGGGACGAGGGTGAGCAGGCGGCACGCACGACATCCGGACCTCCGTCACGCTGCTGACGGGCGCCCGGGGCCAGACGAGAGTTAGCGGAGGACATGGCAAAGAAGGACGGCGTCATCGAGATCGAGGGCAGCGTGGTCGAGGCCCTGCCGAACGCGATGTTCCGTGTGGAGCTTGCGAACGGCCACAAGGTCCTCGCACACATCTCGGGCAAGATGCGTCAGCACTACATCCGGATCCTCCCGGAGGACCGTGTCGTGGTCGAGCTCAGCCCGTACGACCTGTCCCGCGGTCGGATCGTCTACCGCTACAAGTAACCACCACCCCATCGAGCGCCGTCGGGGCGCCGGCACCTGCCGGCGCGCGTGCGGCGGCGGAGGAACACTGATGAAGGTCAAGCCGAGCGTCAAGAAGATCTGCGACAAGTGCAAGGTGATCCGCCGGCACGGTCGCGTCATGGTGATCTGCGAGAACCTGCGCCACAAGCAGCGCCAGGGCTGATCGCAGCCACCCGCTGACGGCGCGCTCGCCGTCAGCCGAAGCGCACCACCACGAACCTCGACCCCGCTCTTCCGGAGCGGCGCCCCTCGCGGGGCACGTCGAGAGGAACCTCCGGTCCAGGGGCCGGGGCCCGCGGTCTTCGCGGGAGGGCGGTGCGGCAGACCTCTGGACGAAGTACAGGAGCCGGAAGGCACATGGCACGTCTGATCGGCGTTGACCTCCCCCGCGAGAAGCGGCTCGAGGTTGCGCTCACCTACATCTACGGCGTCGGCCGTACCCGCGCCCAGCAGACGCTGGCCGCGACCGGGATCAACCCGGACCTGCGGGTCAAGGACCTCGGCGACGACCAGCTCGTCGCCCTGCGCGACTACCTGGAGGGCAACTTCCAGCTCGAGGGTGACCTGCGTCGCGAGGTCGCCGCCGACATCCGCCGCAAGGTCGAGATCGGCACCTACCAGGGCCTGCGCCACCGCCGCGGCCTCCCGGTGCGCGGTCAGCGCACCAAGACCAACGCGCGTACCCGCAAGGGTCCGAAGCGCACCGTGGCGGGCAAGAAGAAGGCCCGCTGATAGCAGTCCGTGGTGCGGTCGGCTCCCCGAGCTGAACCGCCCCGGTCCGATCAGACCAGGAGATCAGAGAACACATGCCTCCCAAGACTCGTGCCACGGCCGCGCGCAAGCCGCGCCGCAAGGACAAGAAGAACGTCCCGCTCGGCCAGGCGCACATCAAGAGCACCTTCAACAACACGATCGTCTCGATCACCGACCCGTCGGGCGCCGTGATCTCGTGGGCGTCCGCCGGCCACGTCGGCTTCAAGGGCTCCCGCAAGTCCACGCCGTACGCCGCGCAGCTCGCCGCCGAGTCGGCCGCCCGCCGCGCCCAGGAGCACGGTGTCAAGAAGGTCGACGTCTTCGTCAAGGGCCCGGGTTCCGGTCGTGAGACCGCGATCCGCTCCCTGCAGGCGACCGGCCTCGAGGTCGGTTCGATCCAGGACGTGACGCCTCAGGCGCACAACGGCTGCCGCCCCCCGAAGCGTCGCCGCGTCTGACTTTCCCGACGTCGTCGAGGCCCGGGGCCGAGTGATCGGCCCCGGGCCCCGCACGGCGCCGCAGCCTGCCCGGGCGGGTGGACCGAGTCCCGCCCCGGGGCCGCGAGCTCTCGCGGATCCGTGATGCGTCATATGGCGGACGCACACTGAAAGGACCTGACCGTGCTGATCGCACAGCGCCCCTCCCTGACCGAAGAGGTCATCTCGGAGTACCGTTCGCGCTTCTCCATCGAGCCGCTCGAGCCTGGCTTCGGCTACACGCTCGGCAACTCCCTGCGCCGGACCCTCCTGTCGTCCATCCCGGGCGCGGCCGTCACCTCCATCCGCATCGACGGAGTGCTCCACGAGTTCTCCACCGTGCCGGGTGTGAAGGAGGACGTCACCGAGATCATCCTCAACATCAAGAACCTCGTCGTCTCCTCGGAGAACGACGAGCCCGTCGTGATGTACCTGCGCAAGACGGGTGCGGGCGTGGTCACCGCCGCGGACATCGTGCCGCCGGCGGGCGTCGAGGTGCACAACCCGGACCTGCACGTCGCCACGCTGAACGACAAGGGCAAGCTCGAGATCGAGCTCACCGTCGAGCGCGGCCGTGGCTACGTGTCCGCGGCGCAGAACAAGAACGACGAGGCCGAGATCGGTCGGATCCCCGTCGACTCGATCTACTCGCCGGTCCTCAAGGTCACGTACAAGGTCGAGGCCACCCGTGTCGAGCAGCGCACGGACTTCGACAAGCTGATCGTCGACGTCGAGACGAAGGCCGCGATCGCCCCGCGCGACGCGCTCGCCTCGGCCGGCAAGACGCTCGTCGAGCTCTTCGGCCTCGCCCGCGAGCTGAACGTCGAGGCCGAGGGCATCGAGATCGGCCCGTCGCCGACGGACTCCGCGCTGGCCGCGGACCTGGCGCTGCCGATCGAGGAGCTCAACCTCACGATCCGCTCGTACAACTGCCTCAAGCGCGAGGGCATCCACCAGGTGGGTGAGCTCGTGGCGCGCAGCGAGGCAGACCTGCTCGACATCCGTAACTTCGGTGCGAAGTCCATCAACGAGGTCAAGGAGAAGCTCGCCGAGCTGGGCCTCTCGCTGAAGGACTCGCCGCTCGACTTCGACCCGTCCAGCGCCGCGTACTTCAGCGGTGGGGACGACGAGGCCACGTACACCGACGAGCAGTCGTACTGACGTCTCCGCGCCCGCAGCAGCCCGCTCGACCTGACCGGGCCGCGCGGCGCGGAACCACCCTCAAGGAGAACCAGAAATGCCTACCCCCACCAAGGGTCCGCGGCTCGGTGGCAGCCCGGCTCACGAGCGACTGATCCTCGCGAACCTGTCGACGTCGCTCTTCGAGCACGGCCGCATCACCACCACGGAGACGAAGGCGAAGCGCCTGCGCCCCCTGGCCGAGCGCCTCATCACCTTCGCCAAGCGCGGTGACCTGCACGCTCGTCGTCGGGTGCTGACCGTCGTCCGCGACAAGTCCGTGGTGCACACGCTGTTCACCGAGATCGCCCCGGCCATGGCCGAGCGCAACGGTGGCTACACGCGCATCACCAAGATCGGCAACCGCAAGGGCGACAACGCGCCCATGGCGGTCATCGAGCTCGTCACCGAGCCCGTGAGCCCGAAGCAGGCCGTCGTCAAGGAGGCCACGAAGGCCGCCGAGAAGGCTGCCAAGGCCGACGAGAAGCCCGCCAAGGTCGAGGACGAGGCCGCCGTCGAGGCGACCGAGGCCCCCGCCGAGGCCACCGAGGCCCCCGCCGAGGAGTCGAAGGACGCCTGATCCTGGCGCCTGAGCTCTGACGAGAGCACGACGCAGCCCCGCTCCACCCCCGGGTGGTGCGGGGCTCCGTCGTCCCCGGGCCGAGCCCCGTGGCTACCGTGGGGGTCATGGGAGCAGCCGGCGTGCCCGTCGTCCTCGTCCACGGATCGCGGACGTCGCGCACGATGTGGCGACGCCAGCTCGAGGCCCTCGCCGCCGCGGGCGTCCCGGCGGCGGCGATCGACCTCCCCGGGCACGGCGCCCGCCGCGGCGAGCGGTTCACGCTCGACGGCGCGGTGGACGCCGTGCGCGTCGCCGTCGACGCGGCCGGGGGTCGGGCGCTCGTCGTCGGGCTGTCCCTCGGCGGGTACGTCGCCATCGAGCACCGCGCGCGGCACCCCGCGCAGAGCGCCGGCCTCGTGGCCGCGTCGTGCAGCACGGCCACCACGTCGCAGGTGCGCCCGGCGTGGCTGTCCGTGGCCCGGTGGATCGAGGGCTGGCCCGACTCCGGCGAGGGCCTAAACGCGTCCCTCGTCCGCCTCGCGCTCGACGAGGCGAGCGCTCAGGACATGGGGGCGGGCGGCTTCGCGCTGGAGGTCATGAGCGACGTGCTGCGGGAGCTGGCGCCCGCCGACGCGCTCGGGGCGCTGGCCGCGGCGGACAGCCCGGTGTGGATCGTCAACGGCCGGTACGACCACTTCCGGACCCAGGAGCGGGCGTTCGTGGCGGTCGCCCGCGCGGGCGGGGCGCCCGCGCGCCTGGTCGTCGTGCCGCACGCCCGGCACCTCGTGAGCCTCGACGCGCCCGTGGCCTTCTCCCGGGTGGTGCTCGAGGCGGCCGCGGCGCTCGCGCGGGGCGGCCGGTCCTCAGGCGAGCGGCAGGTCCCAGGCCCGCGCGCCGCCGACCAGCGCCGCGGAGTTCGGCACGACGACGACGTCGTCGCCGAGGCGGTCGAGAGCGGCGGGCGTGATCCGGCGCGAGTTGCCGCCGCCGAGGTAGAGCCGGTCCCAGCGGAAGACCGGTCGTAGCCCGTCGACCATCGCGACCACCCGGCGCGACCACAGGCCGTCGCCGAGGCGGCGGCGCTCCGGCTCGCCGATGTACTGGTCGTACGTCGCCCCGCGGCGGAACGGCGCGTGCGACCACTCGAGGTGCGGGGCGAGGCGGCCGCCGTCGAACAGCGCGGAGCCGAGCCCGGTGCCGAGCGTGAGCACGAGCTCCATCCCCGACCCCGCGACGACGCCGGCGCCGTGCACCTCCGCGTCGTTGAGCACCAGGGCGGGCATGCCGAGGCGGCGCGCGAGGGCGCCGCGGACGTCGAAGCTGGCCCAGGCCTCCACGAGCTCGGGCAGCACCCGCGACCGGGGGCCGGACCGGGTGATGTAGTGCGGCGTGTGCACGACGACGCCGTGGCGGATCATGCCCGGCATCCCGAGCGTCGCCCGGTGCGCCGTGGGCAGCCGCCCGGCGATGTCCGCCACGGTCTCCAGGAGCAGCTGCGGGGGCAGCGGGTAGGGCGTCGGCACGCGGACCGGGGTGGCGTGCGCCGTGCCCGCGGAGTCGAGCACGGCGGCCTTGATGCCACCGCCACCGCAGTCGACGGCGAGGGTGAGCACGTCGGCGGGGGTGCCGTCGGGCCGGGGTCCGGGGGTGTGCGCCGTGGCGCCTGAGTCGACCATCACGGGACATCATCCGGCCACAATGGGTCGGTGAGCACGCCGACACCTCCTGCCGACACCCTCCGGGTGCGCCTCGACCTCGCCTACGACGGCACCCGTTTCGCCGGCTGGGCCACCCAGCCGCGCCTGCGCACCGTGCAGGGGACGCTCGAGGACGCCCTCGCGACCATCCTGCGGACGGAGCCGCTCGGCCTGCCCCGGCCGCGGCTGACCGTCGCGGGCCGGACGGACGCCGGCGTGCACGCGCGGGGCCAGGTCGCGCACGTCGACCTCCCGCGCGAGCGGTGGGAGGCCATGCCGGGCCGTTCCGACCGGGAGCCGGGCGTGGCCCTCGCGGACCGCCTCGCGGGCGTCCTGCCGCCCGACGTCGTCGTGCACGGTGCCGCCCCTGCGCCCGACGGCTTCGACGCGCGCTTCTCCGCGCTGCACCGCCGCTACGCCTACCGCGTGGCCGACCGCCCGGCCCTGCGCGACCCGCTGCGCCGGGACTGGGTGCTGTGGAACCGGCGGCCCCTGGACGTGGAGGCGATGCACCGGGCGATGCAGCCGCTCGTCGGGCTGCACGACTTCGCGTCCTTCTGCAAGCCCCGTGAGGGCGCGACGACCATCCGCGAGCTCACCGAGCTGTCGTGGGACCGGCCGACCGGCGGCCCGGACGCGGGGCTGGCCGTGGCGACGGTGCAGGCGGACGCGTTCTGCCACTCGATGGTGCGGGCCCTGGTCGGCATGTCGCTGGCGGTGGGGGAGGGGCGCCGCTCGCCGGACGACCCCGCCGCCGTGCTGGCGGGGCGGTCGAGGTCCGCCGCCGCCGGTGTCGTCGCGGCGCGCGGGCTCGTGCTGGAGCGCGTCGCCTACCCGGACGACGACGAGCTCGCCGCCCGGGCCGAGCGCGTGCGGGCGAGGCGGGACCCGGGCGAGGTCGACTGACGTCGCGGGCCCGGCGGGGGTCGGTCGGGGACGCTCAGGGCTCCTCGACCCAGTGCACGGCGGCCTCCTCGGCGCTGGCCCCGGCGCCGTCGATGCCGGCGTCCTCGCCGTAGAGGTCGTTGTCGCGGCCACCGTCCTCGCCCGGGTCGGCGTCGCGGTCCTCGGTGAGGCGGCCGGCGCGGGTGGTGTCCGGGCGGTCGAGCGGGTCGAGCTCCCAGTAGTCCGGCTGCTCCTCGGCCAGGCGCTGGTCCAGCGGCTCGCCGGCGGACTCCTCCCAGGCCGTCTCGCCCCAGTGGTTCGACCTGGAGCGCTCCAGGGGCGAGTACCCCTCGTCCAGGACGTCGTCCAGGTCGGGGTCCCCGAGGGTGTCCTCGCGGGGGAGCTGGTCCTCGTCGCCCTCGGCCCCCGTCTCGGGGTCCGGGGCCGTGCCGGGTGTCGCGTCGGTCATGCCACCACGGTGCACCCGGAACGGCGCCCCTGCAACGAGGGCCGGGCCCGGCGGGCACCCGGTTGCAGGGCCTCCGGCGGCCGCTAGCGTGGCTCGCAGGTCCGCCCGCCGGGCGCGGCACGACTGAGGAGCCCACCATGGCCGGTGCATCCATCGACGACCTGCTCTCCGAGCTCCCGATCGACCAGATCGCCGGGGAGCTCGGCGTCGACGCCGACCAGGCCCGGCGAGCCGTCGGGGGCGCGCTGCCCGCGCTGTTCGGCGGGCTGAAGGCGAACGCGGACGACCCCGCGGGCGCTCGGTCGCTCGCCGGCGCCCTGAGCCGGCACGACCCCGGCCTGGTGGAGGGCGGGGTCGACGTCGCCCAGGTCGACACCGCCGACGGCGCGAAGATCGTCGACCATGTGTTCGGCGCGCACAAGGACCAGGTCGTGGCGCAGGTGTCGGGGGCCGCGGGCACGGACCCGGGGGTGCTGCAGAAGCTGCTCCCGATCCTCGCGCCGCTCGCGCTGTCGTTCCTGTCCAAGAAGCTCGGCGCAGGCGGTCAGGCGGACGGCTCCGCCGGGTCCGGGGCCGAGAACCCGGCAGCGGGCGGCCTCGGGGACCTGCTCGGCGGGCTGCTCGGCGGCGGGTCGGGCGCCTCGTCCGGCGGGGGGCTCGACGTCGGCGGGGTGCTGGGCAGCCTGGGCGGGCTGCTGGGTGGCGGCCGCCGCTGACCCGGCTCGCGGCCCCGCGCGCGGCCCCGCGCCGGCGTGACGGGGCTCGCTTTGACCCGTGTACCGGACGGCCGCTAAACTGGCTCGTCGTTGTGCTATGCCTCCGGCGTCCCGCGTCGTCAGCGCGCCCACTCGCACCGACGATGCCCCGGCCAGGACGCCACCCGGAGCACCCGCGCACAACAACCTGACTCTTCGGGCGCCGCTTCTCGCCCGACGACACCGAACACGAAAAGGTGACGCAACCGTGCGTACGTACACCCCCAAGCCCGGCGACGTCCAGCGCGACTGGTACGTCGTCGACGCGACCGACGTCGTCCTCGGCCGCCTCGCGAGCCAGGTCGCCACTCTCCTGCGCGGGAAGCACAAGCCGACCTTCGCCCCGCACGTCGACGGCGGTGACTTCGTCATCATCATCAACGCGGACAAGGTCGCCCTGAGCGGCAACAAGCGGGAGACCAAGCTGGCCTACCGCCACTCCGGCTACCCGGGCGGTCTGCGCTCCGTGGCCTACGGCGAGCTCCTCGAGAAGAACCCCGAGCGGGCCGTGGAGAAGGCCGTGCGCGGCATGCTCCCCAAGACCACCCTCGGTCGCGACCAGCTGGGCAAGCTGAAGGTCTACCGCGGCGCGGAGCACCCGCACGCGGCGCAGCAGCCCAAGCCGTTCGAGATCACCCAGGTTTCGCAGCAGGCCTGAGCCGCTGCCGGATGCAAAGCGAAGGATTCACAGTGGCCGAGACCACCGTCGACACCGAGCTGGACGAGAACACGCCCAGCACCTACACCTCTGAGTCCGCCGCGCCCGTCGCGGACGGCGGCCAGTCCATCACCGCTCCCGGCGCGGCCGTCGGTCGCCGCAAGGAGGCCGTGGCGCGCGTGCGCCTCGTCCCCGGCACCGGGACGTGGAAGATCAACGGTCGCACCCTCGAGGACTACTTCCCGAACAAGGTGCACCAGCAGCTCGTCAACTCGCCGCTGAAGCTGGTCGAGGTCGAGGGCCGCTTCGACGTCATCGTCCGCATCTCCGGTGGTGGCCCCTCGGGCCAGGCCGGTGCGGTGCGCCTGGGCATCGCCCGCGCGCTCAACGCGATCGACTCCGAGGCGAACCGCCCCGCGCTGAAGAAGGCCGGCTACCTCACGCGTGACCCGCGTGCGGTCGAGTCCAAGAAGGCCGGTCTCAAGAAGGCCCGCAAGGCGCCTCAGTACTCGAAGCGCTGATCGAGCGCTCCTGTCGACAGGAGCGTCAGCGCAAGGACGGCCCCGTCGGAAGTCTCCGGCGGGGCCGTCCGCACGTCCGGCTACGATCGGTGCGGCGTCCGACCGTGGACGTCGTGGGCGCCAGAGCGGAGCTCCCGCCGCGCCCGGAGGAGGAGACATCGTGCGACTGTTCGGCACCGACGGGGTCCGTGGCCTCGCCAACAGGGACGTCACCGCCGACCTGGCCCTCGGGCTCGGGAGCGCGGCGGCGCACGTCCTCGGCACGTCCGGGGACTTCGCGGGGCACCGCCCGCGCGCCGTGGTGGGTCGTGACCCCCGCGCGTCCGGCGAGTTCCTGTCGGCCGCCGTGAGCGCCGGGCTCGCCAGCTCCGGAGTGGACGTGGTCAACCTCGGCGTGCTGCCCACGCCGGCCCTCGCTCACCTCGTGGGTGCGATGGACATGGACCTCGGCGTGATGATCTCCGCGTCGCACAACGCGATGCCCGACAACGGCATCAAGTTCTTCGCCCGCGGCGGCTACAAGCTGGCCGACCACGTCGAGGACGAGATCGAGGCGCGCCTCGGCCAGGAGTGGGACCGCCCCACCGGCGCCGACGTCGGGCGCATGCGCTCCGACACCGGGATCGCCGCGCAGCAGTACGTGGAGCACCTCGTGGCCAGCATCGGCACGACGCCTGACGTGCGGCCCCTGGAGGGCCTGCGCATCGCCGTCGACGCGGCCAACGGCGCCGCCAGCCAGGTGGGCCCGGAGGCGCTGCGCGAGGCCGGCGCCGACGTCGTCGTCATCAACGCCAGCCCCGACGGCCGCAACATCAACGAGAAGGCCGGCTCCACGCACCCCGAGCAGCTGCAGGCGGTCGTCGTGGCGGCGGAGGCCGACTTCGGCGTCGCGTTCGACGGCGACGCGGACCGCTGCCTCGCCGTCGACCACGGCGGTGTGCTCGTCGACGGGGACCAGATCCTCGGCATCCTCGCCCGTGCGCTCAAGGAGGAGGGGCGGCTGCCCTCGGACACCCTCGTCGTCACGGTGATGAGCAACCTGGGCCTGCTGCTCGCGATGCGCGAGGCCGGCATCGCCACGATCCAGACGGGCGTGGGCGACCGGTACGTGCTCGAGGAGATGCGCGCGCACGGCTACGGCCTCGGCGGCGAGCAGTCGGGCCACATCATCCTGGCCGACCACGCCACGACCGGCGACGGCGTGCTCACCGCCCTGTACCTGGCCGCCCGTGTGAAGTCGAGCGGGCGCCGCCTGGCGGACCTCGCCGGCGACGTCCCGCGCCTCCCGCAGACGCTCGTCAACGTCAAGGGCGTGGACAAGGCGCGCGCGGGCGAGGACGAGGGCGTGCGCGCCGCCGTCGAGCGCGCCGAGGCGCAGCTCGGCGACACCGGCCGCGTGCTGCTGCGCCCGTCCGGCACCGAGCCGCTCGTGCGGGTGATGGTCGAGGCCGCCAGCCAGACGCAGGCCGACGGCGTGGCGAACACGCTCGCCGCCGTCGTGCGCGACCGCCTGGCGCTGTGACCGACCCGGTGACCGACGACGTGACCGGCCCGGCCAACCCCGCCCATGGCGGGCCGGCCGACGAGGCGCTGCGCGCCGCCGTCGTCGACCTGCTGGACCGCGCCGACGCGGCCGGGGACGGGCCGGGCACCGGCATCCTCCCGATCGTGCAGGCCGGCGCCCCTGTCCTGCGGGCCGTCGCCGCCCCGTACACGGGGCAGCTCGGCGACGTGCTGCCGCGCCTCGTCGAGGCGATGCGGCGCACGATGCACGCCGCGCCGGGCGTCGGGCTCGCCGCGCCGCAGATCGGCCTCGGGCTGGCGATCGCCGTCGTCGAGGACGCGGGGACCGAGGCGGACGACCCGCGCGAGCGGACGCCGCTGCCCTTCCGGGTGCTCGTCGACCCGCGGTACGAGCCCGCGCCCGGCCCGGACGGCGAGCCGGAGCGCGCGGCCTTCCACGAGGGCTGCCTGTCGGTCAGCGGCTGGCAGGCCGTCGTGGCGCGCCACCGCCGTGTCCGGCTCACCGGCCGCGACGAGACCGGGGCGCCGATCGACGAGGTCCTCACGGGCTGGCCGGCGCGCATCGTGCAGCACGAGACCGACCACCTCGCGGGCGAGCTCTACCTGGACCACGCGCACCTGCGGACCCTGACGTCGAACGAGAACCTCGTGCGCTACGGCCCGGTCGTGGAGCCGCGCCTTGTGGAACAGGGGTGAACATTCGGCGCTCAGGGTGGAACCGGGGGAATTCCCCATGCAGCCTGTGCCCCGGTTCTGCCTAGGCTGGGACCTGTGACGCCGTCCGGCGTCGAGCGACCGCCGGAGGCCCCCTCCCGGCCGACGAACCGAGGGACAGTTGCTGGAGACTCTGTCGACGATGCTGGGTCAGCTGGAGAGCTGGATCCTCGACCTGGGCGCGTCCGCGTTGATCTACCCGGCCATGTACGTCTTCGCCACGATCGACGGGTTCTTCCCGCCGATCCCCAGCGAGTCGGTGGTCATCACCCTCACCGTCCTGGCGCACACGGAGGGCGTGCCGTGGCTGCCCGGCGTGCTCGCGCTCGCCATCGCCGGCGCATGGACGGGCGACCAGATCGCCTACCAGATCGGCCGCTCCGTCGGCACCGAGCGTTTCGCCTTCCTGCGCTCCGCGCGCGGGCGCAGGTCCGTCGAGTGGGCGCGGCACGCGCTCGACCACCGGGGCGCGTCGTTCATCCTCGCGGCCCGCTACGTGCCCATCGGCCGGGTCGCCGTCAACATGACCGCCGGCGCCGTGGGCTATCCGCGCCGCCGGTTCATGGTCTACTCCGGGATCGCCGCCGTCACGTGGGGCGTCTACTCGATGCTGATCGGTCTGGCGGCCGCGTCCTGGCTCGGCCACAACCCGCTGCTCGCGATGGTGGCCGGCGTGGTCGCCGGCATCCTGCTCGGCGTCCTGGTGGACCAGGTGGTGCAGCGCGTCGCCGGCCCCGCGAAGGTCGTGCCGGTGCCGGCCGACGAGGACGACGACGCCGAGACCGAGCCGACCAGCCGCGCGGCCTGACGCCCCGCGGCCGCCTCAGAGCTTGCGCAGCCGCACCCGCTGCACCGAGTGGTCCGAGCCCTTCGTCAGCACGAGCGTGGCCCGGCCGCGCGTCGGCAGCACGTTGTGCTCCAGGTTCGGCGCGTTGATCGACTCCCAGATGGACAGCGCCCGCTCCGTGGCCTCCGAGTCCGAGAGGTCCGCGTAGCGCCGGAAGTACGACTCCGGCCGGCTGAACGCCGTCTTGCGCAGCTGCAGGAAGCGCTCCACGTACCACTGGCGGATGTTGCGCGTGCGGGCGTCGACGTAGATCGAGAAGTCGAAGAAGTCGCTCACCGCGACCGTCGACTCGTCCACCGCGGACGGGCGCGCCGGCTGCAGCACGTTCAGCCCCTCGACGATGAGGACGTCGGGCTTGCGCACCACGACCTCCTCGCCCGGCACGATGTCGTACACGACGTGCGAGTACACGGGGGCGCGCACCTCCGCCTGCCCCGCCTTGACGCGGGACAGGAACCGGATGAGCGCCCGCCGGTCGTACGACTCCGGGAAGCCCTTGCGGTCCATGATCCCGCGGCGCTGCAGCTCCGCGTTCGGGTACAGGAAGCCGTCCGTGGTGACCAGCTCGACGTGCGGGGTGTCCGGCCAGCGCGCCATCATCTCGCGCAGGATGCGCGCCGTCGTCGACTTCCCGACCGCCACCGAGCCCGCGACCCCGATGACGTACGGCGTGCGCGGCGGCTCCTCGTGCAGGAACGTCGACGTGGCGCGGTGCAGCCCGGCGCTCGCGGCCACGTACAGGTTGAGCAGCCGGGACAGGGGCCGGAAGACGGCGTCCACCTCGGCCAGGTCGATCGGGTCGCCGAGGCCGCGCAGCCGCTCGACGTCGGCGTCGGTCAGCGGGAGCGGGGTCGACGCCGAGAGGCGGCTCCACGCCGCGCGATCGAGGTCGACGTACGGGGACGCCGGCGCGAGCCGGGTCAGGTGCTCGCCCAGCGGCTGCGGTGCGGTGCCGGGTGCGGTGTCGGAGGACTGCGGTGCCACCTGCACGATTCTGCCCGAGTCACCGGTTCGTCCCGCAACTCGGGGCGGGAAACGGGCGTGCCGGGGTGTCGGGCACGACGGGGCGGTCGCCCTCGTCCCTAGGGTGGGGGCGTGGAACTCACGGCGCTGGGCGACGAGGTCGAGATCATCTCGCGGGTGTACGAGCGGAGGTTCGGCGTCGCGCGCACCGACGACTGGCTCGTGCTGAAGCTGCACGAGGAGGTCGGCGAGCTCACGCAGGCCTACCTCGCGCGGTCGGGGCGGTCGCGGGACCGCGGCGAGGGCGACGGCGAGGTCGACGCGGCGTTCCGCGCGGAGCTCGCCGACGTGCTGGCGCAGCTGCTGCTCGTCGCCCGCCGTTTCGACGTCGACCTCGAGGCGGAGGTGGAGCGCAAGTGGTTCCGCTGGCGCCACCTGGTGGAGCCGCAGGACGAGGCGGGTGTCCGCCCGCCGGGCTGAGCCCGCGGCGCGGTCACCCGGCCGCGCCCGCCTCCTCGACGCGGTCGAGCCACTCGCGGACGAGGGCGTCGAACAGCTCCGGCTGCTCGATCTGCAGGTTGTGCCCGGCGCGGTCCAGCACGGCGAACGTGGCGCGCGGGTAGTGCTCGAGGAGCCGCCAGGCGTCGCGGTAGCCGGTGACGGCGTCCTGCCGGCCGAGCAGCAGGAGCGCCGGCCGGTCGTAGGGGCGCGGCTCGACCGGGAACGTGCCCGCGTAGTGCGCCCCGACCTGGCGGACCGTCTCCGGGTCGGCGGCCTCCAGCCCCGGGGTCACCTCCGCCTGCGTGCGGCGCCAGGTCTCC
The DNA here is from genome assembly GCF_042801555.1 of Isoptericola sp. NPDC057559. Taxonomy (NCBI): domain Bacteria; kingdom Bacillati; phylum Actinomycetota; class Actinomycetes; order Micrococcales; family Promicromonosporaceae; genus Isoptericola; species Isoptericola sp. NPDC057559. The sequence continues at coordinate 138,972 of NZ_JBHVFQ010000003.1, forward strand.
GGGGTCTGCACCACGCCGACGTCCTCCGCATCGAGGGCTGCCGCGCCGACGTCGCGCAGCAGGCCGGCGTCGCGGACCAGCACCCGGTGCGGCGGGACGTCGCGCCGCTCGTGCTCCGGCACGACCAACGGGCACACGAGCGCGAGCCCACGGACCCGCTCCGGGTCGGCGGCCACGAGCCCGCGCGCCAGGTAGCCGCCGTACGACTCGCCCACCACGACGTAGGGCCCGGGCACGAGCCGGTCGATCGTGGCGCGGACCGCGGCCAGCACGTCGTCGGTGGACCCGACCCCCGACGGCGGGCTGGCGCCCATCCCGGGCAGGTCGAGGTAGACGCGGCGCCAGCCCGGACGGGCGGCGAAGGCGCTCTCGAACGGCGTGAGCATGAGGCGGTGGTCCACGGGGAACCCGTGCAGCAGCACCACGGTCGGCGTGCCGGGCGCCGCGGCCGCGCCCCGCTCGACGTGGTGGAGCGGGGCGGGGAGGTCGGTCATGGCGGGCACGGTAGGTGACGGCACCGACAGCCGCGGACCTAGGCTGTGCGCATGATCATCGGCGTGGGCATCGACGTGGTGGACGTCGCCCGGTTCATGGCGACCGTCGAGCGGGTGCCGCGCCTGCGGGAGAAGCTCTTCACCGAGGCGGAGCGGGACCTCCCGGCGTCGTCCCTCGCGGCCCGGTTCGCCGCGAAGGAGGCCATCGCCAAGGCCCTGGGCGCCCCCGGCGACCTGCACTGGCACGACGCCACCGTGCACCGCGTGATCGGCGGGCCCCCGGAGGTCGAGTTGCGCGGCACCGTGCAGGCGCGGGCCGACGAGCTCGGCGTGAAGGCCTGGCACCTGTCCATCTCCCACGACGCCGGCATCGCCTCCGCCATGGTGGTCGCGGAGGGCTGACGGAGCCGGCGGGCCGGTGTCGGAGCCGTACGGCACGATCGGCGCATGGTGACATCCGAGGCACTGGGCCGCGACGAGATCCTCGACGGCTGGCGCGCGCTCGGTGTCCGCGCCGGGGACGTGCTCCTGGTGCACGCGTCCCTGTCCGCCTTCGGGCCCGTCGCCGGGGGTGCGGCCACCGTCGTCGAGAGCCTGTGCGAAGCGGTGGGTGTCTCGGGCACGCTGGTCATGCCGGCGTTCACGCCGCAGATCGCGGACCCGGACCCGACGGTTCCCGGGCCGCCGACGCCGGACGTGCGGGCCAGGCGCGACGCCGTGCCCCTGTTCACCCCCGCGACGCCCAGCCGGATGGGTGCGGTCGCGGAGGAGCTCCGGACGCGCGAGGGCACGCTGCGCAGCAGCCACCCCCAGGTGTCGGTCGTGGCTCACGGCCCGGCCGCGTCGCGCGTGGTGGCGCGCCAGAGCCTGGCCTACGGGGTCGGGGAGTCGTCGCCGTTCGGAGCGGTCCGTGCGCTCGGCGGTCGTGTCCTCCTGATCGGCGTCGGCCACAACCGCAACACGTTCCTGCACCACGCCGAGGGGCGCACCCCGCACCACCGCCGCAAGCTGCGCCGCTTCCCGACGCTGGTCGCGGGGGAGCGGGCCTGGGTCGAGACCGCGGACGTCGCGGACGACCTGGACACGCTGTTCCCCGTCGTCGGGGCGGAGTTCGAGGCGCGGGGGACGACCGCGACGCTCACCGTGGGTGGCGCCGTCTGCCGGTTGTTCGACGCCGACGAGCTGGTGCGGTTCGCGACCGGACGGTTCGACGAGCTGCTCCGCCCCGGGGTCGCCGAGCCCGCCGTCTGACGACGACGCGGTCCCCCGCCCGCGGAGCCGCGGGCAGGGGACCGGCCGAGGTCAGTCCTGCAGGGCTGGGATGACCTGCCGCTGGAACAGCTCGATCCCGTCGCGGTCGGCCGCGGCGTTCGGGAAGTACGTGATCGCGTACGTCATGCCGCGGGCCTTGAGGTCCGTCAGCTTCTCCACGATCTGCTCGGGCGTCCCGACGAGCGGACCGTTGCGCCAGCTCGCGATCTCGCCCTCGCCGCGCTCGCCGGGGGCGTGCTTGCGGAAGTGCGACTCGATCCACGCGAACCGGTCGTCGATCTCGGCCTGGTTCTCCCCGATGACCACGTTGTAGTCGGCCGACCGGGTGATCTCGCCGAAGTCGCGGCCGAGGTCGCGGCAGTGCTGCTCGAGCACGGACGACTTGTGCGTGAAGCCCTCGGGCGACCCGTCGAAGTTCGTGTACTGCGCGAACCGCGCCGCGATGCGGAGCGTCTTCTTCTCGCCGCCGCCCGCGACCCACACGGGGATGCTCGGCACCTCGGCGCCGCCGTCGCCCACCGGCAGCCGCTGCAGGGGCTGCGGGTAGCAGAGAGCGCCGTCCACCTGGTACGTCTCGCCGTCGAACGTCCCGGACGACCCGGTGCGCCACATCTGCGTGATGATCTGCAGGCCCTCGTCGAGGGCGCGCAGCCGTTCGCCCGCCCGCGGGAAGCCGTAGCCGTACGCGCGCCACTCGTGCTCGTACCAGCCGGCGCCGATGCCGAGCTGGGCCCGGCCGCCGGAGATCGCGTCCACCGTGGACGCGACCTTCGCCAGGTAGGCCGGGTTCCGGTACGACATGCACGTGCACATCTGGCCCAGCTTCACGCGCTGGGACGCGGCCGCGAACGCCGCCATGAGCGTCCACGCCTCGTGCGTGGCCTCGGTGCTGGGGATCGGGACGGTGTGAAAATGGTCGTAGACCCAGACGGAGTCCCAGGCCCACGGGCCTCCGGGGAGGGGCTCCCCGGCCGCGGCGTTGTCGGCGTAGTGGAGGAGAGACAGCATCGTCTCCCAGTGCTGTTCCGGGGGGACGTCGGTGAGCGAGTGGCGCCAGCCCTGCGGGATGAAGAGTCCGAATCGCATGGGTGTGAGCCTATGCCCCACCTGCGACGTCAGGGCGGGAACGGCAGGATGCGTCTCATGATCCCGTCGTGGCCCGCGTCCGCCGTCCGTGCCGCCGAGGAGCCGCTGCTGGCGGCGGGCGTGCCCCTGATGGAGCGGGCGTCGTTCGCCCTGGCGACGCAGGTCGTGCGGGACGTGGCGGCGCGCCGTGGCCCGGTGCGTGGCGCGCGGGTCGTGCTGCTGGTGGGCGCGGGGAACAACGGCGGTGACGCGCTGCACGCGGGCGCGGTGCTGGCGCGGCGCGGGCTGGCGGTCACCGCCGTGCTGGTCGCCGAGCGGTTCCATGCCGGCGGCCGCGCGGCGCTGGAGCGCGCGGGCGGGCGAGTCATGGAGCTGTTCGCCGCCCCCGGGGGCCTGGGCGCGGCGGCCGAGGCGGCCGCGCGGGCCGACGCCGTCCTCGACGGCCTGGTGGGCATCGGCGCCCGCGGCCCGCTGCGGGGGCTCGCCGCCGACCTCGTGAGCGCGGTCGCGGGGGCGATCGAGGAGCGAGCTCGCCCCGGGGCCGCGGTCACCACGTCCGGTCGGGGCCGGCCGTGGGTGGTGGCGGTCGACGTGCCCTCGGGCGTCGGGGTGGACGACGGCGCGGTGGCCGGACCGGTGCTCGCGGCCGACCGCACCGTGACGTTCGGCGCCGCCAAGCCGGGGCTGCTGCTGCCGCCGGCGGCCGCGCTCGCCGGGGAGCCGAGCGTCGTCGACCTCGGCCTGAGCCTGCCGGGGGACCCTGCGGTGCGCACCCTCGAGCCGGCCGACGTCGCGCGGTCGTGGCCGGTGCCGGGGCCCGAGGACCACAAGTACACCCGCGGCGTGGTCGGCGTCGTCGCGGGCACGGCGACGTACCCCGGCGCGGCGGTGCTCGCGACCACCGCCGCGGTGCGGGCGGGCGCGGGGATGGTGCGCTACCGCGGGTCGGGGCCGGTGGCCGGGCGGGTGCTGACCGCTCGCCCCGAGGTCGTCACCGCGCCCGGGCGGGTGCAGGCGTGGGTGGTCGGGCCGGGCGTGCCGGGCGGGCCGGAGGCCGCGCACGACGGCGAGGACACCGGCCAGGACGACGGGCAGCACGAGCGGGGCCGGGCGGGGCTCGCGGCCGCGGCGGGCCGCCTCGCCGGGACGGCGGGCGCGCCCGTGCCCGCGGTCGTCGACGCGGGCGGCCTCGGCCTGCTCGACGAGCGGGTGCCGCCGTGGTTCGTGCTCACGCCGCACGCGGGCGAGCTCACGTCGCTGCTGCGCTCGCGGGGCGAGGACGTGCGCCGCCCCGACGTCGAGGCCGAGCCCCTGCGCTGGGCCCGCCGGGCCCACGAGCTGACGGGCGCGACGGTGCTCCTCAAGGGCGGGGTGACCGTCGTCGTCGGGGAGGGCGTGGCGTACGCGCAGGCCGACGGGCCCGCATGGCTCGCGGCGGCGGGCGCCGGCGACGTGCTGGCCGGCGTCCTGGGCGCGATGCTCGCGGCCCGCTCGACGGAGGCGGTCGAGCGCCCGGCGCTCGCGGCCGAGGTGGCGGCCGCCGCGGCGCTCGTGCACGGCCGCGCCGCGCACCGCGCCAACCCGGGCGGCCCCGTGGCCGCCCTCGACGTCGCCGACGCCGTGCCGGCCGAGGTCGCGGCGCTGCTCGACGCCCGGTGAGCCGTCCCGCCGCGGGGCCGCCGCTACGCTGCGCCCCGATGACGACGAACCAGAACGCCGTGCGGGTCCTGCGCTCCGACGACCCCGAGGCCGCCCGGCTGCTGGACCTCGGCGCGCGCGTCGAGTCCGAGTCGTGGGGCGCCCGCCTCACCGTCACGCCGGAGGTGCTGGCCGGCTGCCGCGCGGCCGTCGACGCCGCCCGGTCGGCGGGCTGGGCGGTCCGCGCCCTCGCGCCGGAGGAGGCCGCGGCGCTCGTCGCGCTCGACACCACCGCCGCGGCGGACTACCCCGTGACGGCCGCCACCACGCACGACGTGCCCGACGCCGCGGGCCTCGCCACCGCGCTGGCGGCGGGGGAGCGCTGGGCCTTCGGGGCGTTCGCCGCCGACGGCCGGCTCGACGCCGCGACGGTGCTGTACCCCGAGCGCGACCGGGTCGACATCGACCTCACCGTGACGCGCGCGGCCGCGCGGCGCCGCGGGCTGGCGACCGCCGTCAAGGGGGCGGCCGTCCTCGCGCTCGCCGACGCCGGGCACACCCTCTTCGGCACCGGGGGCGCCGGGGACAACGTGGCGTCGCGGCGCGCGAACGAGGCGCTGGGCTACGTGGTCACCGAGCGCTGGCTGCACCTGCGGGTGCGGTCGGCGGACCGGGCCGGGGCCGCCGACTAGCGGGGCAGCCCCTTCTCGATGAGGGCGACGATCTCCGGGGCGTCGGGCACGGTCTGCGGGGAGAAGCGGTGCACGTCGGCGCCCGGCAGCACGAGGAACTTCTCGAAGTTCCACCGCACGCGCCCGTCGTGCCCGCCGTCGTCGGGCGTCTTCTTCAGCTCGACGAACAGCGGGTGCGCGTGCCGCCCGTTGACCCGGACCTTGGAGACCACGGGGAACGTGACGCCGTAGGTGGTGGAGCAGAACTCGGCGATCTTCTCGTCGGTGGACAGCTCCTGCAGGAACTGGTTCGAGGGGAAGCCGAGCACCGTGAAGCCGCGGTCGGCGTAGTCCTTCTGCAGCTGCTCCAGCGCCTCGTACTGCGGGGTGAGCCCGCACCGCGAGGCGACGTTGACCACCAGCACGACGTCGTCGCGGTGCTCCGCGAGGGTCGTCGTCGTGCCGTCCATGCGCTCGAACGGGATGTCGTAGAGGCTCATGCGCCCATCATGCCCCCGCACCCCGAGAGCCGGGAGCCGGGAGAATGGGGCCGTGCCTCCCAGCCCCCGCCCGCACCGCCCGCCGCTGCCGGTGCGCGACGGGCTCAACCCGACGCGGCTCGTGCTGCCCCACGACGCGGCGAGCACCGCCCGGTTCGCGACGGCCGCGCAGTACCTGCTGGAGCGGTTCGCGCACGACGCCGACCGGCTGCGCGAGAAGCTGGCCGCCGGCGAGGTGGTGACGGGGGAGGGCGCCGTCGTCGACGACGCCACCCCCTACCAGCCGCGCGGCTTCCTCTACCTGTACCGCGACCCGCCCGCCGACGAGCCCGAGGTGCCCGCGCTCGCGGAGCTCGAGGTGCTGCACCGCGACGACGACCTGCTGGTGGTCGACAAGCCGCACCTGGTCGCGACGATGCCGCGCGGGCGGTGGGTGACGCGCACCGTGCTGGTGCACCTGCGCGCCACGCTCGACCTGCCGGAGCTGGTGCCCGCGCACCGCCTGGACCGGCCCACCGCGGGCGTGCTGGTGCTCACCGTGCGCCCCGAGGCGCGCGGCCCGTACCAGACGGCGTTCCAGGACCGCGCCGTGCGCAAGGTGTACGAGGCGGTGGCGGCGCTGCCCGCGCCGGGCAGCCCGCTCGACGTGGACGGCACCACGACAGTCCGCTCGCGCATCGTCAAGCACCGCGGCGTGGTGCGGGCGCAGGAGGAGGCGGGGGAGCCGAACGCCGAGTCGCGGGTGACGCTCGTCGCGCGGGACGACGCCCGCGGGCTGGGCCTCTACCGGCTGGAGCCGCACACGGGCAGGACGCACCAGCTGCGCCTGCACATGGCGTCCCTGGGCCTGCCGCTGCTGCACGACACGTTCTGGCCGGAGCTGCGCGAGGACGCGCCCGACGACCCGGCGCGGCCCCTGCAGCTGCTCTCGCGCTCGCTGGCGTTCGTCGACCCGCTCAGCGGCGAGCCGCGGGAGTTCCGCTCGCGGCGGCGGCTCGCGGAGTGGCCCGGGGCCCCCGACGGGGGCGACGGCGGGAACCCGGTCGCGCGGTGAGAGAATCGGTGATCGTGAGCACCGAGGTCCCCTCCGAGGTCCCGACCGCCCCCACGGGTGACGCCGCCGTGGACCTGCCCTTCCCCGCCGACGCCCTCGCGCGCGCCGTCGTCGACCTGTCGGCCGTGCGCGACAACGTGCGGGCGCTGGCGGGGCACGCGCCGACCGCCGCGGTGATGGCCGTGGTCAAGGCGGACGGCTACGGGCACGGCATGCTCCCGGTGGCGCGGGCGGCGCTCGCGGGCGGGGCCACGTGGCTCGGCACCGCGGTGCCCGCCGAGGCGCTCGCGCTGCGCGCCGGCGGGATCACGCCGGCGGACTCCCGCGTCCTCACCTGGCTCGCGGCCCCCGGCGCGCCGTTCGACCGGCTGGTCGCCGCGGGCGTGGACGTGGGCGTCGCGGCGCCCTGGGCGCTGGACGAGGTGGCCGCCGGGGCGCGCGCCGCGGGCGTTCCCGCGCGGGTGCACCTCAAGGTCGACACGGGCCTCGGGCGCAGCGGGATCACGCCCGCGGACCTGCCGGACGTCGTGCGGCGCGCGGCCGCGCTGGAGGCCGAGGGCGTGCTGCGCGTGGTGGGCGTGATGTCCCACCTGGCGTGCGCGGACGACCCCGGGCACCCGTCGATCGCCCTCCAGGCCGCGGCCTTCGACGACGCCGTCCGCGTCGTCGAGGGCGCCGGGCTGAGCCTGGAGGTGCGCCACCTCGCCAACTCGGCGGCCGTGCTCACCGACCCGCGCCTGCACCACGACCTCGTGCGTCCCGGCGTCGCGGTCTACGGGCACTCGCCCGTGCCGCAGCTCGGCGCGCCCGGCGACTACGGGCTGCGGGGCGCGATGACCCTCCAGGCCCGGCTCGCGACGGTCAAGGACGTGCCCGCCGGTCACGGCGTGTCGTACGGGCACCACTACACGACGCCGCGGGCCACGCGCCTCGGCGTGGTGCCGCTGGGCTACGCGGACGGCATCCAGCGGCACGCGTCGGGCGGCGACCTCGGCGCCGGCGGTCCGGTGGCCGTCGGCGGGGGCGGCCCGGCGGGGGCGGGCGAGGCGCGCGTGCTGCGGGTCGCGGGCCGCGTCTGCATGGACCAGTTCGTCCTCGACCTCGGCCCCGACGCGCCGGAGCGCGCGGGGGACGTCGTGACGCTGTTCGGGGAGTCCGACGGCGTCGAGCGCGGCGCGGCCCGGCCGAACGCCGAGGACTGGGCCCGCGCCGCGGGCACCATCAGCTACGAGATCGTCACGGGCATCGGAGCGCGCGCCGCGCGCGTGTACACGGGGCTCGACACGGCGGCCGTCGCGGCGGCCGACACGGAGACCAGGAAGGAAGTGCAGCGGTGAGCGACGTCGTCGTGCGGACGGAGACGGACCTGCCGGACGCGGAGGCCACCCGCGCGCTGGGGGCGGCCCTGGCGGGCGTGCTCCGGGCGGGGGACCTCGTGATCCTCACGGGCGACCTGGGGGCGGGCAAGACGACGCTCACCCAGGGCCTCGGGGCCGCGCTGGGCGTGCGGGGCCAGGTGGCGTCGCCCACGTTCATCGTGGCGCGCGAGCACCCGCCGCTGCCCCGGGAGGACGGCACCCGCGGGCCCGCTCTCGTGCACGTGGACGCGTACCGCCTCGGCAGCCTCGACGAGCTGGACGCCCTCGACCTGGACTCCTCGCTCGAGGAGTCGGTGACGGTCGTCGAGTGGGGCCGCGGCCTGGCCGAGGCGCTCACGGAGGACCGCCTGGAGATCGACCTGGAGCGCCCGCGCGGCCGCGCCGCCGACGCGTCCGCCGCCGACGCCGAGGAGGCCGACCCGGGCGCCGGCACCCGGCACGCGACCCTGCGCGGCCTCGGTGACCGCTGGGCCGGCGTCGACCTCGCGGCGCTCGCCGCGCGCTGACCCTGCCAGGGGCATCGAGCGTGCTGGCTTGATCCTCAAACCTCAGGTTTGAGGATCAAGTCAGCACGCTCGATGCGTCCCGCGGTCGGTCCGGGGGAACCGTAGGCTGGGGCCGTGGCAGTTCTCGCTCTAGACACGTCCGCAGCCGTCGCCGTCGCACTCGTCGACGAGACGGGCGCCCGGCTCGCCTCGCGCTCGGCCGACGAGCGTCGCCGGCACGCCGAGTCGCTCGGCCCGCTCGTCGCCGAGGTGCTCGACGAGGCCGGGCTCGACCGCTCGGCCCTCACCGCCGTCGTCGCCGGCACCGGGCCCGCGCCGTTCACCGGCCTGCGGGTCGGGCTCGTCACCGCGCGCACCCTCGCCCTGAGCCTCGGGATCGACGTGCTCGGCGTGCCGAGCATCGACGCGGTCGCCGTGCAGGCGGTCGCCGACCTGGGCCTGACGCCGGGCGACGAGGTGCTCGTGGCGACCGACGCGCGCCGCAAGGAGGTCTACTGGGCGCACTACCGCGTCGTCGCGCACGAGGGCCCGCACGGCGTGCCGGTCGTCGAGACGCTCGCGGGCCCGGGCGTGGACAAGGCCGCGGAGGTCGGGGCGCGCCTCGAGGACGCCCCGACGGACGGCCGCCTGGTCGTCGTGGGGGAGGGCGCCACGCTGTACCCCGAGCACCTGCCCGCCGACGAGGACGCCCCGCTCGTGCCCGACGCCGCGGTCCTGGCCCGGCTCGCGCTCGCCCGCCGGGCCGCCGGCGAGGACCTGCCCACCGAGCCGCTGTACCTGCGCCGGCCCGACGTGCAGGAGCCCGCTCCGGCCCGCCTCGTGCCCGCCACCGGGAGCCCGGCGTGACCACGGACCAGCCGGCCGCCGAGCCGGCCGCTGAGCCGTCCGCCGAGCCGGCCGCCACGCCGGAGGCCGGGCCCGCGGCGCCCGACGCCGGCGGCCTGCCGCGCGTCGTGCAGCACGTGTACGCGCCGTCCTGCCGCCTGCGGCCGCTGCGCAGCACCGACTTCGACCGGGTGCTGCAGCTGGAGCGGGTGCTGTTCGGCGCCGGGGCGTGGACGTACGGCATGCTCACCGACGAGCTGGCCGGCCTCGGCCGCTGGTACCTCGTCGCCGAGCCCACGGGGACCGACGCCGTGGCCGTGTACGGCGCCGGGCCGAAGCCCGTGGTGGGGTACGCGGGGCTCTGGTTCGACGGCGACGTCGCGCAGGTCATGACCATCGGCGTGGACCCGCTCTACCAGCGGCACGGCGTCGGCCGCGCGCTGCTGGAGGCGCTCGTGGAGCGCGCGCGCACGCTGCGGGCGAGCGCCGTCCTGCTCGAGGTGCGCGTGGACAACGACCCGGCGCTGGCCCTGTACGAGCGGCTCGGCTTCGAGCGGATCGGGCTGCGCAAGCGGTACTACCAGCCGGAGGACAAGGACGCCTTCACCATGCGCCTGGACCTGGGGAGCGCCTCGTGAGCGCCGACGGGACGCCCCGCGCGCGGGTGCTCGTCTCCGTCGCCGAGCTCGCCGCGGACCTGCGCCTCAGCCCCGGGCCGGACCCGGCGGACGGGGCGCCCGTGCTCCTCGACGTGCGCTGGGCGCTCGGCATGACCGACGGCCGCGAGCGCTACCTCGAGGGCCACCTGCCCGACGCCGTCTACGTGGACCTGGAGTCGGAGCTGGCGGCCGAGCCGTCGCCGGAGGAGGGCCGGCACCCGCTGCCCTCGGCGTCGTCGTTCCAGCGCAGCGCGCGGGCCTGGGGTCTGCGCGACGGGTCGCGCGTGGTCGTCTACGACACGGTGGGCGGGCTGTCCGCGGCACGCGCCTGGTGGCTGCTGCGCTTCTTCGGCGTCGACGACGTGCGCATCCTCGACGGCGGCCTGCCGGCCTGGGTGCGCGCGGGCTACGCGCTGGAGAGCGGCGACGTCGTGCACGCGCCCGGCGACCTCGTGGTGCGCCCGGGCCACCTGCCCGTGCTCGACGCCGACGACGCGGGGGAGCTGGCGGAGACGGGCACGCTCCTGGACGCCCGCGCCGCCGAGCGGTACCGGGGCGACACGGAGCCGGTCGACCCGCGCGCCGGGCACGTCCCCGGCGCCGTCGGCGCGCCGACCGCGGCGAACCTGGGCGACGACGGCACGTTCCTCGACGACGAGGCGCTGGAGGCGCGGTTCGCCGACCTCGGCCTGAGCGCGGCGGGCGCCGGTGGCGACGACGACGACGTGCTGTCCGTGGGCGTGTACTGCGGCTCCGGCGTGACGGCGGCGCACGAGATCGCGGCCCTGGCGTGCGCGGGCATCCCGGCGGCGCTGTACCCCGGGTCCTGGTCGCAGTGGTCGAACGACGACACCCGGTCCGCGGCGGTGGGCGACCGCCCGTAGCCGTCCGCGGGCTCCTCGGGCCCCTCCGGACACGGGTCGAGCCCGCCGGGACGGATCTCGACGGGCTCGACCGTGGTGCGGGGCGGCGGGTCAGAGGACCTGCGCGACCTCGTCGAAGGACAGGCGCGGGGCGCGCGGGTACGGGGAGCCCTCGCCCTCGGCGTGGCCGACGTTGATGACGAGGAACGACTTCCATCCGGACTCGCCGAAGAACTCGGTGTCCACGCCGGCGAAGTCCATGCCGTTCATCGGGCCGGCGGCGAGGCCGGCGGCGCGCAGGCCGACGATGAGGTACCCGGCCTGGATGAGGGCGTTGTTGCGGGCCATCTGCTCGCGGACGTCCGCGGCGGGCTCCAGCTGGTCCTTCATGCCCGGGTAGGCGGGGAACAGGGTGTCGAGGTGCTGGTGGAACGCCGGGTCGGCGGCGAGCACGAGCGAGACGGGCGCGTTGGCGACGCGGTCCTTGTTGTTGCCGCCCATGTGGGCCACGAGGCGCTCGCGCGCCTCGCCGGAGCGCAGCACGAGCACGCGCAGCGGCAGCGTGTTCATCGCGGTGGGCCCGAACTTGGCGAGGTCCCAGGCGGAGGTGAGCTGCTCGTCGGTGACGGGCTCGTCGGTCCACAGGGAGGTGGTACGGGCGGCGCGGAACAGGAGGTCCGCCACGTCGTCGCCGACGGCGAGGGGCGTAGTCGGCTGCGTCAGGGTCTCGGTCATGGTTGCCTCAACCGATAGATGCAGACGCATGATTCCGGCCGGCGCCGTGACGTGCCCCACACCGATCCCGCCGCAGGTCAGAGCGCGGTGAGCGGCTCGAAGTCGTACCCGTCGGCGCGCGCCAGGTAGAGCCGCTGCTCGGCGTGGTTGCCGCGGAACCGGACGAGGCCGCGCGGCCCCTCGTACGCCAGGCCGTCGACCGAGCGGTCGGTCGCGGCGACGGCGGCGCTGCCCGCGTGCTCGACGATGGAGCGCAGCGCGAGGATCCCCTCGTAGCAGGCCTCCGCGGCGGCGCCCACGGCCGGGGCGTGCAGCCCGTGGTGCGCGGTGTACCGCCCCACGAGGTCGAGGGCCTCGCCGGTGGCCAGGCTGCGGAACCAGCCGCCCGCGGAGTACAGGTTCGCGGTGGCGGCGGCCCCGCTGCCCATGAGCATGTTCTCCTCCATGAGCGTGCTGAGCCGCACCACCCGCTCGTGCAGGCCGCGCCGGGCGAACATGCGGTTGAACCGCACCCCGTTCTGCCCGACCATCAGCAGCAGCACGCCCTCGGCGCCCGAGAGCTCGACCTCGTCGAGCGTGGCGCCGAGCTGCGCGGCGCTCGCGCCCTGCTCGGGCAGGAAGCGCGCGCCCGCGAACCCCGCGCCGAGGGCGGCGAGCTGCGGGGCCAGCGCGGCGTACGTGCCGCGCGGCCACGCGTAGTCGTCCCCGACGACGAACCACCGTCGCGCCCCCGTCTCCGCCCGCAGCCGGTCGATCGCGGGGAAGAGCTGCGCCGACGGCACCTCGCCGGTGACGTACAGGCCGGGCCGGGTCTCGGCTCCCTCGTAGGCCGCCGGGTACACGTACGGGACCCGGCGCTGCACCAGCGGCACGACGGCGTTCCGCACCGCCGACGTGTGCCAGCCGGTGAGGCCGTGCAGCCGCCCGGCGTCGAGGGTGGCGCCGAGCCGTTGCCGCAGCCGGGGCAGCGGCTGTCCCGCGTCGAGCAGCTCGGCGCGCACCGGGCGCCCGAGGATGCCGCCCGTGGCGTTGAGCTCGGCGACCGCGAGTTCCGTGACGGCCTGGCACGAGGGGCCGTAGATCCCGCCCGGCCCCTGGAAGTGCAGCAGGACGCCGACGACGAAGTCCGACATGACGTCCCGTCCGCGCGAGGGGCACGTGTCCGGGCCCCGGCCTGTGATGGCCGGTAGTGTACGAGCACGGGAGAAGGCGGGTCAGCATGCGGACGGCAGCAGGTGCGGGCACCACGACGATCACCGGCGCGGCCGCGCCCGCGGAGCTGCTGCGCGAGTCCGTGCTCGCCGGCCGCAGGGCCGCCCGGAGCGCCGCCGAGATCCTGGCGGGCGCCGGCTGCACCGTGGACGAGTGGCTCGTGCTGGACGCGCTGGGGCGCCGGCCGGGGGCCACGATGTCCGAGCTCAGGTCGGCCACCGTCATGGACAAGGCGACGCTCGGCCGCCGCGTCGACGCCCTCGTCACCCGGGCGCTGGTGTTCCGCGAGGTGGACGCCTTCGACCGGCGCGTGATCCGGGTCCACCTGTCGTCCCGCGGCCGGGACCTGCTGTCAGGCCTCGGCGCGCGGCTGGCGCAGGCAGAGCAGCCCGACCACCCAGGCGACGAGTAGCACCCCGGCGAGCACCAGGCCGTACGGCTCGAGGCCGACGGACGCGCCCGGGACGTGGGCGAGCGCCGGCAGGTGCTCGGCGGCCACCTGCAGCAGCGTCACCCCGCCGATGCCCACCGCCGCGGCCGCGGACACGCCGGTGACGAGCACGTCGTAGCGCAGGCGGCCGCGGCCCGGGGCGCCGGTCCCCGCCTGGGCGTACGCCCGGCGCGCGGCCGAGCCCTGGACCGAGTCGAGCAGCGACATCCCGGCGGCGAACAGGACGGCCAGGGGCAGCGGCGCGTACCAGGGCACCTGCCCGAGCGCGGCCGACGCGGTCATCGCGAGCAGCCCGATCTCCGTCGCCGTGTCGAAGCCGAGCCCGAAGACGAGGCCCACGCCGTACATCCGGCCCGGGCGGTCGGTGGCCCAGGAGAACCGGTGCACCGCCCAGGCGACCGGGCCGCCGGCGGGCCCGTGGTCGTGGGCGGCGCCGGGCCCGCCGGAGCGGGCGGCGCGCAGGGCGCGTCGGAGCAGGAGCACGTTCACCACGGCGATGGTCAGCAGGAACGTGCCCGACACCACCGGCCCCCACACGCCGGTGAACCGGCGCCAGGGCGAGGACTCGTCCTCCAGCGCCGGCGCCAGCGCCTGCACGCCGACGGCGAGGAGCACCGCGGCCCCCACGACCACCGTCGAGTGACCGAGCGAGAACCACAGGCCCACCCCGCGCGCGTCGCGCCCCTCGCGCACCAGGCGGCGCGTCGTGTTGTCGATCGTGGCGATGTGGTCGGCGTCGAAGGCGTGCCGCAGCCCCAGCCCGTACGCGGTGAGCGCCATGACGAGGGTGATCGACCCGGCGCCCCCGTCGAGGACGAGGGTCGCGGCGAGGCCGCCGATCCCCACGACGTGCAGGGCGGCGACGACGAGGGCGGTGCGGGTCATGCTGTCTCCAGGGGTCGGACGGTCGGCGCGGTGCCGGACCGGTACGGGTGAGACCGGTGCAACGGGCTGAGATGAGCGGCGGCGCCGAGCCATCGCGTCAGGACGCCGCCGCGCTCCAGGCGCAGCGTGACGGCGCCGTCGGGGGCGGCGCCGACCGCGGGGACCTCGGGCTCGTCCTCCGGGGCGCCGTGCAGCTCGGTGAGCGTGTCGATCACGCGCTCCCCGCCGAGCACCCCGGGCACGGGCCGGTCGCCGGCGGCCGCCACCTCCTCGACGAGCAGGGGGCCCTCGTCGTCGTGCACGGCGCTGCGCAGCACGACCCGGCCGCCGCGCTCCCCGTCGCGCCCCAGCACGACCGTCTCGCGCAGCGTCAGCCGGGCGCCGGGGCCGAGCGCGACGTCGGTCGAGCGGGTGACGTCGGCACCCGTCGAGACGACGAACGGGAGCCCGTGCCACGTGAGCCGGCTCCCGGCGCCGAGCCGCACGTCGACGTCCCAGCGGCAGGGCACGCCCTCGCCGTCGTACGCCACGGTGCCGCCGACGTCGGTCAGGGTGAGCGCGCACCCGTCGGCGACGCGCACGCGGACCGCCACGTGGTCGCCGCCGAGCAGCACGGCGCCGGTCGCGACCAGCGCCACCTCGGCGTGCGCCGTCCCGCGCGCGACGGTGCGCGCCGCGAGCAGGTCGTCCCGCGTGCGCACGCGCACCGGCGCGCCGGGCACGGCGCCGCGGTCGACCTCGACGAGGGTGAGGCGCACGTCAGCGCGCGTGCTCGTGGTCGTGCGCGTGCGCCCCGTCGCCGCCCTCGTGGCTGTGCAGCACGCCCTCGCCGTCGGCGTCGGCGTGGAAGTGCGGCGCCATCGGGCCCGGGTCCTGCGCCACGTGGACGCCGTCGCGGAACCGGTCCAGGACGCCGAGCAGCCAGGCCCGCAGGGCGGCGACGGACGCGGCGTCCGTGCGGGACAGCGCGACGACGTCCCGCCCCTCGCGGGCGGCCGTCGCGTCGGCGACCATCCGCTCGACGTCCACGCCCACGTAGGGCGCGAGGTCGGTCTTGTTCACCACGAGCAGGTCGGCGCGGCCGATGCCGGGCCCGCCCTTGCGGGCGACGTCGCCGCCGCCCGCGACGTCGAGCACGAAGATCTGCGCGTCGACGAGGGCGGGGGAGAACGTCGCGGTGAGGTTGTCCCCGCCGGACTCGATCACGACCAGGTCGAGCGGGGCGAAGTCCCGCTCGAGGTCCTCGGCCGCGAGCAGGTTGGCGGTGACGTCGTCGCGGATGGCGGTGTGCGGGCAGGCGCCCGTCTCGACGGCGCGGATGCGCTCGGGGTCCAGCACCCCGGCGGACCGCAGGAACCGCGCGTCCTCGTCGGTGTAGATGTCGTTGGTGATGACGCCGATCCGCAGCTCGTCCGCCAGCGCGCGGCACACCGTCGCGATGAGGGAGGACTTGCCGACGCCGACGGGGCCGGCGACGCCGAGGCGCAGGGCACGGGCGGGGGCGGCGGGGATCACGGGGGGAGCGGTCTCAGGCACGGAACAACCTCTGGGTCTGGCGGGCGTGGGCCTCGGCCCACCCCTCGGTCAACGGGGCACCGGAGGCCGGGACGGACTCCGGGGTGGCGCACGCCGCCACGCGGAGCACGTGCTCCTCCGCGGCGGCGCACGCGTCGAGGACCCACCGCGCGGGGGCGAGCGGGTCCAGCGGCTCGAGCTTGAGCAGGGCCGACGCCGCGGTCTGGGCGTCGTCGTAGACGGTCAGGCGCACCACGTCCTCGGGCGGCAGGCCCGCCGCCGCGGCGATCGCGCCGAGGACGACGGCGCGCGGCACGGTGCCCGTCCCGCGCGCCGTCTCGTAGGAGACGGCGGCGCGCACGGCCGCGCTGCCGGGCCACAGCGCGCGGGCCACGCGCAGGTAGCCGCGGCCGAGCAGCCGGGACGCGTCCCGCAGCGCGCGCGACGGCGTCCGCGCGGCCCAGGCGCGCACCACCGCGTCGAGGCGGTCCGCGGTCCCTGCCGTCCCGGCGGATCCGTCCCCGGGCGGCGGGGCGTCCGCGAGCAGCCGCGCGGCGACCACCGCGGTGCCGGCCTCGACCAGGCTGACCGTGGTGGCCCGCCCCACCATCCACGCGGGGACGTCGGCGGGGGTCAGGCCGCCGCGCAGCGCGGGCTCCAGGCTCGCGGAGTGGGCGTGCCCGCCGCCGGGCAGGCGCGCGTCGGCGAGCAGCAGCGCCACCGTCACTGGGTGCGGCGTCGCGCGCTCGGGGGCCCTGGTCGGGCTGTCGGGGCTCATCGGCGTCAGAACATCGAGTAGAGCTGGGCGAGGGGCAGCCGGACGGCGGGGGCGGGCTCCACGAGGTCGCCGTCCACGCGGATCTCGAACGTGTCCGGCCGGATGTCGATGGCCGGGAGGGCGTCGTTGTTGCGCATGTCGGCCTTGGTGAGGCCCCGCGTCGAGGCGATCGGGGCGAGCTCGCGGCGCAGGCCCAGCCGCCCCGCGAGGCCGTCGTCGATCGCGGCCGGCGCGACGAAGGCGAGCGAGAGGTCCGCGCCCACCGCGTCGCCGAAGGCGGGCCGCTGGAGCACCGGCTGCGGGGTGGGGATCGACGCGTTCGGGTCGCCGAGCGCGGCCCAGGCGATGACCCCGCCCTTGAGCACCACCTCCGGCCGGAACCCGAAGAACCGCGGGTCCCACAGCACGAGGTCGGCCAGCTTGCCGGGCTCCACGGAGCCGATGTGCGCGTCCACGCCGTGCGCGACCGCCGGGTTGATCGTGTACTTCGCGACGTACCGCCGCGCCCGCTCGTTGTCCGCCGGCTCCGCGGCCGACAGGGGGCCGCGGCGGTGCTTCATCACGTGCGCCACCTGCCAGGTGCGGGTGATCACCTCGCCGATGCGCCCCATCGCCTGGGCGTCCGAGGACGTGATCGAGATCGCGCCCATGTCGTGCAGCACGTCCTCGGCGGCGATCGTCGTCGCGCGGATGCGGGACTCGGCGAACGCGAGGTCCTCGGGGATCGCCGGGTTGAGGTGGTGGCAGACCATGAGCATGTCCAGGTGCTCCGCCACGGTGTTCACCGTGTGCGGCAGCGTCGGGTTGGTCGACCCCGGCAGCACGTGCGGCAGGCTCGCGATGGTGAGGATGTCGGGGGCGTGCCCGCCGCCGGCGCCCTCCACGTGGTACGCGTGGATGCCGCGCCCGTCGATCGCGTCGATCGTGGACCGCACGAAGCCGGCCTCGTTGAGGGAGTCGGAGTGCAGGGCCACCTGCAGGCCCCACTCGTCCGCG
Source organism: Isoptericola sp. NPDC057559 (assembly GCF_042801555.1). NCBI lineage: Bacteria > Bacillati > Actinomycetota > Actinomycetes > Micrococcales > Promicromonosporaceae > Isoptericola > Isoptericola sp. NPDC057559. The sequence continues at coordinate 156,491 of NZ_JBHVFQ010000003.1, forward strand.
GCCCGGAGTGCGGCGTCGAGCGCCGCGGGCGTGGACCCCCAGTCCTCGTGCACCTTGTAGCTCGCCGCCCCGGCGAGCGCCTGCTCGGCCAGCGACGCGGCGCTCACCGTGTTGCCCTTGCCCAGCAGCAGCACGTTGAGCGGCAGGGCGTCGAGCGCGCGCAGCATCGACCGCAGGTGCCAGGAGCTCGGCGTCACGGTGGTGGCCTTCGACCCCTCCGACGGGCCGGTGCCGCCGCCGGCGACCGTCGTGATGCCCGTGGCCAGGGCCTCGTGCAGGGCGGACGGCGACAGCAGGTGCACGTGCGGGTCGAAGCCACCGGCCGTGAGGATCCTGCCCTCGCCCGAGATCACGTCGGTGGACGGGCCGATCACGAGGTCCGGGTGCACGCCGTCCGCGACGTCCGGGTTGCCGGCGCGGCCCAGCGCGACGATCCGCCCGTCGCGCAGCCCCACGTCGGCCCGCACCACGCCCCACCAGTCGAGCACCACGGCGCCGGTGATCACCGTGTCGAGGGCGCCCTCGGCCCGGGTGCGGGTGGACTGCGCCATCGACTCCCGGATCGACTTGCCACCGCCGAAGACCGCCTCCTCGCCGCCCACCGTGCAGTCCTCGGTGACCTCGATCCACAGGTCGGTGTCGCCGAGGCGCACCTGGTCCCCGACGGTCGGCCCGTACAGGGCCGCGTAGCGCTCGCGGTCGATCCAGACCATCAGTCCTCCTGCTCCGTGTCCTGCTCGTGCCGGACGGCGCCGAGCGCGCCGCCGTCGTGCTTGCCGCGCTGGATGCCGGGGACCCTCCGCGCCCCGCGGATCGTCACGGCGTCCACCTCGCGGCTCACCCCGGGCTCGAACCGCTGCGAGGTGCCCGACGGCACGTCGAGCCGGAAGCCGTGGGCGGCCGCGCGGTCGAACCGCAGCGCGGTGTTGGCGTCGGGCAGGTGCACGTGCGAGCCCACCTGCACGGGCCGGTCGCCGGTGTTCTCGACGACGAGGCGCAGCCGTTCGTGGGCGGGGCGGGCGTTGAGCTCGATCCGGCCGGGGGCGACGCGGATCGCGCCCGGGCCGGCGGACGGGGCAGCGGACACGGGTCCTCCTTGCAGGTCGGGTCGGGGCTCAGGGGACCGGGTGGTGCAGGGTGACGAGCTTGCGCCCGTCCGGGAACGTGGCCTCGACCTGCACGTCGGTGAGCAGCTCGGGGACGCCGTCCATCACCTGCTCGCGGCCCAGCACCTCGCGGCCGGTCCGCATGAGCGTCGCGACGTCGGCGCCCTCCCGGGCGCGCTCGATCACCCAGCACGCCAGCAGCGCGACGGACTCCGGGTGGTTGAGGCGCACGCCGCGGTCGAGCCGGTCGCGCGCCACCATGCCCGCGACGGCGAGCAGCAGCTTCTCGGTGTCGGCGGGGGTCAGGTGCACGGTGCGTCCTCCGGACGGGTGGTGGGCGGGGTCGCCGCTCGGCTCGCTGCTCGGCTGGCTCCTCGGGTCACGTCCCGGGTCACAGGGCCATCGCCTCCCGGGCACCGGCGACGGCCGCCGCCCCGCCGCCCGAGCCCCGGCGCGTCACGCGGCCGGAGGCGAGCACGGCGTACTCGGCCGCGTGCTCCACGGCGAAGCCGAGGTGCTGCTCGACGAGCAGCGCCGACAGCCCGCCCGAGCCCGTCAGCGTCGTGATCGCGGCGTAGATCTCGCTCACGACGTTCGGCTGGATGCCCTCGGCCGGCTCGTCGAGCACCAGCAGCCGCGGCCCGGTGACCAGGGCGCGGGCGATGGCGAGCTGCTGGCGCTGGCCGCCGGAGAGCAGGCCCGCCTGCCGGCCCAGCAGCTCGCGCAGCGCGGGGAACAGGTCGAGCGCGTCGTCCGTGCGCCGGCGCCCGGCGGCGCCGTGGGCGTCCGCGACCACCTGGAGGTTCTCGCGCGCGGTGAGCTGGCCGAACGACTGCTGGCCCTGCGGGACGTACGCGATCCCCGCCCGGACCCGGCGGTGCGTGGGCAGGCGGGTGACGTCCTCGCCGGCGAGGCGCACCGTCCCGGCCCGCGCCGGCAGCAGGCCCAGCACCGCCTTGAGGAGCGTCGTCTTGCCCGCCCCGTTGTGGCCGAGGACGGCGGTCAGCGCCCCGTCGCCCACGGCGAGGTCGACGTCGTGCACCACGACCGTGCGGCCGTACCCGGTGCTCAGACCGCTCAGCTCGAGCATCATGCGCCCGCCTCCGTCCCTGTGGTGGTCGCGCCCGCCGTGTCGACGGTCGGGGCGCCGAGGTACACCTCGACGACGGCCGGGTCCTGCTGCACCTCGGCGACGGTCCCCTCGGCGAGGACGCGGCCCTGGTGCATGACGGTCACGGAGTCGGCGTACGCGCGCAGGAACTCCATGTCGTGCTCGACGACCACGACGACGCGCTGCGAGCCGACCCGGCGCAACAGCTCCCCGGTCTCCTCGCGCTCCGCCTGCGTCATGCCGGCCACCGGCTCGTCGAGCAGCAGCAGGTGCGCGTCCTGCACCAGCAGCATCCCGATCTCCAGCCACTGCTTCTGACCGTGGGCGAGGACGCCGGCCGGGACGTCGCGCAGCGCGGCGAGCCCGACGGTCTCCATCGCCTGCTCCACGGCCTCGGGCGGGGCGCCGCGCCGCCGGAGCATCGTCGCCGGGCCGCGGCGGGCGCCCGCGGCGACGTCGAGGTTCTGCAGCACGGTGAGCTCCTCGAACACGCTCGCCGTCTGGAAGGTGCGGCCCACCCCGGTGCGCGCGACCCGGTGGGTGGCGCGGCCCAGCAGCTCGGCGCCGCCGAACCGCGCGGAGCCCGCCGCGGCGCGCACCAGGCCGGTGACGGCGTCGATGAGGGTCGTCTTGCCGGCGCCGTTGGGCCCGATGAGGAACCGCAGGTCGCCCTGCGTCACCGTGAGGTCGACGTCGCGGACGGCCACGAAGCCGCCGAACTCGACCCGCAGGCCGCGCACCTCGAGGTAGTCGTGCCGGAACCGGGCCGTGTCGTCGCCCAGCAGCGCCTCCGCGGCGGCGAGGTCGATCTCGGGCGTGGTGGTCGGCTGCTCGCTCATGCGCGGCTCCCCTCGGGCACGAGGTCGGACGACGGGGCGTCGTCGGGCACGACGTCGCCGGGCCCACGGTCCCGGGCGCGGAGCCGGCGCCGCGCCGACGTCACGAGCGACGCGAGACCGCCCGGCAGGAACGCCACGACGAGGACGAACAGCGCGCCCTGCAGGTAGATCCAGCCCGACGGGAACTGCTCCGACATCGTGGTCTGCGCCCAGCTCACGGCGACGGAGCCGAGCACCGGCCCGAGCAGGGTGGCCCGGCCGCCGATGGCGACCCCGACGAGGAAGCCGATGGACGGCACGACGCCGACGTCGGCGGGGGACACGATGCCGACGATCGGCACGAAGAGCGCCCCGCCGACGGCGGCCATCACGGCCGCGACCACGTAGACGACGGTCTTGACCGCGGCCGGGTCGTAGCCGAGGAACCGCACGCGGTCCTCCTGGTCGCGCACGGCGACGAGCACCTCGCCGAACCGGGACACCATGAGCTGCCGGGCCACGGCGACCATGACGAGCAGCACCCCGGCGGCGATGAGGTAGAGCATGCGCTGGTTGACCGGGTCCGCGAGGTCGTAGCCGAAGAACGACCGGAACCCGTTGAGCCCGTTGGTGCCGCCGGTGGTCTGCTGCTGCCCGATCAGGAGGATGGCGAAGGCGGCGGCGAGCGCCTGCGACAGGATCGCGAAGTACGCCCCGCGCACCCGGCGCGTGAAGACCGCCCAGCCGAGCACGGCGGCCAGGGCCGCCGGCAGCAGCAGGACCAGGGCGACCGCGACGACCGGCGAGCGCAGCGGCTCCCACCAGCCGGGCAGCTCGCCCGTGCCGTACAGCAGCATGAAGTCGGGCACCCCGCCGGGCCCGGCGTCGGCCAGCTTGAGGTGCATCGCCATGAGGTAGGCGCCCAGGCCGAAGTAGACGCCCTGCCCGAGGGTGAGCAGGCCGCCGCGGCCCCAGGCCAGGCCGATCCCGACGGCCACCATCGCGAGGCAGAGGAACTTGCCCAGCAGACCGAGCCGGAACGGGCTCAGGAGGACGGGGGCGACCGCGAGCAGCAGGACGGCGGCGAGGCCGAAGCCGGCCAGGGCGCGGGCGCGTCCGGAGCGGGTCAGGGCCGTGAGCCGGGACCGGGCGGGTGCGGGGGTGGTCATGCGAGGCTCCTGGTCCGGACCGAGACGAGGCCCTGGGGTCGTACCTGCAGGAACGCGACGATGACCACGAAGACGAGCACCTTCGCGACGGACGCCGTGGTGGAGAACTCGAAGAACGCCTGCAGCAGGCCGAGCGCGGTGGCCGCGATGACGGTCCCCTTGATCTGCCCGATGCCGCCCGCGACGACCACGAGGAACGCGTCGACGATGTAGCTGGTGCCGAGGGTCGGACCGACGGAGCCGAGCAGAGTGAGCGCGACCCCGGCCACCCCGGCGAGGCCGGAGCCGATGAAGAACGTCAGACGGTCGGTGGCGCGCGAGGAGATCCCCGACGCCTCGGCGAGGTCCCGGTGCTGCACGACGGCCCGGATCCGCCGCCCGAGCGGGGTGCCCCGCATGACGAGGGCCAGCGCGACGACGCAGACGACGGCGAGCGCGAGGATGAAGAGCCGGGTCTTCGGCAGCGCGAGGCCGCCGACGGCGACCGCGCCCGACAGCCAGCCGGGCGCGGCCACGTCGACGTTGGGGGCGCCGAACACGTCACGGGCCACCTGCTGCAGCAGCAGCGCGACGCCCCAGGTGACGAGCAGGGTGTCGAGCGGGCGCCGGTACATCCGGTGGATGAGCGTCGCCTCGAGCAGCAGCCCGAGCGCCCCGCCGACGACGAAGCCGAGCGGCAGCGACACGAGCAGGCTCGCGCCGGGGTCGCCGACGAGCCCCTGGATCACGAACGCCGTGTAGGCGCCCGCCATCATGAACTCGCCGTGGGCCATGTTGATCACGCCCATCTGACCGAAGGTCAGGGCGAGGCCCAGGGCCGCGAGCAGCAGCACGGAGCCGAGGCTCAGGCCCGCGAAGAGCTGGGAGAGGAGGGTGTCCATGTCGTGTCCGCCGTCGTGTCCGCCGCGCCGGGTCAGGAGAGCCCGTCGGCCCAGTCGTAGCCCTTGAGGAACGGGTCGGGCTCGATGGGCTCCTCGGAGCTCCACTCGGTGTGGATGAGGCCGTCGTCGCCGATGCGGCCGATGAGCGCCGTCTTGGCGACGTGGTGGTTCTCCCCGTCGACCACGACCGTGCCCTCGGGGGCGTCGAAGGTGACGCCGCCGGCCGCCTCCTGCACGTCCGCGACGTCGAAGGACCCGGCCTTCTCGACCATCGCCCTCCAGAGGTACAGCGACGTGTAGGCCGCCTCCATCGGGTCGGACGTCGGGCGGTCCTCGCCGTACTCGGCCTTGAACGCCTCGACGAACGCGTCGTTCTCGGGGCTGTCGACCGTCTGGTAGTAGTTCCAGGCGGTGAGCTGGCCCTCGACGTTGTCCACGCCGATGCCGCCCACCTCCTCCTCGGCGATGGACACCGACACGACGGGCATGTCGTCGGCCGACAGGCCGGCGTTGTTGTACTCCTTGAAGAACGCGACGTTGGAGTCGCCGTTGAGCGTGTTGAAGACGGCGTCCGCGCCGGCGGCCTTCACCTTGTTCACGATGGTGGAGAAGTCGGTGTGGCCGAGCGGCGCGTACTCCTCGCCGACGATCTCGATGCCGTGGGCGGCCGCGTAGGCGTTGATGATCTTGTTCGCCGTGCGCGGGAACACGTAGTCGGACCCGACGAGGAACAGGGACTTCGTGCCCTGCTCGGCGAGGTAGTCGAGAGCCGGCACGATCTGCTGGTTGGTCGTGGCGCCGGTGTAGAAGATGTTCGGCGACGACTCGAGGCCCTCGTACTGCACCGGGTAGAACAGCAGCGAGTCGTTCGCCTCGAACACGGGCAGCATCGCCTTGCGCGACGCGGAGGTCCAGCCGCCGAACACCGCCGCGACGCAGTCGCTGGTGATGAGCTTGGTGGCCTTCTCGGCGAAGACGGTCGGCTCGGACTGCCCGTCCTCGGAGACGATCTCGAGCTGCTTGCCCAGCACGCCGCCGTCGGCGTTGATCTCGGCGGCGGCCAGCTGGAGGGAGTCGTGCACCGTCTGCTCGGAGATCGCCATCGTGCCCGACAGCGAGTTGAGGAAGCCGATCTTGACCGCGTCGCCCGACGTGTCGACACAGCTCGCCGCGGCGGAGGACGAGGCGTCGCCACCCGCGGCGTCGACCCGGGACCCGCACGCGGAGAGGGCCGCGACGGCGAGGACGGCGAGCGCGGCGACGACAGGTCGGGTGGTGCCGGTGCGCGTGGTGCCCGTGGTGCCCGCGCTGCTTCGAGGACGCATGGTGCTCCGTTCGTGGCGGTGGCCCGAGGGCCCGGTTAGGTTCAGATGAACCCAAGTACGTCCACGTGTCCCCGCCGTGAGTTCGGCGTCACCATCGTGTTACGGCTGCCCCGGGCGCGGGTGCGATCATGGGGGCATGGCACACGGCGACCCCCTCGTCCTCGGTATCGAGACCTCCTGCGACGAGACGGGCGTCGCGCTCGTCCGCGGCGACGAGCTGCTGGTGGACGCCGTCGCCAGCTCCATGGACGAGCACGCGCGGTACGGCGGGATCATCCCGGAGGTCGCCAGCCGCGCCCACCTCGAGGCGATGGTCCCGACCATCACCCGGGCGCTGGGGGAGGCCGACGTCGACCTGTCCGAGATCGACGCCGTCGCCGTCACCGCGGGACCGGGCCTGGTCGGCCCCCTGACGATCGGCGCCTCCGCGGCGAAGGCGCTCGCGATCGGCCTGAACAAGCCGCTGTACGGCGTCAACCACGTCATCGGGCACGCCGCGGTCAACCAGCTCGTCGACGGCCCGTTCGACGGGCGCACGATGGCGCTGGTCGTCTCGGGCGGCCACAGCACCCTGATGCTCGTGGACGACATCGCGACCGGGGTGACGGAGCTCGGCTCCACCCTCGACGACGCGGCGGGGGAGGCGTTCGACAAGGTCGGCCGCCTGCTCGGCCTGCCGTACCCCGGCGGCCCGCACGTGGACCGCCTCGCGCGCGAGGGCGACCCCGAGGCCATCCGCTTCCCGCGCGGCCTCACGGCCGCCAAGGACCAGGAGAAGCACGCCTACGACTTCTCCTTCTCCGGCCTCAAGACCGCCGTGGCCCGCTGGATCGAGGCCTGCGTGGACTCCGGGCGCGAGGTGCCGGCGGCCGACGTCGCCGCGTCCTTCGCCGCGGCCGTGGCGGACGTGCTCACCGCCAAGACCATCGCCGCGTGCCGCCGGCACGACGTCGGCACGCTGGTCGTGGGTGGCGGGTTCTCCGCGAACAGCCAGCTGCGCGGCATGGCCGCCGAGCGGTGCGCGGAGGCCGGCATCGACCTGCGCATCCCGCCCATCCGGTACTGCACCGACAACGGCGCGATGATCGCCGCGCTCGGCTCCGCCGTCGTGCGCGCCGGGGCGGCGCCGTCGAACCTCGACTTCCCCGTCGACTCGTCGATGCCGATGACCACCATCACCGTCTGAACGGCTGCGCCGGAAAAGGTCTCGTCGCCGCGGGGGCGCGTCGGTAGCGTCGCGACCCGTGGACACCGCGCGCCCGAGCATCTACCAGCACCCGCTCGCCTACCTCGTCGGGCTCGAGGGGGTGGCGCTGATGCGGGCGTTCGCCGGCGAGCACGACCGGGCGTTCGTCGAGGCGCGGCTGGCCGACGTGCGCGCCCTGCTGGACGCGGCCGACCGGTTCGGCGACGGCCACGACGTGCCGCCGATCAGCACCCAGGACGGCTACCGGCACTGGGCCCCCCGCTACGACGGCCCGAACGGGTTCTGGGGGATGGAGGAGCCGCTCGTCCGGCCCCACCTGGAGCGGGCGGAGCCGGTCGTGGTGATCGACGCCGCGTGCGGCACGGGCCGGCACACGGAGTGGCTGGTGGAGCAGGGGCACGACGTGCTCGCGTTCGACTCCTCGCCCGACATGCTCGCGGTCGCCCGCGCGAAGGTGCCCGGCGCCCGGTTCGCGCAGGCCGACCTGTCCGCCCTGCCGGTGCCCGACGCCTCCGCGGACCTCGTGGTCGTCACGCTCGCCCTGTGCCACGTGCGGGACCTGGGCCCGGTGCTCGCCGAGCTGGCGCGCGTGCTGCGCCCCGGCGGCCGGCTCGTCGTCTCCGACACCCGCGGGTACTTCGTCGGGTCCCCGCTGTACCCGCTCGTCGAGGGCGCGGACGGCGAGTTCGGGTACATCCCGAACTGGCGGCACTCCACGAGCGAGTACCTGCAGGCGGCCCTGCCCGCGGGGCTCGTGCCGCGGTTCTGCCGCGAGTACGCCGGGGGCGGCGCGGACGACGTCGACGGCGGCCGCGAGTACACGGCGGCCGCGGACGCCGGCACCGGCGCGTTCGACCCGGCCGCCGATCTGGCGTTCGAGGACCCGACGAGGCCGCCGAACATCTGGGAGATGATGCCGTGGGTCGCCGCGGCCTCCCACGCGGCCTACTTCCGCGCGCCGGTGCTCATCGTGTGGGACTTCGAGAAGGCGTAGCGACCGGCGTCGTCAGGCCGCGGGCAGGGGCCGGCCCGCGTGCAGCTCGGCGACCAGCGACGCGACGACGGCCTCGAGCCCGTCCTGCCCGCCGCCGTGGGCGCGGGCCACGGCCCGCTGCCGCTGGTACGACGCGCCGGTGCGCACGATCTCCCGCACGCCGTCGAGCTCGGCGGCGCAGCCCAGCCGGTCCGCCACGGGTTCGAGGGTCGTGAGGAGGCGCGGGAGGGCGTCGGTGACGAGCTCCTCCTCCCCGGCGTCGTCGAGGATGATGATCGCGTCGGTGCCGTAGCGGGCGGCGCGCCACTTGTTCTCGTGCACGAACCACGGCGGCAGGGTGGGCAGGCGCCGGCCCTCGTCGAGCATCGTCGACAGGTGCTCCACGAGGCAGTGCACGAGCGCACCGAGCGCGGCCAGCTCGAGGGTGTTCGACGTGCCGTCGCAGATGCGCACCTCGACGGTGCCGAAGTGCGGGGCCGGGCGCACGTCCCAGCGCACCTCGGTGAAGTCGTCGATGACTCCGGTGTGCAGCATGTCGGCGACGTACCGCTCCAGCTCGGCCCAGCCGCCGAACTGGTACGGCAGCCCCGCCGTGGGGAGCTGCTGGAAGATCATCGTCCGCATCGAGGCGTAGCCGGTGTCGTCGCCCCCGAAGAACGGCGACGACGCGGACAGCACCTGCAGGTACGGCAGGTACACGAGCAGCGAGTTCACGATCGGCAGCACCTTGGCCCGGTCCTCGATGCCCACGTGCGCGTGCACGCCGTAGACGATCTGCTGGCGCCCCACGACCTGCGCCCGGTCGACGACGGTGGCGTACCGCTCCTTGTCGGTGACCTTCTGCTGCGACCAGTGCGCGAACGGGTGCGTGCCCGCGCCCATGAGGTCGACCCGCATCGGGCCGGTCGCGTCGTGGATCGCGGCGATCCCGCGCTCGAGGTCGGCGATCGCGTCGGGGACCGTGCGCCGCACGCCGCTGATCACCTCGACGGTGTTGCGGAGGAACTCGGGCTTGACGTAGCGGTGGCGCACGTCGTCCGCGACCGCCTCGATGACCGCGGGGGCCACCTGCCGCAGGTTGCCGGAGTCGGCGTCGACCAGCGCGAGCTCCCACTCGAGGCCGACGCTCGACCGGTCGGAGGCGGCAAATTCCAGCACCATGCGGGCAATGCTTCCACGCCCGGGCGCTCGGGCGCGCGTCGGTCCCGCGGGGTCTCAGCGCAGGGGCTCGACGACGAGGACGTGCTGCACCCCGCCGACGCGCGTGAGCACGAGCGTCGCCTCCGCGTCGCCCTTCGGCGAGAGCTGGGCGCGCAGCTGCTCCGGCGTGACCGCCGTGCCGCGCTTCTTGATCGTCAGGCGGCCGACGCCGCGCTCGCGCAGGTACGCCTTGAGGCGCTTGAGGTTGAACGGCATGACGTCGAGCACCCGGTACCCCGTCGCCACCGGAGCGGCTCCGGCGGCGGGCGGCGGCGCGGGCTGGTCGGTGGTGACGTACGCGATGGTCCGGTCGAGCAGGCGCCCGCCGAGCTCCTGGGCGGCGTGCGCGACCAGCCCGGCCCGGATGACGGCACCGTCCGGCTCGTACAGGTAGGCGCCGGCGGGCCCGACGTCGGGCACGAGGTCGGAGCCGTCGTCGTCGGTGCGCAGGGTGCGCGAGGCCGTCGCGCCGTCGCGCGTCGTGAGCACGAGGGCGGAGCGCCCGGGCCCGTCGGCCGCGAGCGGCCCGAACCACAGGCCCGCCTCGACGACGTCCCCGTCCACGGAGACCCACTGCGTCTCGGCGTCCGCGGGCAGGCCCTGGTGCGGGATGCCGGGCCCGACCTTGATGCCCAGCGCGGGGACCTGGTCGCGCAGCGCCCAGACGGCGTCGAGCGGGGGAGCGTAGGCGGCCGGGTCGAACACGCGCCGCCCGCCGCGGGTGCGCCGGGCCGGGTCGGCGTACACGCCGTCCACGCCCTCGGCGGCGAGGTCGAGCGCGAGCCCGTCGGTGTGCCGTACCTCCGCCTCGGGGAAGTGGCGCAGGTTCACGGTGGCGAGCGCGGCCGTCATCTCGTCGATGTCCGTGGCGAGCACCTGGAGGCCCACGCCCGCGAACGCGAGCGCGTCCGCGCCGATCCCGCTGGTGAGGTCGGCGACCTTCGAGACGCCGGCGGCGAGGTAGCGCCGCGCGTGCAGCGCCGCCACGACGAGGCGCGTCGCCTGCTCCACGCCGTCGGGCGTGAACAGCATCCCGTCCGCGAAGTCGCCGAGCTTGGCGCGGGCCTTGGCGCGCAGCCGCGACTGGGTGAGCGCGGCGGCGGCGAGGTCGGCGTCGACCCCCTCGGCGCGCAGCCGCGTGGCGAGCGCCATCGCCTGCTTCTCGTCGTACGGGGGGAGCGAGTTGAGCAGCGCCCACCCGTCCGGGCTCAGCAGCTTGCTCACGGAGGCGGCGTCCATCGGGCCATCGTCTCAGGCGCCGGCGGGAGGGAGTTCGCATGACGCCCACGGCGAACTGCTGGCACTCGACTTGTCAGAGTGCTAACGCCTGCCTAGATTTGTCGTCAGCGACCGCAAGGCTGTACCGGCACCCGCGACGACGGCCAGCCCTCGGACGCGACCTGGTCAATCAGCAAGTCCATCCACGCATCGCGAATCAAGGAGGTCCGACGTGTCGGTCCCCATCAAGCCGCTCGAGGACCGGATCGTCGTCAAGGCCATCGAGGCCGAGACCACGACCGCTTCCGGCCTGGTCATCCCGGACACCGCCAAGGAGAAGCCCCAGGAGGGCGAGGTCCTGGCCGTGGGCGAGGGTCGCTTCGACGACAAGGGCAACCGCGTCCCGGTCGACGTCAAGGTCGGTGACAAGGTCATCTACAGCAAGTACGGCGGCACCGAGGTCAAGTACGCCGGCGAGGACTACCTCGTCCTGTCGGCCCGCGACATCCTCGCGGTCGTCGTCGCCTGACGACTCCGTGACGCAGAAGGCCTCGCACCGTCGTCGGTGCGGGGCCTTCGTGCTTCCTCAACCGGTCTTGCGCGCTCCGCCGGCGAGGATGGCCGACCGCTCGTCCTCGCTGAGCCCGCCCCACACCCCGTAGGGCTCGCGGACCCGGAGCGACTGCTCCCGGCACTGCATCATCACGGGGCAGGCGCGGCAGATGGCCTTCGCCGCCTCGGCCCGGCGTCGACGGGTGGACCCGCGCTCGCCCTCCGGGTGGAAGAACAGCGTGTCGTCCTCGTCGCGGCACGAACCCTGGTACTGCCACTCCCACAGCTCCATCACCGGGCCGGGCAGCCTCGAGATCTCCGTCATGTCGAACAACCTACAAGTTGTGCAGAAGTTGTTCAAGATGCCGATTTGTGACGAGGTTCGATGATTCAGTGTTCAACTTTTCGCCCGTCGCTGAACTGGTTCGACCGGGTTCTGAACCGCTTTGACCTGCATCGTCGATGTGTTCCGCGGCGCGCCCGGCGGCGCGGTGGCGACCCTCCGGTCCTCTCGGCAGAATCGACGCCATGACCTCATCCCGACCCGCCCCTCACGGGGGCGGGTCTCGCGCGTCGAGCCCGGGCCGCGCCGTCGCGGCGGTCGCCAGGCGCCTCGGGGTGGCACCCGCCACCCTGCGCACGTGGGACCGCCGCTACGGGCTCGGCCCGTCCGCCCGCACCGCAGGCTCGCACCGTCGCTACACGCCCGAGGACGTGGCGCGGCTGCTCGTCATGCGCCGGCTCACCCTGGAGGGGGTCGCGCCGGTCGACGCCGCCAAGGCGGCGCTCGATGCCGGCGTGGAGGAGCTGGAGGAGGCGACGGAGCAGGCCGCGTCGTCGGCGTCCGGCGAGGCCGACCAGGACGTCCCGGAGGGCGAGGACGAGCGCCCCGCCGCCCCGGCGGGCGAGGAGGCGCCGCGGCCCGGGCGCGCGCACCTGCGGGCGCTGCCCGGCGGCGGCGAACGCAGCATGGCCGCCAGCAGCCACGTCCCGGGTGGGAGCGCTTCCGGCCGGGTGTCCGCCGTCGTCGACGCCGCCCTCGCGTACGACCAGCAGGCCTGCGACGAGATCCTGGCCATCCCGGCGCAGGGCGACCCGGCGGTCTGGTGGACCGAGATCGCCGAGCCGGCGTGGCAGCGCGTCGCCCAGCGGACGGTGCTCGCCGGCCCCGGCGCCGTCCCGGAGGTCGTGCTCGCGACCGCCGCCCTGCGCGCGCTGCGCGACTTCACCGAGGCGTTCGAGCGGGCCATGGTGGCAGGGGGAGCGCCGCCGGCCAACCACCCGAGCCGGATGCGCAAGATCGTGCTCATCTTCGCCGCGCCCGACGAGGTGGTGCCGCTGTCGGCGCACGCCCTCGCCGCCGCGCTGACCGCCAAGGGCGCGACCGCGCGGATCGTCACCGGCCCCGCCAGCACCCACCGCTCGCTCGAGCTCGTGACGATGGTGCGGCCCGCCGCCCTCGTGCTCGCCACGTCGCAGCGGCGCCCTGACCTCGACCTCGTCCACGCCGTGCACGAGGGGTTCGCGGAGCTGCCGATCATCGTCAGCCTGCGGCGCGACGACGCCGCCAGCGAGCTGCCGCTCGCGCCGACCGTGCAGCGGGTGCGGTCCTTCACCGCGATGCTGCACGAGGCCCTCGCCGTCGTGACGTGACGGCGGGCCGGGCCGGCGGCGTGAGGTCGGCCACGTGAGGTCCCGTGGGGCGGGACGGCCGGAATAAGGCCGGCGCCCAGAACGTAGACTCCTGTCATGACGGACTCGACCTCGCCCGCGCACGACCCGTTCGGATTCCTCGGCCTCACCTACGACGACGTCCTGCTGCTGCCGGGGTACTCGGACCTGGCCCCGTCGGACATCGACACCACGTCGCGCCTGACGCGCGAGATCTCCCTGCGGGTGCCGCTCGTCTCGGCCGCGATGGACACCGTCACGGAGTCGCGGATGGCGATCGCGATGGCCCGCCAGGGCGGCATCGGCGTCCTGCACCGCAACCTCTCGATCGAGGACCAGGCGTACCAGGTGGACCTGGTCAAGCGGACGCAGACCGGCATCATCTCCAACCCGGTGACGATCGGCCCGGACGTCACCCTCGAGGAGCTCGACAAGCGGGCGGGGGAGTACCGCATCTCCGGCTTCCCGGTCGTGGACGCGGGCGGCCGCCTCACCGGCATCGTCACCAACCGCGACCTGCGCTTCACGCCCGTCGCCGAGTGGGCCACGACCAAGGTCTCCGAGGTCATGACGCCCGCGCCGCTCATCACGGGCCCGGCCGGGATCTCGCGCGAGGACGCCACGCTGCTGCTGCGCAAGCACAAGCTCGAGCGCCTGCCGCTGGTCGACGAGGAGGGCCGCCTCGCCGGCCTCATCACCGTCAAGGACTTCGTGAAGTCCGAGCAGTTCCCGAACGCCTCCAAGGACGGCCAGGGCCGCCTGCTCGTCGGCGCGGCCATCGGCTACTTCGGCGACGCGTGGCAGCGCGCGACCACGCTGGTCGACGCCGGCGTCGACGTGCTCGTGGCGGACACCGCGCACGGCAACGTGCGCATGCTGGTCGACATGGTCCGCAAGCTCAAGACGGACCCCGCCACGCGCCACGTCCAGGTGATCGGCGGCAACGTCGGGACGAAGGAGGGCGCGCAGACCTTCGTCGACGCGGGCGCGGACGCGATCAAGGTCGGGGTCGGCCCGGGCTCGATCTGCACCACGCGCATCGTGACGGGCGTCGGCGTGCCGCAGATCACCGCGGTGTACGAGGCGTCGCTGGCCGCGCGCGCCGCCGGCGTCCCGGTCATCGCCGACGGAGGCATGCGCCACTCGGGCGAGATCGGCAAGGCTCTGGTGGCGGGCGCGGAGACCGTCATGCTCGGCTCGATGCTGGCCGGCACCGAGGAGGCGCCCGGCGACACGATCCTCGTCAACGGCAAGCAGTACAAGGCGTACCGCGGCATGGGCTCCATGGGCGCGATGTCGTCCCGCGGCAAGAAGTCCTACTCGAAGGACCGCTACTTCCAGGCCGAGGTCGCCAGCGACGACATGATCGTGCCCGAGGGCATCGAGGGGCAGGTCCCCTACAAGGGCACCCTCCACACGGTCGCCCACCAGCTCGTGGGCGGGCTGCACCAGTCGATGTTCTACGTCGGTGCGCGCACCATCCCCGAGCTGCAGGCCAAGGGGCGGTTCGTCCGCATCACGTCGGCGTCGCTCAAGGAGAGCCACCCGCACGACGTGCAGATGACCGTCGAGGCGCCGAACTACGCCGGCTTCTGAGCCGCGGTCCCCGCCCACGACGACGGCCCGGGCCCTCCCTCGCGGAGGACCCGGGCCGTCGTCATGACCGGACGAGGGCGGTCAGGACGCCATCACGCGCGCGTGCAGCGCCTGCACGGCGTACCGCGCGGACCAGAACGCGCCGTGCTGCCAGGCGGACACCTCGGACATCCAGTCGCCCGCGAAGAAGACGCGGCCGGCGCCCTGCTGCAGCAGCCTGAAGCCCGCCGACGACGTGTCCGGGTAGGCCCAGGCGCCCTCGATGTACGGCACCTTGTGCCAGGCGATCGAGAACGACGACTCCAGCTCGGTGCGGTACTTCTCGCCGTGGATCTTCACGCCCTGCGCGACGGCGCGCCGCTCCCGCTCGCGGGGCGTGAGGTCGGCGTAGGTGCGGGCGTTCGTCCCGGTGTTGTAGTAGCCGACCACGAGCCCCTTGCGCTCCCCGTACCCGTACGACGGGTACCAGACGTGCGCCAGGTCCATGTCGGTCTCGGTGATGCCGCCGAAGATGCGGTGGTCGTCCTCCCACCACCGGGACCGGTACTGCAGGCCGATCTTGCCGGCCGGCGAGCCGACGGCGAACTCGCCCAGGGCCGCGTCGATCCCGGCGCCCCAGTTCGTGTCCCACGTCCGCATCTGCCCGGCCGGCGCGGCGACGACGGCGAAGTCCGCCTCGATCTGCCGGGGCCGCCCGTGCGCGGGGGTGTACGTGACGCGCACGCCGCCCGGGGTGTTCTCGACCCCCGTCACCGGGGAGCCGAAGTGCACGTTCTGCTTGCCGATCGCCTTGACGAAGTACTGGTACGTGGTGTCCATCCCGCCCTTGGGCTGGAACATGAGCATCGACTGCTCCCAGTTGATCTCGAACGGGAAGTACTGCCCCACCTTCGAGGCGAGCACCTCCGAGACCGTGCCCGGGCCGGCGAGCGGCGTTCCGTGCTCGTTCCACGCCGACGGGTACGTCGCGAAACCGCGGTTGTCGCCGCCCGCGTAGGTGCCGTCCGCCTTCAGCGAGCCCCAGCTGCGCAGGAAGGAGCGCAGGTTCTCCTTGTCCGCGGCGGTGAGCCGCTGGTCCAGCGCGCCCTGGTCGGTGGCGTAGGACAGCAGCTCCGAGGTGTACCCGAAGACGTCCGCCTTGGCCGTGCGGTAGCGGACCGGGTTCCCGGGCGTCGCGCCGCTCTTCTCGTTGTAGAGGTAGGCGTCGGCGTTCGCGTTGGTGAACACCTCGTACGGCACGCCGAGCTCGCGCAGGTAGTCCATGGTCACCATCCACTGCGCGATACGGCCGGCGCCGGCGTTCATGTAGACGCCGTCGTCGAACCGCGCCGTCTGCGTCACCCCGTCGACGTCGGTCTCGGAGTCCCCGCCGCGGATGGTCAGCGTGCGGCCGCCGGGCCGGTGCCGCGCCTCGAGCACCGTGACCCGGTACCCGGCCTTCTGCAGCTCGTACGCCGACGCGAGCCCTGCCGGGCCGGCCCCGACGACCACGACCTTCTTCGCCGAGCGTCCCGTGAGCGTGAAGTCGCTGCCGCGCGGCGGGGTCCAGGCCGCGGTGGTGGGCTGGGCGGCGGCCGTGGGGGCGAGGCCCATCGCCCCCATCGTGGCGAACATGACGCCGGCGCTGGACCCCACGCCGACGGCCTGGAGGAAGTTGCGGCGGGAGAAGCCGGACGGGCGGCCGTCGGTGACGGTGTCAGTGACCATGGGCACTACCTCTCGTGTCGAAAGGCCTGACGGACGGACGCGGACGGCCCTCGATGCCGGGCGCCGCCGTCAGCACCGCGCCCGACGGTAGGAGGGGCGCGTCACGGCACGGGGTCGGTGGCGTTACCGGGTCGTCGCCCGCGGTAACGAGTGCGTTTCGACGGCGTCGTAGCAGGTCGGAGGGCCGTGCCGCCACCTGCTGCGCCGCCGGCCGACCCCGGACGGACCCGCGGCCGTCATCCGGGCGAAACGGCGCGCACCTACGTTCCCGGGCATGAAGAACACCACGAAGGTCGTCCTCGCGGTCGTCGTCACGACCGCCGTCGCCGTGCCCGCCACCGCCGTCGCGGGCGGGCGTCTCTTCGAGCCCCGGCCCACCGAGGCGCACTCGTTCGTCACCGGCGACACCCCGTCGATCGCCGACGGCGTCGCCATCGGGAAGAACGTGGCCTGGTACAAGTCGTCCGGGCTGGGGCCGTCCGCGCTGAACCGGGCCCCGGGCGTGTCCGCCGAGGAGCGCTACGTCCCCACCGACGTGTTCCCGGGTGGCGAGCTGCCCGACGGGGTGACCCTCACCGAGGCCCAGGGGATCAACGCGCTGATGCGCATCGGGGAGAACCTCGAGCGCGCGGGCCTGTCGTACGACGACGTCGTCTCCATGCGCGTGTTCCTGCAGAACCCGGACGGCGAGGAGGCGATGGACTTCGCGGGCTGGAACCGCGCCTACCGCCAGTTCTTCGCCAACACGAACCTCGCCACCGGCAAGACCCTCGACGTCGCGCTGGGCTCGAAGACCGGCGCTCCCCTGGTGGTCAACGCGGCCCGGCCCTCGCGGTTCGCCCTGGAGATCGAGAACCTGCCCGTCGACGGGTGGCTGGTGGAGGTCGAGGTCGACGCCGTGTACGACCGCTAGGCCGACGGCGCGAGGGACGCGACCTCCCGGACGGCGGGGCCTGTCGGCCCGCCGCCCGGGAGGTCGGGCGGGTCAGTCCTTGAAGGTCTCGATGTTGGCGCCGAGCTCGCGCAGGCGCTCGGTGAGGCCCTCGTAGCCGCGGGCGATGATGTCGACCCCGCGGAGCACGGAGGTGCCCTTCGCGGCGAGCATCGCGAGCAGGATGACGACGGCGGGCCGCAGCGCGGGCGGGCAGCTCACCTCGGCGCCGGACCAGCGCGTGGGCCCGGTGACCTGGAGGCGGTGGGCGTCCAGGAGCCGCACGTCGGCGCCGAGGCGCGTGAGGTCCGTGAGGTGGACGGCCCGGCCCTCGTAGACCCAGTCGTGGATGAGGGTGGTGCCCGTCGCGTTCGCGGCGATGACCGCGAAGAACGGCAGGTTGTCGATGTTGAGGCCCGGGAACGGCATCGGGTGGATCTTGTCGATCGGCGCGTGCAGCTCGCTCGGGTGCACGGTGACGTCGACGAGGCGCGTGCGCCCGTTGCGTGCGAGGTACTCGTCGCTCTGGGTGTAGCGCAGCCCCATCTCGGCGAGCGTGGCGAGCTCGATCTCCATGAACTCGATGGGGACGCGGGCCACCGTGATCTCCGACCCGGTGACGATCCCGGCGGTGAGCAGGCTCATCGCCTCGACCGGATCCTCGGAGACGGCGTACTCCACGTCCACGTCGATGTCCGTGCGCCCGTGGACGCGGAGCGTCGTCGTGCCGATGCCCTCCACCCGGACGCCGAGCAGCTCCAGGTAGAAGCACAGGTCCTGGACCATGTAGTTGGGGCTGGCGTTGCGGATGGTGGTCACGCCGTCGCGGCGGGCGGCGGCCATGAGCGCGTTCTCGGTGACGGTGTCGCCGCGCTCGGTGAGCACGACGGACAGGTCGGCGCCCGACGCCGGCGCGACCGTCGCGTGGTAGTTGCCGCCGGTCGCGGTGACGGCGAGGCCGAACGGCCGCAGCGCGATCATGTGCGGCTCGACCGTGCGGGTCCCGAGGTCGCAGCCGCCCGCGTACGGCAGCTCGAAGGTGTCGCGCAGGCCCAGCAGCGGGCCGAGGAACATGATGATCGACCGGGTGCGGCGCGCCGCGTCCACGTCGATGGCGGCGAGGTCGAGCTGGTCGGGCACCACGATCTCGAGGTCCCGGCCGCCGGTGGTCCAGGTCGCGCGGACGCCGACGGAGCGCAGCACGTCGACGATCCGGTCGACCTCCACGATGCGGGCGACGCCGCGCAGCGTGGTGCGGCCGCGGTTGAGGAGCGACGCGCACAGCAGCGCGACCGCGCCGTTCTTCGAGGAGTTGACGTCGATGCGGCCGGAGAGGGTCTGGCCGCCGCGCACGCGCAGGTGCGCGTGCTTGGGCCCGCCGAGGCTGATGATCTCGGAGTCGAGCGCGAGGCCGATCCGGTTCAGCATCTCGAGGCTGACGTTCTGCGCGCCCTGCTCGATCCGGTGGACGGCGCTCTGGCTGGTGCCGAGCTGTTCAGCGAGCTGGGTCTGGGTGAGGCCGCGGTTCTGGCGGGCGCCGCGGATGAGGGCGCCGACCTGACTCAGGGGTGCATCGTCGATCATCGTCATGCGAGCGACGATATCTCATGGATGAGATATTGGAGACCCGATCGACCCTCGTGGCGCCGGATCCGACCTCCTGGGCGGGTCGTTCATCCGTGTGGTGAGATGCGACTCGTCAGCGGGCGCCCGCCGCCGGCCAGGCCGTCGAGGTGGGCGGTCGGCTGTCGGCCTCGGCGGCGCGCTCGGCGTTGACCCGCTCGGCCCACGCCCGGTGCGCGCCCGACTGCGCGGCGTGCAGCGCGTCGAGGGCGACGCTCCGCAGGTGCGGGTGCGCCGCGAGCTGGGCGTCGAGGACGTCGAGGGTGGCCAGGACGTCGACGTCCGCCGTGTGCAGGGCGCCTTCGCCCTCGATCCCGTACAGGGCGCACAGGTCGCCGAGGCGGCGCTTGCCCGCGCGGGCGCCGTCGAGCCAGCGGTCGAGGACGAGCGGGTCGAGGACCGGCGCGACCGGGCGGCCGAGCCGCTGCGGGACGGTGGGCAGGCCGTGCCGGGCGAGCTCGACGTCCAGGAGCGTCAGGTCGAAGGAGGCGTTGTACGCGACGAGGGGCACGCCGTCACGCACCTGGGCCACGAGGATCGCGGCGATCTCCTCGAGCGCGCCGATGGGCTCGCGCCCCTGCGCCCGGGCGTGGGCCGTGGTGATGCCGTGGATGGCGGTGGCCTCGGCGGGGATCTCGACGCCGGGGTCGAGCAACCAGGTCCGCACGGTGCTTCCGCCGCCGGGGGAGCGCAGCACGAGCGCCGCGGTGACGATGCGGTCGGACCCGACGTCGAGCCCCGTGGTCTCCGTGTCGAAGCCCAGCAGGGGGCCGCGGGACCAGCCAGGCTCGGGCGGGGTCGCGACCGGCGCCGCCCCCGCTGCCTCGTGGTCCGCGTACGTCGTCATGTCCACGGACTGTGCCACCGGCCACCGACAGGACCGCGCCGGTAGGCTGTCCTGGTGAGCAACGAGATCGAGATCGGGCGCGGAAAGCGCGGCCGCCGCGCATACTCCTTCGACGACATCGCGATCGTGCCCTCGCGGCGCACGCGCGACCCGAAGGACGTCTCGGTGGAGTGGCAGATCGACGCGTACCACTTCGACCTGCCGATCCTGTCGGCGCCGATGGACTCCGTCATGAGCCCCGCCACCGCCGTCGCGCTCGGCAACCACGGCGGCCTCGGCGTCCTCGACCTCGAGGGCCTGTGGACGCGGTACGAGTCGCCCGAGCTGCTGCTGGCCGAGATCCGCGACCTGCCCGCCGAGTCCGCGACGCGGCGCATGCAGGAGATCTACGCCGAGCCCATCAAGCCCGAGCTGATCACGCAGCGCCTCAAGGAGATCCGTGCCGCGGGCGTCACCGTCGCCGGGGCGCTGTCGCCGCAGCGCACGCAGGAGCACTACCAGACCGTGGTCGACGCCGGCGTGGACCTGTTCGTCATCCGCGGCACCACCGTCTCCGCCGAGCACGTCTCCGGCAACGCCGAGCCGCTGAACCTCAAGAGGTTCATCTACGAGCTCGACGTGCCCGTCGTCGTCGGCGGCGCGTCCACCTACACCGCCGCGCTCCACCTCATGCGGACCGGCGCCGCCGGCGTCCTCGTCGGCTTCGGCGGCGGCGCGGCGCACACCACCCGCGTGGGCCTCGGCATCCACGCGCCCATGGCCACGGCCGTGTCCGACGTCGCCGCGGCCCGCCGCGACTACCTCGACGAGTCGGGCGGGCGCTACGTGCACGTCATCGCCGACGGCGGTGTGGGCCGCTCCGGCGACATCGTCAAGGCCGTCGCCTGCGGCGCGGACGCCGTCATGCTCGGCGCGGCGCTCGCGCGGGCGTCCGAGGCGCCCGGCCAGGGCTGGCACTGGGGTCCCGAGGCGCACCACTCGGTGCTGCCGCGCGGCGAGCGCGTGGCGGTCGGCACGGCGGGCACCCTCGAGCAGATCCTCTTCGGGCCCAGCGGCACCGCCGACGGCACGCTCAACCTCGTCGGCGCGCTGCGGCGGGCCATGGCCACGACCGGCTACTCCGACCTCAAGGAGTTCCAGCGGGTCGAGGTCGTCGTGTCGCCTTACCAGCCGCGGTGACGGCCGACGCCCCGACGCGGGACGCGCTCGACGTCGCGTTCCGCGAGATCGAGGACGGCGACGTCGAGCAGGTCGTCGCGCTGTGGGAGGCCTGCGGGCTGACCCGGCCGTGGAACGACCCGCGCCTCGACGTCGCCGACGCGCGCAGCACCCCGACGTCGACGGTCCTCGTCGGCCTGGCGGGCGACCGCCTGGTGTCGTCCGCGCTCGCCGGGTACGACGGGCACCGCGGCTGGCTGTACTACGTGGCCGTCGACCCGCAGGCGCAGGGGAGCGGCCTCGGCCGCGCCACCGTGGCCGCCGCGGAGGCCTGGCTGCGCGGCCGGGGGGTGCGCAAGGTGCGCCTCATGGTGCGGTACGGCAACGAGCGGGTGCTGGGGTTCTACGACGCGCTCGGGTACGCCGACTCCGAGTGCGTGGTGCTGGGGCGCGACCTGTAGCCCGTCTCCGCAGGTCGGCGTCCGCGGCGAGTTCCCGGTCGCGCTGAGAGCGAACCTGGGGACGACGGTTGCGGCGTGGTCGGCCGACCCGCGTAGGGTGGCCGCCATGCCGACCGCGCACGAGGGCGAAGGCGCTCTCGGGGAACTGCTGGACCCCGAGCTGCCCGCCGCCACCTATGTCCTGGAGCCCGACGTCGTGGAGCCGCTCTCGCGGCGCATCGTCACCTCCCACACCGCCGGGACGCACCGCTCGACGCTGCCCTTCACCGGCGCCCCGCTCGCCGCGTTCCCGCTGTCCTCGCCGGAGGACGTGGCGACGGCCGTCGGCCGCGCCCGGGCCGCCCAGGGTGACTGGGCCCGCACCCCCCTGCGCGAGCGGGTCGCCGTCCTCGACCGTCTCGGCGTGCTCGTGCTCCGGCGGCAGTCGGAGATCCTCGACCTGATCCAGATGGAGTCGGGCAAGGCGCGCCGCAGCGCGTTCGAGGAGGTCGCCGACGTCGCGATGGCCTGCCGGCACTACGCCGTGCGCGGCCCGGGGTACCTGGGCGCGCGCCGGGTGCCCGGCATGCTGCCGGTCCTCACCGGGGTGCGCGTGCACCGCCGTCCGGTGGGCGTCGTGGGCGCGATCTCGCCGTGGAACTACCCGCTGTCGCTCGTGCTGTCCGAGGCCGTGCCGGCGCTGCTGGCCGGGAACGCGGTGGTGCTCAAGCCGGACCCCCAGACGACGCTGTCGGCGCTCTGGGTCGCGGAGGTGCTCCAGGACGCGGGGCTGCCTGACGACCTCTTCCTCGTCGTCGCCGGCGGCGGCGACATCGGCGCCGCCCTCGTGGAGCACGTGGACCACATCGCCTTCACCGGGTCGACCGCGACGGGCCGCAAGGTGGCCGCGCGCGCCGGGGAGCGGCTCATCGGCACCACGCTCGAGCTGGGCGGCAAGAACCCGCTGTACGTGGCGGCGGACGCCGACCTGGACTCCGCGGTGCCCGGCGTCGTGCGGGCCTGCTTCTCGAACTCCGGCCAGCTGTGCATGTCCATCGAGCGGCTGGTGCTGCACGAGCGGATCGCCGACGAGTTCCTCGACCGGTTCACCGCCGCCGTGCGCGACCTCACGCTGGGCACCGGGCTGGACTACACCGCCGACGTCGGCTCGCTGGTCTCCGCCGCGCAGCTCGACCGGGTCGTGGAGCACGTGGACGACGCTCTCGCCAAGGGCGCCCGCGCTCTGGTCGGCGGCGTGCACCGCTCCGACGTCGGGCCGTACTTCTACGCCCCGACCGTGCTGGACGACGTCCCCGCCGACGCGCTGTGCGCCCGTGAGGAGACGTTCGGGCCGGTGGTGTCGGTGACGCGGGTGGCGTCCGACGACGAGGCGGTGCGCGTCATGAACGACACCGAGTTCGGTCTCAACGCGAGCATCTGGTCCACGGACGTCGCGCGGGCCAGGCGCCTCGCGGCCCGCGTGGAGTCCGGGACCGTGGTGATCAACGACGGCTACGCGTCCGCCTGGGGATCCGCGGGCGCGCCGATGGGCGGTTTCAAGGCCTCCGGGCAGGGGCGGCGCCACGGGCGCGAGGGCATCGAGGCGGTGACGGAGGTCCAGACCGTCGCCGTCCAGCGGGGCGCGCGTCTCGGCGCCTCCCTCGACACCCTCTACGCGCTCGGCGGCGAGACGCCGAGCCGCGTGCTCACGGTCGCGCTCGGCGCCATGCGGCGGCTGCGCCTGCCCTGACGCGGCGTGTCCGCCCGCGGGCGGCGGTCAGAGCTCGCGGACCGCGGCGCGCCACGACGCGGGGACCTCGCGCACGTGCCACCACACCCAGTTCCGCGGGGTGGCGCTGGCCGACGAGACGCCCACGCCCTGGGCGTCGAGCCCCGCGCGGGCGCAGCTGAACAGGGCTCGGCGCAGGTGGTAGTCCTGCGTGACGACGACGGCGGTGCGGGCCCCGGTGAGGTCCGCGGTGCGGCGGCACGACGCGGTCGTGTCGAGGCCCTGGCGGTCCAGGGTGAGCGCCTCGTCGGGCACGCCGCGGCCGAGGATCCACTCGCGCATCGAGGCGGGCTCGTCGTAGGGGGTCCCGTCCGGGCGGGCCTGGCCGTCGCCGCTGAGCACCACCCGGTCGGCGACGCCCGCGTGGTAGAGCTCGGCCGCGGCGTCGACCCGCCGCCGCAGGTACGTGGACGGGGTGCCGTCGGGGCGCAGCCCCGCGCCCAGCACGATGATGGCGTCGACGGGCTCGACCGCCTCGACCGACGGGCGCACGCGGGCCTGGCCGAGGAGCTGCACCCACGCCACCGGGACCGCGAGCGCGAGGGCGAGCACGCCCAGCGTCGTGGCGGTGGCGACGAGGGCGCGGCGGCGGCGCGGGCGGGCGACACGTCCGGCGGCGGGCGGGGTCGGGGTCACGACCGCAACCTAGCGCCCGGCGTCGAGCCCGTCCCGCTCGGCGCGCAGGTTGCGCCGCGCCGCCTCGCCCCAGCGCCCCGCGGCGGCGGGGGAGCGGTAGAGGTGCGGCAGCCCCGCGAGCTGGTCCAGCACGGCGGCGCGGCCGGAGCGGAACGCGTCGTCGGGCACGTGCCCGTACTCTGCGCGGACCTGCGCGGCGTACCGGGCGTAGCGGCTCGGGTCCGCGCCGAGCACGGCCAGGTCGGCGTCGCTGACGAGCGACCCGGAGGCGTCGTGGGGTGCCGGCGCGTGGTCCGTCGTCACGAGGACGAGGCGCGCGACCTCGGCGACGTCGTCCTCCGTCAGCCCGAGCGCCCGGCCGGCCGGCCGCGCGCGCCCGGCGAGCGGCCCGAGCAGGGCGCCGACGAGCTCCGCCGAGCGTTCCTCGTCGCGCCCCGCGTCGCCGTCGTGCACGGCGTCGTGGAACCACAGCGCGACGGCCGCGTGCCAGGCATCGCCGGGGGCGCCGTCGGCGACGAGCAGGCCGAGCGAGTCGAGGGAGTCAGCCAGGTGCAGCCGCGAGTGGTAGACGCGGTGCGGCTCGCGCCAGCGGTCCACCAGGTCCTGCCCGACGGGGTCGACACCGGCCGCACCGTCTGTTGCCGAGGGGTCCCACAGCCGCGCCCACCGCGCGAGCAGCGCGTCGCGGGAGGCCCGCCTGCGCTCCCACCCCGGGACCCGCAGGACCGAGCCGGCGAGCCGCCGCGACAGCTCGCCGCCCGTGACGGGCACGGCGCCCGCGGCGACCAGCGCGTCGTGCAGGTCCGCGGGGACGTCGTAGTGGTCGAGGTCGAACGCCCGGTCGCGCACCCCCTGCGCGCGGGCGAAGGCCCGCAGCTCGTGCAGGGAGCTGTCGGAGACGAGGTGGGACCACAGCGTGCCGTGGGCGGGCCACGCGGGCGGGTCGAGCCAGAGCGTCATCGGCCCGCCCTCCGGTAGACGAGCGCGCCCGGCACCTCGCCGCGCGCGCCGAGGTCCTCGCCCCGCGCGAAGGCGCCCCACACGGCGCGCACCCCGCGGGCGCTGCGCTGCAGGTCCTCCCAGGGCGCGCCGTCGGTCAGCGCGGCGGTCGCCCACGCCTTCTCGTCGCCGAACAGGAGCGGCAGGTCGACCGTGTGGGCGGCGCCCCAGGGGTTGCCCGGCGCCGCCCATGTCACGACGTACCGGTACGCGGTGCCCCCGGCCGCGGCGTGCCGGGCGGCGAACCGGCGCGCCGGGCGCCCGTAGACCCGGGCGGTGACGGTGGCGACCATGGCCCGGCGCGCCCACGGCCCGACGACGGGCAGCGCGGCGAGCCGGCGCACGGCGGGCAGGCGCCGCACGAACAGGCGGGCCTCCTCGGCGGTGCTCCCGACGAGCAGCGCGACCTGCGGGGCCGCCGCGTCCCACGCCGCCGCGACCTCGTGCTCCGGCGGCAGCGGGTCGTGGCCGTACTGCGTGCCGAACGGCATCGCGGCACGCAGCCCGAACCCGCGAGCGACCTCGCCGACCCGCGCCTCGGCGGCCACGACGTCGTCGACCGGCGTGCGGGCGGAGACCCCGGCCGCCGCGCGCGCCATGGCGGCGTTCATCCGCGCCCGCCCGCGGGAGATGCCGAGGGGCGCGCTCTGCACGATCGCGCGCGAGAACAGCCCCGCCGCGGCCGGGGCCGCCATGAGGTGCGCGACGGCGTCCCCGCCCGCGGACTGCCCGAACAGCGTGACGCGCGCCGGGTCGCCGCCGAACGCCGCGACGTTGCGCCGCACCCAGCGCAGCGCCTCGAGCTGGTCGAGCAGCCCGAGGTTCGCCGGGCGGTCGGGGCCGTCGTCGCCCAGGTAGCCGAACAGGCCCAGGCGGTAGGTGACCGTCACGACGACCACCCGCTGCTCCGCCACCAGCGGGCGCGGGTCCATGATCGGCACGTCCCCCGCACCGGAGGTGTACGAGCCGCCGTGGAGCCACACCATGACGGGCAGCCGGTCGTCGGGGCCCGCGTCGGCGGGCATCGTCACGGACAGGCGCTGGCAGTGCTCGTCGGTGGGGACGCCCGACCCGGCCGGGCCCAGCACCTCGTCGAGGAACGGCACCGGCGCCTGCGGGCACGCGGGCGACCAGGACGTCGCCTCCAGCACCTCGACCCGGTCCGGGACGGGCGCGGGACGCCGGAAGCGCTCCGCGTGCGCGTAGGGGATGCCGGTGGCCCGGCGGACGTCGCCGTCCGCCCAGCCGTGGACCGGGCCGCAGGGAGGCGTGAAGTGCAGCGTCACGCGTCGAGACTACGGCGGGAGGGCGCGACGCGTGCCCCCGGCTTGCGGCGGGCCCGTCCCGCCGGGAATGCTCGGCGCATGACTGCCACGGGGGACGGCGCCCACCTCGTCGTCATGGGCGTCGCGGGGTCCGGCAAGACGACGGTGGCGGCGCTGCTCGCCGACCGCCTCGGCCTGGAGCTCGCGGAGGCCGACGACTTCCACCCGGCCGCGAACGTCGAGAAGATGCACGCGGGCATCCCGCTGACCGACGAGGACCGGGCCCCGTGGCTGCTCGCCATCCGCGACTGGCTGGACGGGCACTCGGGAGGCGGCCGGCACGCCGTCGTCACGTGCTCCGCGCTGAAGCGCGCCTACCGCGACGTGCTGCGCACCGCCCAGAGCCCCGTCCGGTTCGTGCACCTGGACGGCTCGCGGGAGCTGCTCGCGGCGCGGCTCGCGGCCCGCAAGGGGCACTTCATGCCGCCGTCGCTGCTCGCCTCCCAGCTGGAGACCCTCGAGCCGCTCGACCCCGACGAGGACGGCTTCACCGTCGGCATCGAGGCCGAGCCCGAGGAGATCGCGGACGAGATCGTGGAGCGGCTCAGCCTGCCGTGACCGACGCGGCGGGGCCGAGGTGCTCCACGGCCTCCACGCACTGCCGGGCGATCGCCAGCTCCTCCATGGTGGGGATCACCATGACCAGCGTGGACGTCCAGTCCGGGGAGACGATGCGCTCGTCGTGCCGGGACGCGCCGTTCCGCTCCGGGTCGACGGCGATCCCCATGCCCTCGAGCCCCTCGCAGACGGCGGCCCGCACCGCCGCGTCGTTCTCCCCGACGCCCGCGGTGAAGGCGACGACGTCCACGCGCCCGAGGAGGGCGGCGTACGCGCCCACGTACTTCTTCAGCCGGTGGACGTAGACGTCGAACGCGAGCGCCGCCGCGTCGTCGCCCCCGTCGATCAGCCGGCGGAGCTCGCGGAAGTCGTTGACGCCCGAGAGCCCGAGCATCCCCGAGCGCTTGTTCAGCAGGGTGTCCAGCTCGTCGATGCTCATCCCGGCGTTCCGGGCGAGGTGGAACACGACGGCCGGGTCGACGTCGCCCGAGCGCGTGCCCATCACCAGCCCCTCCAGCGGCGTCAGGCCCATGGACGTGTCGATCGGCACGCCGCCGGCCACCGCCGACGCCGACGCCCCGTTGCCCAGGTGCAGCACGATCGTGTGCAGGTCCTGCACCCGCCGGCCCAGCACCCGCGCCACCTTGCCGGCCACGTACTGGTGGCTGGTGCCGTGGAACCCGTACCGGCGCACGTCGTAGGTCGCGGCCACCTCCCGGTCGATGGCGTACGTGTACGCCTCCGCGGGCAGCCCCTGGAAGAACGCGGTGTCGAAGACGGCGACGTGCGGCACGTCCGACAGCAGCTCGCGCGCCACCCGGATGCCCTGCACGTTGGCCGGGTTGTGCAGCGGCGCGAGCGGCACCAGCGCGTCGATGCGCGCCACGACGTCGTCGTCCACCACGACCGGGCCGGAGAACTCCGCGCCGCCGTGCACCACGCGGTGCCCGACGGCGTAGATGCCGGCGTCCGCGAGGCGGGGGCCGATCTCGTCGAACATGCCGAGGGCCAGGCGCAGCGCCTCGCCGTGGTCCGGCACCTCGAGCTCCCGGCGCGTCCTGTTGCCGGCGAACGTGTGCGTGACGATGCCCGACGGCTCGCCGATGCGCTCGATCGTGCCCGCCGCGATGGCCTCCCCGCCCACGGGGTTGACCAGCTGGTACTTCAGCGACGACGAGCCCGAGTTGAGGACCAGCACCGACCCGTGCGCGCCGTAGGCGCTGTACGGGGTGGGGCGCTCGGCCTCGGGGACGATGCTCATGCGGTGGCCTCCTGCGCCTGTTCCTGTTCCTGCGCCTGCGCCTGCGCCTGGATCGCGGTGATGGCGACGGTGTTGACGATGTCGGCCACGAGCGCGCCGCGGGACAGGTCGTTCACCGGCTTGTTCAGTCCCTGCAGCACGGGTCCGACGGCCACCGCGCCCGCCGAGCGCTGCACCGCCTTGTAGGTGTTGTTGCCCGTGTTGAGGTCCGGGAAGACGAACACCGTCGCCTGCCCGGCCACCGCCGACTCCGGCAGCTTCGACTTCGCGACCGACGCGTCGACGGCGGCGTCGTACTGGATCGGGCCCTCCACGGACAGGTCGGGGCGGCGCTCGCGGACCAGCCCGGTGGCCGTGCGCACCTTGTCGACGTCGGCGCCCGAGCCGGACGTGCCCGTGGAGTACGACAGCATCGCGACCTTCGGGTCCACGCCGAACTGCGCGGCCGTGGCCGACGACGAGATGGCGATGTCGGCGAGCTGCTCCGCCGTCGGGTCCGGGATCACCGCGCAGTCGCCGTACACGAGCACCCGGTCGGTGAGGCACATGAGGAACACGGACGACACCACGGAGACGCCGGGCTGGGTCTTGACGATCTCGAACGACGGCCGGATGGTGTGCGCCGTCGTGTGCGCGGCGCCCGAGACCATCCCGTCGGCGAGGCCGAGGTGCACCATCATCGTGCCGAAGTACGACACGTCGGTGACGATCTCGCGGGCCCGCTCCACGGTCATGCCCTTGTGCGCGCGCAGTCGCGCGTACTCGGCGGAGAACATCGTCACGTGCTCGGGGTCGGTGGGGGAGAGCACCGTGGCCGCCGCGATGTCGAGGCCGAGCTCGGCGGCGCGCGCCCGGATCGTCGTCTCGTCGCCGAGGATCACGAGGTCCGCGATGCCGCGGGCCAGCACGGTCGACGCGGCGCGCAGGATGCGGTCGTCGTCGCCCTCGGGCAGCACGACGCGGCGCCGGTCGGCGCGGGCGCGCTCGACGAGCTCGTACTCGAACATCAGCGGCGTCACGACGCGGGTGCGCGGCAGGTCGAGGCGCGCCAGCAGCGCGGCGCCGTCCACGTGCTGCTCGAACAGGGCCCGCGCCACGTCGACCTTGCGGGTCGAGGAGACGGTGACGTAGCCGTGCGTCTCGGCGGCGCGCCGGGCGGCGTGGAACGTGTCCAGCCGCGTCGCGACCACCGGCACGCGAGGGCCGAGCGCCGCCAGGAGCTGCGCGATCACGCCGCGCGGCACGTACCCGCCGGTCAGCACGATGCCCGCCAGGGACGGGAACGTCGCCGCGGCGTGCGCGGACAGCAGCCCGAGGAGCACGTCCGAGCGGTCGCCCGGCAGGATGACGACCGCGCCGTCGGACAGGTGGTCGAGCACGTGCTCGAACGACATCGCCCCGACGATGACCTCCAGCGCCTCGCGGCCCAGCAGGTCGCGGTCGCCGAGCATGAGGGTGCCCTCGACCGCCTCGGCGAGCCGGCCCACCGTGGGCGCGTGCAGGAACGGCTCCTCGGGGATCGTCCACACGGGCAGGTCCAGGTCGCCGACCAGCGCCGTCGCGCCCGCGGCGAGGACCGCCGGGGTGCTCCGGTTCACGACGACCCCCACCGGCTGCGCGTGGTTGGCGCGCAGCTCGGCGACGCTGATCCGCACCAGGGCGCGCACGTCCTCCGACGAGCGGCCCCGCCCGGACGCCACGAGCAGCACCGGGGCGCCGAGGTTGGCCGCGACGCGGGCGTTGAACGCCAGCTCGGTGGCGCCCGCGACGTCCGTGTAGTCCGTGCCGACCACGACCACGGCGTCGCACCGCTCCGCCACCGCGTGGTAGCGGTCGAGGATCTTGGCCAGGGCGGCCTCGGGGTCGGCGTGCACGTCGTCGTACGTGACGCCGACCGCGTCCTCGTAGGACAGGTCCACGCCGTCGTGCTGGAGCAGCATCTCCAGCACGTGGTCCCGCGGGGCGTCGCCCCCCGCGTCCGACGCCGGCGGCGACGGCACGCGGGAGACGGCGCGGAACACCCCGACGCGGGAGACCTGCCGGACCAGCAGGTCCAGCACGCCCAGCGCGACCGTCGACTTGCCGGTCTCGCCCTCGGGGGAGGCGATGTAGATCGAGCGGGAGGAGCCGGTCACGCGAGGTCACCCGTCATTCGTGCGTCGCTGGTCATTCGTCGTCGCCTGTCATTCGTTGTCGCCGCCCGTCGCCGCCGAGGCGTCGTACTCCGGGCCGCCCTGCGCGGTGGCGGTGTCGCCCGCGTCCGGCCACACCCAGTCGCGCACCTCGGGGATGTCCTCGCCGTGCTCGCGGGTGTACTGCCGGGCCGTGAGCCGCGCGTCGACCATCTCCTGGCGCAGGCCCGCGTACCTCGAGCGCAGCGACGGCACCCGGTCGATGACGTCGATCACGAGGTGGAAGCGGTCGATGTCGTTGAGCATCGCCATGTCGAAGGGCGTCGTCGTCGTGCCCTCCTCCTTGTAGCCGCGCACGTGGATGTTGGCGTGGTTGGTGCGGCGGTAGGTCAGCCGGTGGATCAGCCACGGGTAGCCGTGGTAGTTGAAGATCACCGGCCGGTCGGCCGTGAACAGGGTGTCGAAGTCCTTGTCCGACAGGCCGTGCGGGTGCTCCTTCTCGTCCTGCATCCGCATGAGGTCGACCACGTTCACCACGCGGATCTTGAGGCCGGGGATGCGGCGGCGCAGGATGTCGGCCGCCGCGAGCACCTCGAGCGTCGGGACGTCGCCCGCCGCGCCCAGCACGACGTCGGGCTCGGTGCCCTCCTCCTCCGTGCCCGCCCAGTCCCAGATGCCCAGGCCGCGCGTGCAGTGCGCGATCGCCTGCTCCATCGTGAGGAACTGCGGCGCCGGCTGCTTGCCCGCCACCACGACGTTCACGTACTGGCGGCTCTGCAGGCAGTGGCTGTAGGTGCTCAGCAGGGTGTTGGCGTCCGGCGGGAGGTAGACCCGGACGATCTCGGCCTTCTTGTTCACGACGTGGTCGATGAAGCCCGGGTCCTGGTGGCTGAAGCCGTTGTGGTCCTGGCGCCACACGTGGCTCGAGAGCAGGTAGTTGAGGCTCGCGACCGGCCGCCGCCACGGGATGTGGTTGGTGACCTTGAGCCACTTGGCGTGCTGGTTGAACATCGAGTCGACGATGTGGATGAAGGCCTCGTAGCTGGTGAACAGGCCGTGCCGCCCGGTGAGGAGGTAGCCCTCCAGCCAGCCCTGGCACTGGTGCTCGCTCAGCATCTCCATCACGCGGCCGGCGCGGGCGAGGTGCTCGTCGACGTCGGGCCCGTAGAACTCGGCGTTCCACTGCTTGTCCGTGACCTCGTACACCGCCTGGAGGCGGTTGGACGCCGTCTCGTCCGGGCCGAAGATCCGGAAGTTGTCCGGGTTGAGGCGCACCACGTCGGTGAGCCACTGCCCGAGGACGCGCGTCGCCTCGGCGACCGAGCCGCCGGGGGCCGCGACCTCCACGGCGTAGTCGCGGAAGTCGGGCAGCCGCAGGTCCTTGAGCAGCAGGCCGCCGTTGGTGTGCGGGTTGCCGCTCATGCGCAGCTCGCCCTCGGGCGCCTGCTCGGCGATCTCCGGCAGCAGCCGGCCCTCGGTGTCGAACAGCTCGTGCGCCCGGTACGACTCCAGCCAGCCGCGCAGCACCTCCAGGTGCTCCGGGGTGTCGCGCGCGCTCGCGAGCGGCACCTGGTGGGCGCGCCACGAGTCCTCGGTCTTCTTGCCGTCGATGACGGGCGGGCAGGTCCAGCCCTTCGGCGTGCGGAAGACGATCATCGGCCAGGCCGGCCGCTCGTCGTTGCCCGCCGCGGCCTCGGCCTTGATCCGGGCGATGTGGTCCAGCACCTCGTCCAGGAGCGCCGCGAACCGGCGGTGCACCTCAGCGTGATCCTCGCCGTCGAACCCGCCGACGAAGAAGTACGGGGTGTGGCCGTAGCCGATCATGAGGTCGCGCAGCTCGTCGTCGCTGATGCGCGACAGCACCGTCGGGTTCGCGATCTTGTAGCCGTTGAGGTGCAGGATCGGCAGCACGACCCCGTCGTTGAGCGGGTTGACGAACTTGTTCGAGTGCCAGCTCGTGGCGAGCGGGCCGGTCTCGGCCTCGCCGTCGCCGACCACCGTCGCGACCAGGAGGTCCGGGTTGTCGAACGCCGCGCCGTACGCGTGGCTCAGCGCGTAGCCCAGCTCGCCGCCCTCGTGGATGGAGCCCGGCGTCTCCGGCGCCACGTGCGAGGGGATGCCGCCGGGGAACGAGAACTGGCGGAACAGGCGACGCAGCCCCTCGTCGTCCTCGGTGATGTCCGAGTACGTCTCGGAGTACGTGCCCTCCAGGTACGAGTTCGCGACCAGCCCGGGTCCGCCGTGGCCGGGGCCCGCGACGTAGATGGTGGACTGCTCGCGCTCCTTGATCGCCCGGTTGAGGTGCGCGTAGAGGAAGTTGAGGCCGGGCGTCGTGCCCCAGTGGCCCAGCAGGCGCGGCTTCACGTGGTCGCGCGTCAGCGGCTCGCGCAGCAGGGGGTTGTCCAGCAGGTAGATCTGGCCGACGGACAGGTAGTTCGCCGCTCGCCACCACCGGTCGATCCGGTCGATCGAGTCGGCCGAGAGCTCGGTGCCGTCGCCGGCGCGCCAAGGCGTGGGGCGGACGGACGGGGTGGTCGTGGTGCTCATCACACGCTCCTGTGGCTCGGGGGTAGGCCAGCGCCTTCATTCCACCGCACCCGGTGCCCGAATGCAGCACGACCGGCGAGGTCAGAGGGCGTGACGTCGATCTGGCGGGGTGTCAGGTGCTCCCGGCGCACGGATTCCTGGCGGGGGCCCCGGTCCGATTACGGTGGTGCCGTGCCCAGCCCGCAGCCCGCCCGCAGGTCGTTCTGGGCGGTGGCCCTCCAGCCCCGCATGATCGGGATCCTGCTCCTCTTCCTGCTCGCCGCCGCCGTCTGCGGCCGGCTCGGCGTGTGGCAGCTCGACCGCGCCTACCAGCGCGCCGCGGTCGCCGCGCAGCAGGAGGCCGCGGAGAAGGCGGCCCACGGCCCGGAGGCGCTCGGCGACCTCCTGGAGCCGCAGACGTCGTTCCCGGGCGAGCTGGTCGGCACCGAGGCGTGGGTCACCGGCACGTACGAGCCGGAGGACCAGGTGCTCGTCGCCGGGCGCGCGCTCGACGGCCGCACCGGCTACCTCGTGCTCACGCCGCTGCGCGTCACCGACGACGGCACCGGCGGCGCGTCCTGGGCCGACCTGTCCGGCCCGCCCGTCCTGCCCGTCGTCCGCGGCTGGGTGGACTCGGCGACCCCCGACGCCGCCGCCCTCGACGTGCCCGAGGGCGAGGTGCGCCTCACCGGGTGGCTGCAGGCGTCGGAGTCCCTGCAGGAGGGCGGCGCGCCGCTGCCGGACAACCCGGACGGACCGCCGCTGGTGGACTCCATCTCCACCGGGTCGCTGGTCAACACCTGGGGCGGGCCGATCTACTCCGGGTACGTCGTGCTCACGACGTCCGACCCGGCGCAGGCGACCGCCGCCGAGGGCGGGCCCGCGCCGCTGCCGCGCCCCGTGCTCGAGGGCAGCGACGGCGTCAACCTGCAGAACCTGTTCTACGCGCTCCAGTGGTGGGTCTTCGGCCTGTTCGCCGTGCTGCTGTGGGTGCGCCTCGTCCGCGACGAGGCCGCCGGCACGCGCCGAGGCCGCACGCACGACGACTCCGACGACCCCGTGGGCACCGGCATCGCCGGCCTGCCCGGCTGACGGGTCGAGCCGCCTGTCGGTGGCCGCCGCCACCATGGGCGGATGGCGAGCATCGACCTCAAGCGCGAGCTGGGCGAGCAGTACCGCGCGACGACGACGCCGGCCCTCGTGACGGTGCCGCCCCGGCCGTTCCTCATGGTCGACGGCGCCGGCGACCCGAACACGGAGCCCGCGTACCGCGAGGCGGTCGAGACGCTCTACCCGCTCGCGTACGCGGTGCGGGCCGCGGTGAAACGGGCCACCGGCAACGCCTACACCGTGCTGCCGCTGGAGGGCCTGTGGTGGGCGGACGACCTGAGCCGGTTCAGCGTGGACGCCAAGGACCGGTGGCGCTGGACGATGATGATCGGCCTGCCCGACCCCGTCCAGCACGTCGACGCCCCGGCGCTCGTCTCCCGCGTCGCGCGGGAGAAGGACCTGCCCGCCGGCCACCTCGTCCGCCTCGAGCACTTCGGCGACGGCGACGCGGCGCAGGTGCTGCACGTCGGGCCCTTCGCCACCGAGGGGCCCACCGTCGCAGCGCTGCACGCGTTCATCGCCCAGCAAGGTCGTGAGCTGGCCGGCACGCACCACGAGGTCTACCTGTCCGACGCCCGCCGCGTCGACCCGTCCAGGTGGCGCACGATCGTCCGCCAACCCGTCGCCCCCTGACCGCCAGATCGAGGTAGCCGTCGTCAGGTCGACCTTCGGTGGGTCGATCTCATGACAGGTCCCTCGATCTCGGAGGGCGTGATCGCAGCGCCGACCGGATGCGGGCGGTCAGGAGCTCGGGATGCAGCAGGTCCTCCCAGACGACGCGGAGGACGAGCCACCCGGCCTCCGCCAAGGCATCGTGCCTGAGCTTCTCGTCGAAGAGGCGCTGGGCCGGGTCGCCGTACTCGCCCCCGGAGTACTTCACGGCGCCGTCGAACTCGAGCGCCACCTTGCGGTCTGGCCACGCCAGGTCGAGCCAGAGGTCGCCGCGCCGGGTCGTGACGCGGTGCCCGGTCTCCGCGGCGGGCAGGCCGGCGTCGTGGACGATCCAGCGGAGCAGCGACTCGCCCGGTGACTCGGAACGTGGGTCGGCGAGCCCGATGACCTCGCGGGCCCGCCGGACGCCGCGCCCGCCCCTGGACTCGTCGAGGATCGCGTCGATCAGCGTGAGGTCGGCACCTCCTCGCAGCGCGGAGTCGGCGATCACGAGGCCTTGGTCGGGGGGCAGCGTCCGTGCACAGTCGACCACCGTCCGCTCGAGGCACGTGACGGGCAGTCCGTCCAGGTCGGTCCGGTCGCGCTCTGGTAGAGCGGCCCAGTGACGGCGGAGGTCCCGCTCGCGGGTCTGGTCGGCATTGGGCGGCCGCAGCTGGGTGACGTGGACCGTAGGGGAGAGCCGGACCGTCCAGCACCCGTGCAGCAGTGCCGCGGTCGCGTGCGAGTACCAGAACGCCGTCGAGAGCCGGACCTCGACGGCGCGGACCTGCCGGAGGATCTCGGCGTGCCTTGTGCGCGCCGGCCCCTCCGCCGCGACGGGTGCGAGGTAGACGCCCTTACGGACGCGCTCCAGCGCGCCACGCGCCGCCATGCCCGCGATCTCGCCGCGGCGGGCCTCGCTGAACAGAATGGCGGGTGGGACGGCCGGCGCGGTGAGCTCGCGACGGTCGCCGGGCCGCGGGGGCAGCGTCGTCATGCCGAGCGAGCGTGTCAGAAGCGGGCACCGCGCGGAGGGGACGTTGTGGACAACCCCACGAGATCGAGGCACCCGGCACGAGATCGACCTTGGGTGGGTCGACTTCGCAACGGGTGCCTCGATCTCGGCGGGCGGGCTACTCGTGCTGCCAGCTGTGCCAGAGCTTGGCGTAGTCGCCGCCGGCGGCGACGAGGTCGTCGTGCGGGCCGATCTCGGTGATGCGGCCGCCGTCGACGACGGCGACACGGTCGGCGTCGTGCGCCGTGTGCAGGCGGTGCGCGATGGCGACCACCGTGCGGCCGGTGAGCACGGCGTTGAGCGACCGCTCGAGGTGGCGGGCGGCGCGCGGGTCCAGCAGCGACGTCGCCTCGTCGAGGACGAGCGTGTGCGGGTCGAGCAGCACCAGCCGCGCGAGCGCGATCTGCTGCGCCTGCGCCGGGGTGAGGGTGTGCCCGCCCGACCCGACGGCCGTCTCGAGGCCCTCGGGGAGCGCGGCGGCCCAGCTCGTGGCGTCGACGGCGCCCAGCGCGCCCCACAGGGCGTCGTCGGTCGCCGACGTGTCCGCGAGCCGCAGGTTCTCCGCCAGCGACCCGACGAACACGTGGTGCTCCTGCGTCACCAGCGCGACGTGGTGGCGCAGGTCCTCCAGCGGCAGCTCGACGAGCGGCACGCCGCCCACGGTGACCGACCCGCCGGTGGGCGGGTGGATGCCCGCGAGCATGCGGCCCAGGGTCGACTTGCCCGCGCCCGACGGCCCGACCACGGCCAGCCGCTCGCCGGGCGCGAGGTCGAGGTCGATGCCGTGCAGCACGTCGTGACCCTCGCGGTACGCGTACCGCACGGCACGGGCGCGCACGTCCTCCGACGTCGGCACCGCGGTGCCTGCCGTGCGGTCCGGGCCGACGAGGCCGACGCCGACCACGCGGGCCAGCGCGACGGCCGCGACCTGCAGCTCGTCGAGCCAGAACACGAGGTCGAACACCGGGCCGCCCATCTGGTGCCCGTACATCGCGATCGTGGCGACCGTGCCCACCGTGGTGAGGTCCTGCGAGACGAGCCAGCCGCCCCACAGGATGACGACGATCGGCGCGATCGCGACCGCGGCGTCGAGCGACGGGATGAGCCGCAGCCGCAGGCCGAGGGTGTACGACTCGGCGTCGAACGCCTCGCGCAGGTCGCGGTCGATCCGCCGGCGCACGCGCCCGCCGAGGTGCAGGGCGTCGGTGGTGCGCGCGCCCTCGACGGCCTCGGTGATGGAGCCGTTGATGGTGGCGTAGGCCGCCGACTCGCGCAGGTAGCCCGGCGTGGCCCGCTTGAGGTACCAGCGCGTGGCCACGACGATCAGCGGCACGCCCGTCAGCAGGCCGATCGCGACCAGCGGGCTCGCGAGGAACGACGCGACCAGGGTCAGCGCGATCGTCACCACGCAGACCAGCACGCGGGGCACGCCGAACCGCACGGCGTGCTGCAGCTTGTTCACGTCGTTGGTGGTGCGCGCGACGAGGTCGCCGGTGCCGGCCTTCTCCACCGTGGACAGCGGCAGCCGCGTCACGGCGTCCATGAACTCCTCGCGCAGGTCCGCGAAGACCCGCTCGCCGAAGACCATGGACAGCCGCTGCGCGTAGCGCGTGACGACGGCCTGCACGACGACGGCGCCGACGAGCACCATGGCGAGCGAGTCGACGGCCTCCAGGGTGGTGCCGGCGGCGACCTTGTCGATGATCCGGCCCAGGAGGAACGGACCGGCCAGGCCGGCCAGGGCGGCGAGCGTGTGCAGCACGGCGACGCCGCCGAGCTGGCCGCGGTGGCGCCGGAACAGGCGGCCCACGGTGCGGTTCACCTCGGCGCTGTCGGCGATCGGCAGCAGGTTCGGGTTGGCCGCGGGTGCGGCGGCGGGGGCGCTCATCGCGCGGCTCCTTCCAGGTCGATCTCGTCGGTACCGAGCTCGTCGGTCTCCTCGTCCTCGGCCATGCTGCGGCCGACGACGGCGCGGTACGCCGCGCCGTGGGCGTCGCCACGGGCGAGCAGCTCGGCGTGCGTGCCGCTGGCGGCCACGGTCGCGTCGGCGTCCAGCAGGACGACCTCGTCGACGTGGTCGAGCACGAGCGGGCTCGCGGTGACCACCAGGGTGGTGCGGCCGCGGCGGACCTCGCTCACGCGCTCGGCGATCCGCGCCTCGGTGTGGGCGTCCACCGCGCTGGTGGGCTCCACGAGCACGAGGATCTCCGGCTCGGTGAGCAGGGCGCGTGCCAGCGCGACGCGCTGCCGCTGCCCGCCCGACAGGGAGCGTCCCTTCTCCGGCAGCTCGCCGGCGAGGCCGCCGGGCACGCTGTCGAGCACGTCGTGCGCGTCCGCGGTGACCATGGCGGCCAGCAGGTCGGCCTCGGTGGCGCGGCCGCGGGCGTCGAGCGCCTCGCCGAGCACGCCGGAGAACAGGTGCGGGGTCGCCTCGGAGACGACCACACGGTGCCGCAGCGCCTCCTTGTCGAGGTCGGCCAGCAGCACCCCGCCGAGCCGGACCGGCGTGCCGGCCTCCGCCTCGTCGTCGAGCCGCCCGAGCCGCGTCGCGACCCGCGCCGAGGCGTCCGGGTCGGCGCTGACGAGGCCCACGACGCGGCCGTCGCGCAGCACGAGGCCGCTGGTCTCGTCGACCAGGTCGACGCCGGCGTCGGGCGCGTCGGCGGGAGCCTCGGCGGACGGCGTCGCCTCGGTGACCCGCAGCACGTCGAGGATCTTGCGCGACGAGATCACGGCCCGGATGACCATCTGCAGCATCTGCGTGGCCATCTGCACCGGCCAGGCGAGGAACGCGGCGTAGCCGTAGAACGTCACGAGCTGCCCGCTGGTGATCTCGCCCCGGACGGCGGCGCGCGCGCCGAGCCACAGCACGAGCGCGGCGAGCAGGCCCGGCAGCAGCACCTGCAGCCCGTCGAGCACCGACTGCAGCACGGCCACGCGCACGCCCTGGTGGCGCACGTCCTGCGACTGGCGCGCGTACCGGGCGGCGAACTCGTCCTCGCCGCCGATGCCGCGCAGGATGCGCAGCCCGGAGACGGTGTCCGCGCCGAGCGACGTGAGCCGGCCGGTGGCCTCGCGCTGCGTGGTCTGGCGCGACTGCAGCGGCTTGACCAGCAGGCCGAGCACGACGGCGACCGCGGGGATGCCGAGCGCCAGGACCAGCCCGAGCTGCGCGTGCTGGGACAGCATGATCGCGACGACCACGACGTACGCGATCACGCCGCCGGTGAACCGGCCGGCCATGGAGAACATGTCGCCCACGCGGAGGGCGTCGTTCGCCACGGCGGACACCACCTCGCCGGTGGGGAGCTTGCGCGTGATCGCGTGCCCCGCGCGCGACGCCTTGTAGCCGACGAGCTGGGAGAACGACAGCGACGCCCGCACCCAGTTCTCGACGTCCCAGATGTGGTTGAAGATGCCGGCGACGACGATGACGAGCGCGGCGCCCAGCATCGCGCCGCACCACAGGAACAGCGGGCCGCCGAAGCCCTGCGACAGGCCCTCGTCGATGGCGCGACCGATCAGCAGCGGGGCCGCGGCCGACGCGAGCATCGCCACCACGCCCGCCACCAGGGACTTCGCCAGCACGTCGCGCTGGCGCCACCCCTGCC
This sequence comes from Isoptericola sp. NPDC057559, assembly GCF_042801555.1. Classification (NCBI taxonomy): domain Bacteria; kingdom Bacillati; phylum Actinomycetota; class Actinomycetes; order Micrococcales; family Promicromonosporaceae; genus Isoptericola; species Isoptericola sp. NPDC057559. The sequence continues at coordinate 195,658 of NZ_JBHVFQ010000003.1, forward strand.
AGGCGAGGAGCTTGGCGGGGGACGTCAGAGGGGGGTTGCCCACGTCGGGGAGGGGGAGGGGTCGCACGGGGATCAAGCGTACGGAGCCGTACCGACACCGGGCGACGGAATAACGCGCGGGCGGGCGGGCCGTCGAGGTCCGAACCCCGCCTACGATGCTGGGGTGAGCACGCCGCAGCAGACCCCCGCCGCCAGCCAGGCCCAGGCCGAGACCGCCATCCGCAAGGCCCGCGGAGCCCTGAAGCGCTACCGGTTCATGGCGATCCTCACCGGTGTGATGCTGCTGATCCTGTGCTTCGAGCTGTTCTTCAAGTACGTGGTGAAGGTCGACGTCGTCGTCGACTACCTGGGCTGGGTGCCGTTCGCGCACGGCTGGATCTACGTGGTCTACCTCGTGAGCGTCCTCGACCTGTGGTCCAAGATGCGCTGGGGCTTCGGGCGGCTCGCCACGATGGTCTTCGCCGGCGTCGTCCCGGTGATGTCGTTCATCCTCGAGAAGCGCGTGCACGCCGGCGCGGACGCCAAGCTCGCCGCGCTCGCGGAGCGGTACTCGGCATGAGCGACCCGGCCGCCGTCGCCCTCGCCCCGCTCGTCGCGCCCGGCCCGGCGCTCGACGCCGCCCGCCTCGCCCGGTACGCCCGGCACCTGCCGCTGCCGGGCGTCGGCGCGGAGGGGCAGCGGCGGCTCGCCGCGGCGCGCGTGCTGGTCGTGGGCGCGGGCGGCCTGGGCAGCCCGGCCCTGCAGTACCTCGCGGCCGCGGGCGTGGGCACGCTCGGCGTCGTCGACGACGATGTCGTGGACCTCTCCAACCTGCAGCGCCAGGTGGTGCACGGCACCGCCGACGTCGGCCGGCCCAAGGTCGACTCGGCCCGGGACCGGCTGGCGGACCTGGCGCCCGACGTCGACGTCGTCGCCCACGCGGAGCGCCTGACCCCCGAGAACGTCCTCGACATCCTGCGCGGGTACGACCTCGTGCTCGACGGGGCCGACAACTTCCCGACGCGCTACCTCGTGTCGGACGCCGCGGAGGTCCTCGGCGTGCCGGTCGTGTGGGGCGCGATCCACCAGTTCGACGGGCAGGTGAGCGTCTTCTGGGGCGCGCCCCGGTCGGCCGACGGGGTCCGCGAGCGCGGCGCCACCTACCGCGACGTCTTCCCCGTGCCCCCGCCGCCCGGCACCGTGCCGGACTGCGCCACCGGCGGCGTGCTGGGCGCGCTGTGCGGCACCGTCGGGTCGGTCATGGCCACCGAGGCCGTCAAGCTGATCACCGGCGCGGGCACCACGCTGCTCGGCCGCATCGCGGTCTACGACGCCCTCGACCTCACGTGGCGGCAGCTCGCCGTCCGCCCGGACCCCACGCGCGAGCCCGTCACCGCCCTGCTCGCCGACGACGCCGCGTACGCGGCGTTCTGCGGCCTGCCCGCGCCGTCGGGCGGCGCCGCCGACGCGGGCATGGGCCCGGCGAGCGTCACCGCGCGCGAGGCGGCCGCGCTGCTCGCGGGCGACGCCCCCGTGGCGCTCGTCGACGTCCGCGAGGACTGGGAGGCGCAGGCCCTGCCCGTCGCCGGGTCGCGGCTCGTGCCGAGCGGCGTGTTCCTCGGGCCCGACGGCGCCGACGTGGCGCGCGCGGAGCTGCCCGTCGACCGCCCCGTGCTGCTGGTCTGCGCCGCGGGCGCCCGCTCGGCCCGCGTCGCCGACGTCGCCCGCGCCGCGGGCGTCGACGCCCGGTCCGTCGAGGGCGGCGCGCCCGCGCTCCTCCTCGCCGTCTGACGCCGAGGGGGTCCGCACACCTCGCGAGGTGGCTCGAGCACGGGCCCACCTCGGCATGGTGCGGACCCTCGCGCCGGGCGGGCGGGGCGGTCAGAGGGCGAGGTCGAGGCGGCCGTCGGGCGTCGAGCTGGCCAAGGCGCCCTCGCGCCGCGGGATGCGGCCGGCGCCGGCGGCGAGCCGGCCGGCCTGGACGGCCAGGCGCATGGCGTGCGCCATCCGGACGGGGTCCGCGGCCCGCGTGACGGCGGTGGCGAGCAGGACGCCGGCGCAGCCGAGCTCCATCGCGAGGGCCGCGTCGGACGCCGTGCCCACGCCCGCGTCGAGGATGACGGGGACCCGCGCGGCGGCGGCGATCGCCTCGATGTTGCGCGGGTTGAGCACGCCCAGGCCGGTGCCGATCGGAGCGCCCAGCGGCATGACGGCGGCGCAGCCGACGTCCTCCAGGCGGCGGGCCAGGATCGGGTCGTCGTTGGTGTACGGCAGCACGACGAACCCGTCGCGCACGAGCTCCTCGGCGGCCTCGACGAGGCCGAACGGGTCGGGCAGGAGGGTGACGTCGTCGGCGATCACCTCGAGCTTCACCCAGTCGGTGCCGCACGCCTCGCGGGCGAGCCGCGCGGTGAGCACCGCCTCGCGGGCCGAGAAGCAGCCGGCGGTGTTGGGCAGGGCGCGGATCCCGAGGCGCTCGAGCAGGCCCCAGATGCCGCCGTCCTCGGCGCCCGCCCCGCCGGGCCGCACCGCGACGCGCCGCATCGCCACGGTGGTGAGCCCGGTGCCGGACGCGACCAGCGCGTCCTCGAGCGTCATGAGGTTGGCCGCCCCGCCCGTGCCCATGACGAGGCGCGAGCCGATCGTGGTGCCGGCGATCTCGAGCGGGTCGGCGAGGGTCGCGGTGCTGGTCATGGTTCCTCCTCAGCCGCCCTGGACGGCGGTGACGATCTCGACCCGGTCGCCGGGCGCGACGCGGGTGCCGGCCCACAGGCCGCGGGGGACGACGGCGTCGTTGACGGCGACGGCGATGCCCTGCACCGTGCCGTCGGCCACGAACGCGGGGACGAGGGCGGCGACCAGGGCCTCGACGCCGTCGCCGTGCGGCCCGTCGAGCGGGTAGGGCTCGCCGTTCACGGCGGCGGTGGGGGTGGGGGGCGCGGTGGTCATCGGACGGCTCCTTCGGTACGGCGGGCGGGGGAGGGGGCGAAGCGCCGCGGGTCGGCGGCGGCCAGCGCGGGGTCGGGGGCGGGCGCGCCGGTGAGCGCGGCGACGACGGCGTCCGCGGTGAGCGGCGCGAGCAGCACGCCGTTGCGCCCGTGGCCGACGGCGGCCAGCAGCCCGGGGGCCGCGGTGGCGCCGACCAGGGGCAGGTTGTCGGGGGTGGCCGGGCGGGCGCGCGGCGTGACGTCGACGAGCGCGGCCTCGTCGATGCCGGGCACGAGGGCGCGCGCGTCGCGCAGGAGGGCGAAGACGCCGCCGGCCTCGGCCCGGCGGTCGTCGGGTCGCTCCTCGCTGGTGGCGCCGACCACGACCTCGCGGTGCGCGGGCCCGCCGCCGGGGCCGGTCCCGGTGCCCGGCGCGCGCGGCACGAGGTACACCGGCCGACCCTGCACGGTGCCGCGCACCACGTGCTCGAGGGCGAGCCCGGGGCCGGCGTCGAGCCGCAGGGTGATCCCCTTGACGGGCCGGACGGGCACGGGCGCCTCGGGGACGGCGTCGAGCAGCGCGGCCGCGGGGACGGCGCCCGTCGCGAGCACCACGGCGCCCGCGGCGTGGCGCGCGCCGGCGTCGTCCTGCACCGCGACGACCCGGCCCGCGCGGTCGCGCTCCAGCCGCACGGCGGCACGGGGGACCAGGGCGTCGCCGAGCGCGGCGCGCAGCGCGGCGTGGGCCCCGCGCGGGTCGACGGCGAGGTCGCCCTCGACCGCCGCCGCGCCCGCCAGGCGCGGGCCGAGGTACGGCTCGCGGCGGCGGGCGTCGGCCACGGTGAGCTCGGCCGAGCCGAGCCCCCAGCCGCGGTGCAGCGTCAGGACGCGGCGGAGCAGGGCGAGGTCGTCGGCGTCGTACGCGACGGCGAGGGAGCCGGCCCGCTGCAGGGGGACCTCGCGGCCCGACGCGGCGGCGAGGTCGGCGGCGAAGCCCGGCCAGCGCGCGGCGGACGCGAGGTTGAGCCGCGTCAGCTCGTGCTCGCCGAAGTCGGCCTCCGCGACGGCGGCCAGCATGCCCGCGGCCGCGCGGGTCGCGCCGTCGCCGGGGGCGGGGTCGAGCACCGTGACGGACATCCCGGACGCGGCGGCGCGCCACGCGACGGCGAGGCCGACGATGCCGCCGCCCACCACGACGACGTCGCGGGGGGACGGAGGGACGGACGTGGGCATGTGCGCTCCCTTCGCTGGCATGACCCAGATCAGGTTCGACGGTCGGCTCCTGCGCCCTCTCAGCCCCGAGCGGGGCTCCCGTGCGCCGTCACTGTAACCCGGGCCGTGGTTACCCTGACCGGCGTGACCACGACCAGCGCCGCTCCCGGCACGACGCGCGCCCGCCTCGCCGCCGCCCGCCTGTACCTCTGCACCGACGCCCGCGAGGACCGCGGCGACCTCGAGGACTTCCTGCACGCGGCGCTCGCGGGCGGGGTCGACGTCGTGCAGCTGCGCGACAAGTCCCTCGACGTGGCGCGCGAGCTCGAGCTGCAGGAGGTCGTGGCCCGCGTCGCGGCCGAGCACGGCGCGCTGTGGGCGGTGAACGACCGGGCCGACGTGGCGGCGGTGACGGGGGCGCCCGTGGTGCACATGGGGCAGCGGGACCTGCCCGTCCCGGCCGTGCGGGGGCTGCTCGGTGCGGCCCCGGTGCTGGGCCGCTCCACGCACTCGGCGGCGCAGGCGGCGCAGGCCGAGGCGGACCCCGAGGTCGACTACTTCTGCGTGGGCCCGCTGTGGGCCACGCCCACCAAGCCCGGCCGCGCCGCGGTGGGCCTCGACCTGCTGCGGGAGGTCGCCGCGACCCGTCCCGCCACGCCGTGGTTCGCGATCGGAGGCGTCGACGCAACCCGGCTCGGCGAGGTGCTCGACGCGGGCGCGGACCGGGTCGTCGTCGTGCGGGCGATCACGCAGGCGCCGGACCCGGAGCGTGCCGCGCGCGAGCTCCGCGAGCGCCTCGGCTGACGACCCTCTCCCCGTCGGGCGCTCTCCCCGTCGGGCGCGGGTCGCCGATGGGGAGGTCTCCCCGTCGAATCCTCTCGCCCCGGGCGGGCGGCCCGTGCCAGGGTGAGGCCGACCCCCCTCACGGCCGGCGACGGCCGCCCGGAAGACGGAGCACCCATGACCGCACGGCCCTTCGCCCGCGCCCGCACGGCCACCGCGCTCGCCCTCGCCGGCTCCCTCCTGCTCGCCGGGTGCACCGGCGAGGCGGACGACGACGCGACCGCCACGACGGGCGGCCCGGAGCAGGGCGCGGACGCCGAGCAGGCCGCGGCCGACCCCGGCACGGCGACCGTCGCCGACCAGGCGATGGCCGAGCAGAAGCTCGCCACGCCGCACGGCTCGGACGCCGCCCCGGGCGGCGAGGTGACCGTGACGCTGCGCGCGGTCGAGGTGGGCGACGGCGTGATGACGGTCCGCTGGGCGCTGCGCTGGGACGACGACGCGGCACCGGCCGACGCGGGCGTCAGCTGGTACGACATGTCCGTCGAGCCCGCGACGACGGTGACCGACCGCGCGGGGCTCAAGGCCTACCGCCCGTTCTGCACCGAGGGCGCCTGGCAGGAGGACACCGACAGCGCGACGGACGCGGCGCTCGCGCAGATCCGGTGCCGCGAGTCGATGCTCGTGTCCCCGCTCGAGAAGCACTCCTTCGAGTTCCCCAACCACGGCGCGGTCGAGGTGTCCGCGGTGCTGCCCGCGCCGGAGGGCGAGCCCGCGACCGTCGACGTCCTGCCCGCCGAGGGCCTGCCGCTGTTCACGGACGCGACGGTCACCTACCGCGACGGCGCCGCCGAGTGAGCGTCCGCCGCGCCGTCGCCCCGCTCGCCGCGGCCCTCGCGCTCGTCGCCGCGGGTGCGGTGCCCGCCGCGGCGACGACGGACCCGTCCGCCTCGCCGGCGGCGACCGGCTCCGCGGCCGTGGCCGACCCCGACCTGCTGACGGCGGCCGCGGACGCGCTCGCGGAGGCCCGCGCGCGGGTGGAGGGAGCGGAGACCACCCCGGAGATGGCGGCCGACGCGGCGGTCGACCTCCGCGCGGCGGACTCCACGTTCGCGCTGCGGCCGGACGACTCCACCACCGTCCTGGAGAAGAAGCGGGAGAAGAAGGAGGACACCGTCGTCACGCTCACCGCCGACCTGCTGTTCGAGTTCGGCGAGGCCACCCTCACGCCGGAGGCGAGGGCGGCGGTGGCGGAGCTCGCCGAGGACGTCCCGCAGGGCGCGACGGTGCGCGTGGACGGGTACACCGACTCCGTGGGCGCGGACGCGTTCAACCGGAGGCTCTCGACGCAGCGCGCGACCGCCGTCGCCGACGTGCTCGGGGCCGAGCGCCCGGACCTGGCCCCGAAGGTCGAGGGGCACGGCGAGCAGGACCCGGTGGCGGAGAACGAGGTCGAGGGCGAGGACAACCCGGCGGGCCGAGCGCTGAACCGCCGCGTGGAGGTGACCTACCCGACGCGGTGAGCGGGCCGACGGCGGGTGGCGCGCCGCTACGATGGGTCGGTGACGTCTCCCGCCACCGACTCCCCCCGCCCGGTCCTGGTCGTCGACTTCGGCGCCCAGTACGCTCAGCTCATCGCACGCCGCGTGCGCGAGGCCAGCGTCTACTCCGAGATCGTGCCGCACACGTTCACCACGGAGCAGATGCTCGCCAAGAACCCGGCGGCGATCATCCTGTCGGGCGGGCCGTCGTCGGTGTACGCCACCGGCGCGCCGTTCGTCGACCCTGCGCTGTTCGAGGCGGGCGTCCCGGTGCTCGGCATCTGCTACGGCTTCCAGGCGATGGCCCAGGCGCTCGGCGGCACCGTGGCCCAGACGGGGCAGCGCGAGTACGGCGGCACCGAGGTCGAGGTCTGCGAGGCCGGCGTGCTGCTGGCCGGCACGCCCGACCACCAGACCACCTGGATGAGCCACGGCGACTCCGTGCACGCGGCGCCCGCCGGCTTCCAGGTGCTGGCCACGTCGTCCGGCTCGCCCGTCGCCGCCTTCGAGGACACCGGCCGCCGCCTGTACGGCGTGCAGTGGCACCCGGAGGTCAAGCACTCCGCCCACGGCCAGGCCGTGCTGGAGAAGTTCCTCTACGAGGGCGCCGGCCTGAAGCCCGAGTGGACGGCCGGGAACGTCATCGCCGACCAGGTCGCCGCGATCCGCGCGCAGGTCGGTGACGCCCGCGTCATCTGCGCGCTGTCCGGTGGCGTCGACTCCGCCGTCGCGGCCGCCCTGGTGCAGCGCGCCGTCGGTGACCAGCTCACCTGCGTGCACGTGGACCACGGCCTGCTGCGCGAGGGCGAGGTCGAGCAGATCGAGCGCGACTTCGTCGCCTCCACGGGCGTGAAGCTCATCATCCGCGACGAGAAGGAGCGGTTCCTCACCGCCCTCGCCGGGGTCAGCGACCCGGAGACGAAGCGCAAGATCATCGGCCGCGAGTTCATCCGCGTCTTCGAGGACGCGCAGCGCGACATCGTCGCCGAGGCGGGCGCGCACGGCGAGGAGGTCAAGTTCCTGGTGCAGGGCACGCTCTACCCGGACGTCGTGGAGTCGGGCGGCGGCGAGGGCGCGGCCAACATCAAGAGCCACCACAACGTGGGCGGCCTGCCGGACGACCTGCAGTTCGAGCTGGTCGAGCCCCTGCGCACCCTGTTCAAGGACGAGGTCCGCGCCGTGGGCCGCGAGCTCGGCGTGCCGGAGGAGATCGTCGCCCGCCAGCCGTTCCCCGGCCCCGGCCTGGGCATCCGCATCGTCGGCGAGGTCACGGCCGAGCGCCTGGCCACCCTCCGCAAGGCGGACGCCATCGCCCGCGAGGAGCTCACCAGGGCGGGCCTGGACGGCGAGATCTGGCAGTGCCCCGTGGTGCTGCTGGCCGACGTCCGCTCCGTCGGCGTGCAGGGCGACGGCCGCACCTACGGCCACCCGATCGTGCTGCGCCCGGTGTCGTCGGAGGACGCCATGACGGCCGACTGGACGCGCCTGCCCTACGACGTGCTGTCCGTCATCTCCACCCGCATCACCAACGAGGTGAGCGAGGTCAACCGTGTGGTGCTCGACGTGACGAGCAAGCCGCCGGGCACCATCGAGTGGGAGTGACACCCCGCGGCCCCGCCCCCCGGAAGGGGAGCGGGGCCGCGGTCGTTCCCGGGGTCGCGGTCAGGAGATCGCGAACGAGCTCGCCCGGTTGTCGAGCGCGCCGAGCCGGCCGGTGCGGTCCACCCAGCCCGTGTGCGTGCCGTTCTTCGACGCGCCGTCGAACAGCTTGATGTCGCAGTGGTTGTACGTCCGGACCGACGTCACCTTGTTGGACATCGCGCCGAGGACGGAGCCGCCCTCGTTGTCGGTGGTCTTCGCCGTGCAGCCCACCTTGTACTTCGGGTTGAAGATGACGACCTGCCGGCCGGAGTAGTTCGCCCCGTCGTACAGGCGGGCGACGACCAGCCCCTTGCCGGGGGAGTACGGCTTGCAGCCGAACGTCCCGTCGAGGACGGCGCAGTACAACGTGCTCGACGACGCGGTCGCGGCGACGTCCTGGACGGTGACGGGCCTGTCGCTCGCCACCTTCTGGACCTGGACCGGGGCGGCGCCGTCGTCGGGCGCCGCCGTGGCGGCCGGGCCGGTGAGGCCCAGGGCCGCGATCGCCGCGAGCCCGCCGACGACGGCGGCGAGCCGTGCGCGGCGGGTGCGGGTGCGTGTCGTGATGGTCATCGTCGCTCCTCACGTCAGCCGGCGATCCCCTGGTCGCCGGTCTGCGAGTGACAGAGGGGGCCGCGCCCGCGGGTGATACGCCGGGGCATCGATCGGTGCGTGGCCAGGGCCGTCACCCGCGACGGGCCCGCGGGACCGACGTCAGCGGGCGAGCGCGGCGGCCCGGTCGTAGGCGGCGGCCACGTCGGCGAGCACCCGCGGCCACGACGTCGCGAGCTCGGCGGTGCGGTTGTGGGCGACGATCGCGTCGAGCAGGTCCGGGTCGTCGGCGAGCCGCACCAGCGCGTCGGCCAGCGCGGCGTCGTCGTCCACGAGCAGCGCGTCGCGGCCGTCGACGAGGCGCTCCGCCACGCCCGACTGCGACCGGCTCACCACCGCCAGGCCCGCGGCCTGCGCCTCCAGGGCGGCGATGCCGAACGCGTCCTGCACGGCCGGGGCGACGAACACGTCCGCGCGCACGTACAGGCGCTTGAGCTCGGTGGGGGTGAGCCGCCCGACGAGGCGCACGACGTCCGCCAGCCCGCGCTCGCGCACCCACCGGCGCGCCTCCGCGAGCTGCGGCCCGTCGCCGCCGATCGTCGCGACGAGGCGCCCGGGCGCGCGGTCGTGAGCCACGGCGATCGCCTCGAGCATGGGCAGCACCCGCTTGCGCGGCGCGAACCGGGTGGCGGACACGACGTGCACCTCGTGCCCCTCGGCCCGCTCGCCGCGCTCGACGCGCGGCAGGCGCCACGCCTCGACGTCGATGCCGTTGCCCAGCACCGACACCCGTTCCGCGGCCGCGGCAGGGCCGAGCCGGCGGCCGACGACGCGGCGCAGGGGAGCGGCCGTCATCTCGCTCACCGCGGACCACTGCACCGGCCACGCGGACCAGCCCGTCAGCCGGTCGAGCCCCGCGAACGCGCGCTCCCAGCCGCCCCACACGCTGTGCACCGTGAGCAGGGCCGGCAGGCCCAGGCGGGTGACGGCGCGCAGCGACGCCTCCACGGTCGGGGCGAGCACGCCCATGTGCAGGTGCACGACGTCGGGCCGGCGACCGTCGGCCTCCAGGGCCCGCAGCCGCGCCACGACGTGCCGCGTCGCGCGCGGGTGCACGGGGTACCCGCCGGGGACCCGCGCCGCGACGCGGTGCACGACCACGCCGTCCTCGTCCCGCGCGGTGGTGACGCCGTGGGCCCCGCGCGCCGCGGGGGTCGTCGTGATCACCTCGACCTCGTGCCCCGCCTCCGCCTGCCGGCGGGCGAGCCGGGCCACCTGGGTCTCGATGCCGCCCAGCAGCGGCAGGTAGGAGTCGGAGACGTGGACGATGCGCACCGGGTCATCCTGCCATCGCGACCGGCGCGGTCACCTGCGGCTTCACCGAGCCGGTCCCGCGCGAGAGCGCTACCGTGCCAGGAGCAGTACCTGCGCATGCATCACGGCCCACCTCAAGGAGAAGGTGCGACATGTCGAGCACTGTCACCGTCCAACCCCCCAAGGGCGTCCGGGGCATCGGTCTGATCACCCTCATCGCTGGCATCGTCATGATCGTCGCCGGCGTCGTGGTCTGGATCGTCGTCTCGCAGACGCTCTCCGACGAGCAGATCACCGTGTCGGACGACGCGAGCATGTTCGCGGGCCAGCACGTGTCGGGCCCCTTCACGGCCTACGCGCAGGCCGAGGTGATCAACAAGCACGCCCTGGAGGCCTCGGGCGGGCAGACGTACGCGGAGCTCCCGCAGGACGACCCGACCCGGGACACGGTCATGCAGGCGTCCTTCCTGCGGGCGTCGCTGTTCACCTCGGTCGTGGCGTTCGGCGTCTGCGCCCTCGTCATCGGCCTGGGCATCGTGTTCCTCCTGCTCGGCAGCGCGCTACGCAGGCTCGCTGGCGGGCCGCAGATGGTGATCGACTCGGGGCCGGTCACCTCGGGCGGCGACCTCTCGCACGCCGCCCACCGCGCCGACCCGGTCGAGCCGGCACGGCCCAGCACCCCGGCCCCGCCGCCCGAGCGGCCGACCACCCGCCCCGCCCCCGAGGCGCCCCCGGCCGGGACCACGCCCCCTCCGTCCACGTCGTCGACACCTCCGTCGACGCCCCCGGAGAACCCGCCGTCGGCCCCGCCGGCCGGGAGCAGCGGCTCGCCGACCGCCTGAGGTCCGCGGCCGCCCAGCACGACGACGCGGTGGTGACCCCCACCCGGGGGTCACCACCGCGTCGTCGTGCTGCGCGTCAGCGGGCGGACGTCGTGCGGCGCCGGCGGCGCACCGCGCTCACCACCGAGCCGATGACGAGCAGCACGCCCGCGGCGGCGAGCAGCACGATGGCGGCGAGCTCGACGTCGATGTGCATCCCCGCGCCGTTGGCGACCAGGCCGACGCCGAACGCCACCACCAGGAAGCCCCACACGATCGTGCTGGCCCGCGGGCCGGGGCTCGGGGCGTGGCGGTCGTCGACCGGGCCAGCCGCGGCCGCGGGTACGTCCGTCGGCGTCGCGGGCGGCACGTCCGCCGCCGCGGCCGTCGCGGACCCGGCCGACTGGTCGTACGCCGGCTGGTCGTACGCGGGCTGGTCGTACGCGGGCTGGTCGTACGCCGGCCGGCCGGGGGCGGGCTGGCCGTACGCAGGCCGGTCCGGCTGGTCGAAGATCGACAGCGGGTCCTCGGGCCCGGCCACGGGCAGCGCCCGGGTGGCGTCCGTCGTCGCGAAGGCCTGCGTCTCGTCCGGGGACGGGAGGGCCTGGGTCTCGTCCGGGGACGGGAGGGCCTGGGTCTCGTCCGCGGCGGGGAGGGCCTGGGTCTCGTCCGCGGCGGGGAGGGCCTGGGTCTCGTCGCCGCCGTCCGTGAGCCCGGGGTCGGGCGTCGTGGGCTTGTCGTCGCTCATCGGGACTCCTCGATGGTCAGGTCGCCGGCGCGGACGTCGACGTCGAGCACCAGGCGGGCGCCGCCCGCGGTGTGCACCTCGTCGGTGGTGAACCGCGCCGGGCCGTTGGTGTAGGTGTTCACGGAGTTGTCCTGACCGTCGGCGCGCCAGGTGGCGTTGCCGGCGATGACCTGGACGTCGGCCTGGACGGCCTGGTCGGCGGGGATCAGCACCTGCGTGCTGCCCGCGGCCATGGAGATCGGCACGACGACGGGGTCGCCGGGGGTGACGGAGCCGAGGTCCAGCTCGGTGAGGTCGACGACGGCGCTGCCGAACCGCACGTTGACGCCGTCCTCCGCCTCCTCGATCGACCGCGGGGTGACGGTGCCGTCGCTGACGACGGTCGCGGAGCCCGACTCCTGCGGGCCGGCGTCCCAGAAGTCCCACGAGCCGCGGGTACCGGCGAACGGCCAGGTGATGACCCCGGCGATCAGGGCGAGGATCGCGAAGAAGGTCAGCATGCCGCCGCGGCGGCCGCGCAGCCCGGTCACGACGAGCCCGACCCCGAGGACGACGATCGAGATGCCCAGCCAGGTGGGGCCGAGCGGCAGCCCGAGGTTGTTCGTGCGGTCGGCGACGAGCAGGAGCGCGCCGGCGAGGAGCACCAGGCCGAGGACGATGCCCACGGCGCCCGCACCCGGCCCGCGGCGCACGGGTCGCGGCGGCCGCGGCGGTGCCGGGGGAGCGAGCGGTGCCGGGGCAGCGAGCGGCGCGGCGGGGGCCGGCGCCGCCGCCCAGGAGCCCGTGGCTGCCGGGGCGGGCGGCTGCGGCAGGGTGGGCGCGGCCAGGTACGGCGCGGGGGGCGCCGGGGCGAACGAGTCCGTGGGCACGGCGCCGGACGGGCCGCCGGCGCCGTACGGCATCCCGGTGTCGGAGGTGCCGCCGCCGGCGGTGCCCGACGGGGCCGGGGCCGCGGTCCCGGGGGCCGGCGTCGAGGCGTACGGCGTCGCCGGGTACGGCGTCGCGGGGTACGGCGGGGCGGGCGGCACGTTCGGGCCGCCGGAGCGCGGCTTGCGGTCGCGGATCAGCTTGACGATCAGCCAGACGATGGCGACCCAGACGGCCACCCAGAGGATGCCGGCGACCCAGTCGAAGAAGCGTCCGCCGCCCCACGACCAGAAGCCGTCGCCCCACGCGAAGCCGACGATCAGCGCGACGACCGCCCCGAGCAGCGCGACGTCGAAGTCGCCGCGGAACGCCTGCTGGAGGTGGATCCGTCCGTCCCGCTCCGGGAGCAGCGCCCACGCGATCGCGTAGATGACGATGCCCGCGCCGGTCAGGAAGAAGCTGAGGATCAGCAGCCCGCGCACCAGCAGGGGGTCGAGGCCGAACCGCTCGGCCACACCGCCCGCGACGCCGCCGACCCACCGGTCGTCGGACCGGGTGACGCCGAGGCGGCGGATGGAGTCGAAGAAGCCGTCGCCGCTGCGGGGCGGCACGGGCCCGCCCGTGGCGGGGGCGCCGCCGGCGCCGGGCTGCGGCCCGGGCGGCTGGGGGAGGTCGTCGGTGCTCATGGCTCCATCCTGACGACCGGGGCGGCGTCGCGGCATCGGGTGCTGCCCTGAGGGGACCCTGATTCACCGGGCCCGGCCACCCTGAAACCTCGGGATCCCGCGCCCGGGGGCGCCCCTGACGTGCCAGGATCGGGAGGGTGAGCACCGACCGTCCCCCGCGCCTCCCGCTGCGCCGGCCCCCGCGGGGCCGGATGCTCGGCGGCGTCGCCGCGGGCCTCGCCGCGCACCTGGGCCTCCCGGTCCTCGTGGTGCGCCTCGCCTTCCTCCTGCTCACCCTGGCGGGCGGCGCGGGCGCGGTGGCGTACGTGTTCTGGTGGGTAACCGTGCCGTCTGGCGACCCGAGGCTGGCCGCGGACACCACGCCGACGTCGCTGCAGCGGCTCGCGCCGCGGCTGCGCCTGCGGGGCCCGGTCGCCGCGCTGCCGGTGCGGGACGTCCTCATCGGGGCGGCCCTCATCGCGGGCGCGTTCATCCTGGTCGCGATCCGCGCGGGCTGGGACGTGGGCGCGTCGTGGGTGCTGCCGGCCCTCGTCGCGGTGGGCGGGCTGGCCCTCGCCTGGAGCCAGCTCGACGCGGCGCAGCGCGGTCGCACGGGGGATGGCGGCGGGCACGCGCGGCGCCCCACGCTCGTGCTGCGCCTCGTGGGCGGCGTCGTGCTCGTCATGGTCGGCGTCCTGCTCCTCATCGGCCAGGACGCCCCGGTGCCGGTGCTGCTGCAGGCGGGCGCGGCGTCCCTCGCGGTGCTGGCGGGCGCGGCGCTCATGCTGGCGCCCTGGTGGCTGCGGCTGGTCCGCGAGCTCGGCGACGAGCGCGCGGCGCGCGCCCGGGAGGCCGAGCGCGCCGACATCGCGGCCCACCTGCACGACTCGGTGCTGCAGACCCTGGCCCTCATCCGCTCGCGCGCGGACGACCCGGAGGCGGTGGCGCGCATGGCCCGCGCCCAGGAGCGCGAGCTGCGGGAATGGCTCTACACGGACCGGACCGCCCCCGGCACGTCGCTCGCGGCCGAGCTGCGGGCCCTCGTCGCGGAGGTCGAGGACGGCCGCGCCGTCGAGGTCGAGACGGTCGTGGTGGGCGACTGCGTGCCCACCGAGGAGACGTCGGCGCTGCTGCAGGCCTCGCGCGAGGCCCTGGTCAACGCCGTCGTGCACGGCCGGCCTCCCGTGACCGTCTACCTCGAGGTGACCGACGGCGCCGTCGAGGTGTTCGTCCGTGACCGCGGCGACGGCTTCGAGATGGACGACATCGCGCCGGACCGGTTCGGGGTGCGAGAGTCCATCCTGGGCCGCGTGCATCGGCGCGGCGGCACGGCGGACGTCACCAGCCGCGAGGGCTGGGGCACCGAGGTGCGGCTGCGCATGCCGCGCGACGGCCAGGCCTCGCCCGCCGCTCCCGCGCCGTCCACCCCGTCGGCCGAGGACGGGACGCCCGCCCCGACCGCGGTGCCGACCGGCACGACGACCAGTGACACCGACGAAGGAGCACGCACGTGAGCGCCACGCCCGACGCCCCCCAGCCGCCCACGGGGCCGGTCCCGGTCGTCCTCGTCGACGACCACCACATGTTCCGCACCGGCGTGCGCGCCAGCCTGGACGGGCGGGTGGACGTGGTCGGCGAGGCGGCCGACGTCGACCAGGCCGTCGCCGTCGTGCACGAGCTGCGGCCCCCCGTGGTGCTGCTCGACGTGCACCTGCCCGGCGGCAACGGCGGCGGCGGCGCCGAGGTGGTGCGGAGGTGCGTGGACCTGCTGGGCGGCACGAAGTTCCTCGCGCTGTCCGTCTCGGACGCCGCGGAGGACGTCGTGGCCGTCATCCGCGCGGGGGCGCGCGGGTACGTCACGAAGAACATCTCGGCGTCGGACCTGTCCGGCGCGGTGGTGCGGGTGGCCGGCGGCGACGCGGTGTTCTCGCCCCGGCTGGCGGGCTTCGTGCTCGACGCGTTCGGCACGGCGGCGGGCGACGTCGCGGTGGCCGACGACGAGCTGGACCGGCTGTCCAAGCGCGAGCAGGAGGTCATGCGCCTCATCGCGCGGGGCTACTCCTACCGCGAGGTGGCGAGCGAGCTGTTCATCTCCATCAAGACGGTGGAGACCCACGTGTCCGCCGTGCTGCGCAAGCTGCAGCTGTCCAGCCGCTACGAGCTCACGCGGTGGGCCGCCGCCCGGCGCCTGCTCTGACCTCGTCGAGGTAGCGGTCGACGACGACCTCGACCAGCTCGGCGGGCGCCTCCGCGCCCGCGACCAGCAGCGGCGCGGTCGTGACGTCGCCGCCGGCGCGCGCGGCGAGGTCCGCGAAGAAGCCGGGCGCGAGCAGGTAGGTCGCGACGACGACGCGCCCGGGGGCGCCGGCGCGGGCCGCGGCGACGGCCTCGGCCGCCCGCGGTGTCGCGTTCGCGATGTACCCGACGGTGACGGGCCGGCCGACCCGCGCCGCGAGGCGGGCCGCGGTGGTCTCGCAGTCGGCGACGGCTCGGGCGTCGCTGGACCCGGCGGCCGCGAGCACCACGGTGTCGTCGGCGCGCAGGCCGGCCTCGTCGAGGCGCCGCACCAGCAGGTCGACGAGCCGGTCGTCCGGGCCGAGCGCGCCGCCGAGGACGACGTCGTCGCCGGCGTCGGCCGCCGCGTCGACGTCCTCGCGCAGGTCCACGTGCACGTGGTACCCGGCGGACAGGAGCAGCGGCACGACGACCGTCGCCGCGGCGGCCGGGTCGTCACGCAGCCCCGCGAGGCAGGTGGGCACGTCCGGCTGCTGCACGTCGACGAAGCCCGCGTGCACGGGGACGCCGGGGACGCGCGCGGCCACCGCGTCGACCAGCCTCGCGACGGCCGCCGCCCCGGTGGCCGAGTCCGTGCCGTGGGAGATCGCGAGCAGGGCGGGGGCGGGCTCGGGCAGGTGCGCGGTCACGGGAGCGACGCTACGCGGCGCGTCGGTCGGCGCGGTTGCGGCCGCGTGAACCACCGTCACGACGACCTCACGGCGGGCGCCTGCCCGGCGTGAGCCGCGACGGCAGCGGTCGGGACGGCGCCGTGGTCGGGCAGGGCGTCGGCCCACGCGGGGCTGCGCCGCACGACGTCGCCCACGACGGTCACCGCGGGCGCCCGCACGCCGACGGCGAGCGCCC
Source organism: Isoptericola sp. NPDC057559 (assembly GCF_042801555.1). NCBI lineage: Bacteria > Bacillati > Actinomycetota > Actinomycetes > Micrococcales > Promicromonosporaceae > Isoptericola > Isoptericola sp. NPDC057559. Next base: position 211,849 of record NZ_JBHVFQ010000003.1, read on the forward strand.
GGTCCGCGATGTCCGCGAGGGTGCCCACGGTGGTGCGCTGGCGCGGGCCGAAACCGTCCTCCACCACGGCGACCGGCGTGGCCGCGGGCCGTCCGGCCGCGACGAGCGCGCGGGCGGTCTCGGCGAGCCGGGTGACGCCCATGAGCAGCACGAGGGTGTGGTCGGTGCCGCCGGGGACCTGCCCGACGTCGTCGTGCCCGGTGAGGATGCTGAACCCGCGGGCCAGGCCACGGTGGGTGACGGGGATGCCGGCGGCGGCCGGCACGGACACCGCGGAGGTGACCCCGGGCACGACCTCCACCTCGATGCCGGCGGCGCGGCAGGCGTCCAGCTCCTCGCCGCCGCGGCCGAACACGTAGGGGTCGCCGCCCTTGAGGCGCACGACGTCCCGCCCGGCGAGGGCGTGCTCCACCAGCAGGGCGGAGATCTGGTCCTGCGGCACCGGGTGGTGGCCGGACGTCTTGCCGACGTCGACCACCTCCACGTCGTCGCCGAGGCCGGCGAGCAGGGCGCGGGGCGCGAGGCGGTCCACGACGACGACGTCCGCGGTCGCGAGGAGCCGGCGGCCCCGCACCGTGACGAGGCCGGCCGCGCCGGGCCCGCCGCCCACGAGGGCCACCCGCCCGCGCCGCGAGGGCGCGTCGTCCGCCGGTGCCGCGTCGTCGGCGGGGCGCACCGCGCGCAGGGGCAGGCTGCCGTCGTCGAGCCCGACGACGACGGCGTCGCGCACCCGCACCGCGCGCCGCGGGTCCCGCGCCGCCGTGACGGCGACGGTGAGGTCGCCCGCCGGGCGGCCCGCGGCGTCCGTGACGGGCGTGCGGGCCACCGCCGGCACCCACGCGCTGCCGAGGCCGGCGTCGCCGGCGGTGACGCAGAACGTGCGCAGCTGCTCGGCGTCGCCCGCCACGCGGGCGTCCACGTCGGGGTCGCCGGTGGCCGTGTGCACGAGCCAGGCGCCGTCGAGGTCGCCGTCGCAGTACCCGCGCGTGACGCGCTCGATCGTGCCCGCGGAGACCAGCGCCGCCAGGTCGGGCACGACGTCGGGCGCGATCACCCGCACGCGGGCGCCCGCGGCGAGCAGGCCGCGCACGCGGCGCAGGGCCACGGGCCCGCCGCCCACCACGATGACGAGGCGGCCGGCGACGCGCAGGCCCAGGGGATAGGTGTCGTGCGGCGCCGCGGGCCGCGCTCCACGGGTTCCGGCCACCGTCGTCCTCCGCTCGGTCATACGTGCAGCCCGCACTCGGTCTTGTCGCGCCCGGCCCAGCGCCCGGCGCGGGCGTCCTGCCCGGCCTCGACGCGCTGGGTGCACGGCTCGCAGCCCACCGACGGGTAGCCGTCGCTGAGCAGCGGGTTGACGACGACGCCGTGCTCCCGTGCGTACTCCTCGACCTCCTCGTCGGTCCAGGCCGCGAGGGGGTTGATCTTCACGACGCCGTTCTTGTCGTCCCAGGCGACGAGCGGCGCGTTGGCGCGGGCCGCGGTCTCGCCGCGCCGCACGCCGGTCGCCCACGCCTCGTAGCCCTGCAGCGCCTGGCGCATGGGCGCCACCTTCCGCATGGCGCAGCAGGCCTCGGGGTCGCGGTCGTGCAGGCGCGGGCCGTGCTCGGCGTCCTGCTGCGCGACCGTGAGCTCGGGGCGCACGTCGACCACGTCGACGTCCATCTCGATCTCGACGGCGCCGCGCGTGCCGAGCGTCTCCGCGAAGTGGTAGCCGGTGTCGCCGAACAGGACGTCGACGAACGGGAGCTGCCGGGACACCAGGTGCGCCAGCACGAGGTCCTGCATCGACGACGCGACCGCGAGGTAGGGGCCGAACTCCCGCACCGCCCATGCCACGACCTCCACGGCCGTGGCCTCGGGCCGGTCGCCGTCGGCGTGCAGCTGGGCCCGCCCGCGCTCCACGACGTGGCGCAGCTCCTCGGGGGAGCGGCGGTGGCGCGCGGCGCGGGCGTGCTGCCGGGTCTCGCGCGCGGAGTCGCGCGCCTCCGCCCGGGCCCGGACCTGCGCGAGCCGGTCGGTCCCGGAGCCCGCGGGGGACAGGAGCGTGACGGGGGACGCGACGTCGACGGCGGTCATCGCAACGCCTCCTCGTCGGCCCGGTGCGCCCACTGCGCGAACGTCTCGTCGCCGGCGTGCTCGGCGTCGTAGCGCCGCACGACGCGCTCCACGTAGTCGCCGACCTCCGCGGCCGGGACCTTGAGGCCGCGCACCGTGCGGCCCAGCTCCCCGGCGTCGCGGCCGGCGCCCACGAGGCCGCCGCCCAGGTGCACCTGGAAGCCCGGCATCTGCTCGCCGTCGACCGTGATGATCTGGCCCTTGAGCCCGATGTCGGCGGTCTGGATCCGGGCGCACGAGTTGGGGCAGCCGTTGACGTTGAGCTCGATGGGCCGCCCGAGACGCGCGGTGACGTCGCCGAGCCGGTCCTCCAGCTCGCCGATGACGCGTGCCGCGGTGTCCTTGGTGTCGACGATCGCGAGCTTGCAGAACTCGATGCCCGTGCAGGCGATGGTCGAGCGGCGGAAGAGGCTGGGGCGGGCGGTGAGGCCCAGCGGCTCCAGCCCGTCGAGCAGCTCGTCCACGCGGTCGGCCGGGACGCCCAGGACCACGACCTTCTGGTGCGCCGTGAGCCGTGCCCCGTCCGCGCCCACCCGCTCGACGAGGTCCGCCAGCCCCGTGAGGGTGTTGCCGCCGACCCGCCCGACGACGGGCGCGGCACCCACGTAGAACCGGCCGTCCTTCTGCTCGTGCACGCCGACGTGGTCGCCGGGGCGGGTGGCCGGGGCGGGTGGCGGGCCGTCGGGCAGCGCGTAGCCGAGGTACTCGCTCTCCAGCACCTCGCGGAACTTCTCTGTGCCCCAGTCCGCGAGCAGGAACTTCAGGCGGGCCTTGTTGCGCAGCCGGCGGTAGCCGTAGTCGCGGAAGATGCGGATGACGCCGTGCCAGACGTCGGGAGCCTGCTCCTCGGTGACGAACACGCCGAGCCGCTCGCCGAGCCGGGGCGTCGTCGACAGCGCGCCGCCGACCCACAGGTCGTAGCCCGGGCCGAGCTCCGGGTGCACCACGCCGACCAGCGAGATGTCGTTGATCTCGTGCACGACGTCGAGGCTCGGGTGGCCGGTGATCGCCGTCTTGAACTTGCGCGGCAGGTTCGCCAGCTCGGGGTCGCCGATGTAGCGGCGCTTGATCTCGAGGATCACGGGCGTCGGGTCGATGATCTCGTCCGCCGCGATGCCCGCCACCGGGCTGCCGAGGAAGCCGCGGGGCGAGTCGCCGCACGCCGTCGTCGTCTCCAGGCCCACCGTGTCGAGGCGGCGCCAGATCTCCGGCATGCTCTCGATCTCGATCCAGTGGTACTGGATGTTCTGCCGGTCGGTGATGTCCGCCGAGCCGCGCCCGAAGTCCGCCGAGATGCCCCCCAGCACCCGCAGCGCCGCCGGGTCGAGCAGCTGTCCGTCCGAGCGCACCCGTAGCATGAAGTAGCGGTCCTCGAGCTCGTGCGGCTCGAGCGTGGCGGTGCGGCCGCCGTCGATCCCGGGCTTGCGCTGCGTGTACAGGCCCCACCAGCGGAAGCGGCCGTGCAGGTCGTCGTCGGCGATGGAGTCGAAGCCGTCGCGCGCGTAGATCGTCTCGATGCGCTCGCGGACCCCGAGCGGCGCCGCCTCCTGCTTGAACACCTCGTTGTGGTTGAGCGGCTCGGAGCCGTCGATCTTCCACTGGCCGTTCGGGCGGGTGGCGCGCGGCGGGCGCACGCGTGCGGAGGGGGCGTTGTCGCTGGTGGCGGTGGGTGCGGTGGCGGTGGTCTGCGTCGTCATCTGGGGGAGTTCCTCGGTCCTCGGGGGCGGGGACGCGCGACGACGAGCGACTCAGCAGGGGTGGGCCGAGGACCGACGGCGCGCGCCGGTGCTCAGGAGCCGCGGGGTGGCGGCGGGGCTGAGGTAGGGCGCGATCAGCGACAGCAGCACAGACAGCTGCGCATGCTGCGACGCACGCACGCCGGCATCTCGTGACGAGTCGTCACGAGGAGGCGGTGCGCGGCCGTGGTCATGGCGACGACGGTAACCGGTCGAGGGCGGGTTGCGCGAGACCGGGTCCACATCGTGGGACCACATGCTGGGACGGCCGGTGAGACGCTTGCGCCGGGCGGCCCGGGTGTGACATGTGACCGGTTGCGGACACCCGTGTCAGATCCCTGTCCCCGCGCGGATAGGGTGGCGGCATGGAGTTCCTCTACCACGTCTTCGTCGCCCTCCACTTCGTGGGCTGGGCGATCGTCCTCGGCGGCTACATCGCGTCGATCAAGGGTCCCGGCCTGTACCGCGGGGTCTTCCACGGCGCGGCGACGGCCCTCGTCGCGGGCGTCGTCATGGTCGGCATCGCCGAGATGGGCGACCTCTGGGCCGACGGCGGCCCGAGCATGGCCAAGATCGGCGTCAAGCTCGTGATCGCGCTGATCATCACCGTCCTCGCCTTCCTCGCCCGGCGCCAGGGCGCCAAGGGCGACAACGGCACGGGTGCGGTCAGCCCGGCCCTCAAGCACTCGATCGGCGCGCTGACGCTGGTCAACATCCTGGTCGCCGTCTTCTGGTGAGCCGTTGAACCTCCTCGGTGAGGTGCTGGTCGGGCTGGCGATCGCCGTCGGCCTGGTCGGCATCGTCGTGCAGGTGCTCCCCGGCAACGTGCTCGTGCTGGGGAGCATCCTCGTGTGGGCGTGGGTCACCGGCGGCACGACGGCGTGGGTGTGCTTCGCCGTCGCCGCCGTGGCGGTCGTGCTCGCCGAGACCGGGCAGTGGCTGCTCGCCGGCCGGCACATGCGCCGCGCGGCCGTGCCCTGGAGCACCCTCGCGATCGCCGGCGTCGCCGGGGTCGTCGGGTTCTTCGTCGTGCCCGTCGTCGGGCTCTTCCTGTTCTTCGCCGGCGCGGTGTTCCTCGTCGAGCTCGCCCGCCGGCGCGACGCCGCGGTGGCCTGGTCCGCCACGCGCGCCGCGCTCAAGGCCACCCTCATCACGATCGGCGTGCAGCTCGCCGGCGGGCTCGTCGCCACCGTCGCCTGGGTGGTCGGGCTCGTCCTCACCTGAGCCCGAGAGGAGCGCCGCCCTCAGCCCACGGGAGCCGGGCCCGCGACCCGGAACTGCACGAGGTCGACCACGTCGCCGTCGCCGATGCCCGGGTAGTGGTGCGTGCGCAGCGCGTCGCGCAGCTGGTCCGCCGTGCAGTTCTCCGGGGCGGCCTGCTCGTCGGTGATCTCGGCGAACCGCACCTGCTCCACGGACTCGACCATGCCGGGCAGGGAGCGAAGGCGGTCGTCGAACTCGAACAGGAGGGTCACGGGCCCGGGGCGCGACGGGTCCCGGAACCGGGTGGTGGCAGTCTTCGTCCCGGCGACGACGGCGTCCCAGTGCCGGGCGGCGAACCGCAGGAGGCGGGGCGGGGCCGCCTCGCGGCGCTCGTAGGCGTACGGCAGCAGCTCGCGGGCGCGAACCACGACCAGGCCCGCGCCGTCGGGCACGATGACGAGCGCGTCGGGGTGCTGGTCGACCAGCACCTGGCGGCACCGTCCGCACGGCGCCAGGACCCCGCGCCCGCCGTCGCCGACCGCGACGATCCCGGCCACCGGGAGGGCTCCCGCGGCGGCCGCGACGCCGAGGGCGACCATCTCCGCGCACGGTCCCCCCGTGAAGTGGTGCACGTTGACGCCGGTGTGCACGCGGCCGTCCACGTCCATGACGGCGGCCGCGACGGTGTGCAGCCCCGTGCCGTCCTCCGGCAGCCGGCGCGCGGCGACCACGGCGGCGTCGAGGAGGAGCTTCTCGGGAGGGAAGAGCACGCGACGGACCGTACACCGCCCACCCGTCGACGTCGCCGGGTGGATGCTCCGACGTGAGGCGGGGAGGTCCCGAGCGCGTGACGAGCAGGGGCGAGCGGAGCCCGCGCCGTCAACCGGCGGGGTTCTCCGAGACGTAGAGCGTGTTGCCGTCGGGGTCGCGGAACGAGAACATCGGCGGCGCCGAGTCCCAGAGCAGCAGGTCGCCGACGTCCGCGCCGGCGCCCGCCAGCGCCGCGTGGGCGGCGGGCGCGTCGGGCGTCACGAGCCGGATGCCCGTGTCGACGCCGGCGGGCAGGCCGTCGCCGGCGCGCACCAGGGCGAGCGAGGTCGGGGCGCCCGGGGCGGCGACGTCGATCCAGCGGAAGCCGGGCTGCAGCTCGGCGTCGAAGCGGACCTCGAGGCCGAGCGCGCCGGTGTAGAAGGCGAGCGCCGCGTCCTGGTCGCGGACGGGGACGGCGACCGTGTGGACGCCGGTGAATCGGGCGGTGGGCATCGGTGCTCCTCTGTTCCGGCCGCGCCCGGGCACGGGGCGGCTCCTCGTCCCTTCGACGTCGCGGAGGGGGCGGACTCATCGGTGGGGTGCGGCCGGGCCGGCGGCGCTTAGGGTGTCCGACGCAAGGACGGTGCGGGCGAGGGAGCGGTGATGGTGCAGGACGGCGGGACCCAGGGTGCGGGCGGTCACGACGAGCGGTGGGTGGTGCGCGTCGCGACGCTCGACGAGCTGGACGCGCGGACCGGCTACGAGGCGTGGCGGCTGCGCCAGGACGTGTTCGTCGTCGAGCAGGCGTGCGCTTACCCCGACCTGGACGGCCGTGACGCGGAGCCCGGGACCCGGCACGTCGTGCTGCTCGACGAGGAGCGGGGCGGCCGCGTGGTCGCCACGGCGCGCGTGCTCGACGACGGCGACGTGCAGCGCATCGGCCGCGTCGTCTGCCACCCCGACGTGCGGGGCACCGGGGCGTCCGGCGTCCTCATGCGGGCCGCGCTGGACGTGGCCACCGCCGCCGCGCCGCGGGCGGACGTCGTGCTCGGCGCGCAGTCCCCGCTGACCGGCTTCTACGGGCGCTTCGGGTTCGCGCCGGACGGGCCGGAGTACCTCGAGGACGACATCCCGCACACCCCGATGCGCCTGCGCCGGTAGTCAGGCGCCACGAGCGCCACGAGCGCCGCGACGGGCACGATCGGCCGGGCGGCCCGCCCACGCGGTCAGCGCTTCGGCGAGCCCGTCCGCGGAGTCCTGCCCGACCCACGCCACGTGGCCGTCGGGGCGCACCAGGACGGCGGTCGGCGCCTCGACGGCGCCCAGCACGGGCAGCACCCACGGTCCGTCGGAGGTCGCCCGCACGTGCCGGACCCGGCCGGACCAGGGACCGGCGTCCAGGGCAGGGCCGCCGAGCTCCAGGAGCACCGGCCGCGCCCGGTGCAGCAGCTCGAACACCCGACGCGCGCCGGCGCCGCCGTCCGGCGCCGACAGATCGAGGTCCGGCATCCGCCGCCCCCGCAGCGGGTGCCCCTCGCCGAGGTCGTAGGTGACGTCCAGCCCGGTGACCAGACCCGCGACCGGGGTGCCCGCCCCGTCGACGGCGAGCACCGCGTCGAGCAGGTCGCGCAGCGCCTCCTGCCGGGGGTCCGACCGCTGGAACAGCGACTGCGCCATCGTGTAGCCGAGCGCCCGGGCCCCGGCAGGGTGGCGCTCTGCGTGGTAGCTGTCGAGCAGCTCCTCGCCGGCGACGCCGCGCACCACCTGACCGAGCTTCCAGCCGAGGTTCACGGCGTCCTGGATCCCGAGGCCGATGCCCTGCCCGCCCGTGGGGGAGTGCACGTGCGCCGCGTCCCCGGCGAGCAGCACCCGGCCGACGCGGTACGACGCAGCCTGCCGGGTGGCGTCGGTGAAGCGCGACAGCCAGGACGGGTCGCGCACGCCGAAGTCCGTGCCGAACACGTCGGCGAGCCCGCGGCGCAGGTCCTCCAGGGTGGGTTCGGCGGTCGACGGCGCGGCCTCGGTCAGCACGACCCGCACCGTGCCGTCGTCCATCCGGAAGAGCCCGTGCGTGCCGCGCTCGTCGACCCTGCCGGTGCGCTCCAGGTCGCCGTCGACCCGGACGTCGGCGATGAGCGTGCTGCGGGTCGCGTCGGGCCCCACGAGGTCGATCCCTGCCGCGCGCCGGACGGTGCTGCGCCCGCCGTCGGCCCCCACGACGTACCGAGCCCGCACCGCCTCGCCGGAGCCGAGCAGGACGCGGGCGCCCTCGTCCTGCTGCGCCACGTCCTCGACCTCCGCGTCGCGCCGGACCGGCGCCGCGAGCTCCTCGGCCCGAGCGAGCAGGAGGCGCTCGATGCGGCCCTGGGGCAGCGCCAGCGTGTACGGGTGGCGGGTGGGCAGGCCGCCCAGCGGCAGGCGGGTGCCGCCGAACGTCACCGCCGGGACGGTGGTGCCCTCGGCGAGGAACCTGTCGGCGATGCCGCGCTGGTCGAGGAGCTCGATCGTTCGCGCGTGGAACCCGCCGCCGCGGGAGCCGACGAGGTCCTGCGTGGAGCGGCGCTCGAGGACGACGACGTCGGCCCCGGCGAGCCGCAGCTCAGCAGCGAGCATCAGCCCCGTCGGCCCGCACCCGACCACCGCGACGTCGTGCATCGTGATCCCCCGATCGCTCGCCTCCCGCCATCGTGCCTGGTTCCCCGGGTGTCGGCCGCGGAGCCTAGTCTTGGTCCACGATGACCTCCCTGTTCGACAGCCTGTCCCTGCCCGGGTTCGACCACGCCGCGAAGGACGACACCGCACGCCTGCCGTCCACCGCCCCGCGCTGGGACGACGACGCCGCCGACCCGTCGTCGGGCGCGCCCGCGTGGGTGCGCGACGCGGCGTCGGAGGCGCACGACGGCGGGGGCGAGGACGGGCGGCCGCGGTCGCGCGGGGCGTTCTCCCACCTGGACCCGGACGCGCTGGTGGAGGGCCTCAACCCGCAGCAGCGGGCCGCCGTCGAGCACCACGGGTCGCCGCTGCTCATCGTCGCGGGCGCGGGGTCGGGCAAGACGCGCGTGCTCACGCACCGCATCGCGCACCTGCTCGCGACGGGCCGGGCGCGCGCGGGGGAGATCCTCGCGATCACCTTCACCAACAAGGCCGCCGCGGAGATGCGGGAGCGCGTCGAGCACCTGGTGGGCCCGGCGGGCGGGCGGATGTGGGTCTCGACGTTCCACTCCGCGTGCGTGCGGATCCTGCGCAAGGAGGCCAAGACCCTCGGCCTGCGCTCCAGCTTCTCCATCTACGACGCGGCGGACTCCCAGCGGCTCATCACGCTGGTGACGCGCGAGCTGGACCTGGACCCGAAGAAGTACCCGGCGCGCTCCCTGGCGCACAAGATCAGCGACCTGAAGAACGAGCTGATCGACCCGGACACCTACGCGCGGCAGTCGGGCGCCGACACGGCCGAGCACGCCGACGCCGCCGAGCCGCCCGCCGCGGGCTGGCGCGCACGGGCCGCGGGCGGCGGCCTGGCCGACGGCGGGGCGCCCGAGTTCGACACGGTGCTGGCCGACGTCTACCGGCGCTACCAGCAGCGGCTGGCGCAGGCCAGCGCCCTCGACTTCGACGACATCATCATGACCACGGTGAACCTGCTGCAGGCGTTCCCCAACGTGGCCGAGCACTACCGGCGCCGGTTCCGGCACATCCTCGTGGACGAGTACCAGGACACGAACCACGCGCAGTACATGCTGGTGCGCGAGCTCGCGGGGGCGACCGCCGACGGACCCGGCGTCGACGGCCTGGACCCGGCCGAGCTGACGGTGGTGGGCGACGCCGACCAGTCCATCTACGCGTTCCGCGGCGCCACGATCCGCAACATCGTGGAGTTCGAGGAGGACTACCCGGACGCCACGACCATCCTGCTCGAGCAGAACTACCGCTCCACGCAGACGATCCTGTCCGCCGCCAACGCCGTCATCTCGCGCAACCCCGACCGCAAGCCGAAGCGGCTGTGGACCGACGCGGGCGCGGGGGAGAAGATCGTCGGCTACGTGGCCGACGACGAGCACGGCGAGGCGCGGTTCGTCGCGGAGGAGATCGACCGGCTCGGGGACGCCGACGGCGTGCGCCCCGGCGACGTCGCGGTGTTCTACCGCACCAACGCCCAGTCCCGGGCGCTGGAGGAGGTGCTGATCCGCGTCGGCCTGCCCTACAAGGTGGTGGGCGGCACCCGGTTCTACGAGCGCCGCGAGATCAAGGACGCCATCGCCTACCTGCGCGCGCTCGCGAACCCCGACGACGACGTCAACCTGCGCCGCGTCCTCAACGTGCCCAAGCGCGGGCTGGGCGACAAGGCCGAGTCGCTGGTCGCGTCGTTCGCGGACCGGGAGCGGCTGTCGTTCGGGGCGGCGCTGGAGCGCGCCGACGAGATCGGCGGCATGACGACCCGCACGTCCAGGCCCCTCATGGCGTTCCGCGACATGATGCGCGACCTGCGCGCGCTGGTGGACGACGGCGAGCCGCCCGCCACGATCCTCGGCGCGGTGCTGGACCGCAGCGGCTACCTCGCCGAGCTGCGTGCGTCGGACGACCCGCAGGACGCGTCGCGCGTGGAGAACCTCGCCGAGCTGCACGCCGTCGCGGCCGAGTTCAGCGAGCTGGACCCCGAGGGCGACCTCACGGACTTCCTCGAGCGCGTGTCCCTGGTGGCCGACGCCGACCAGATCCCCGACGAGGACGTCGCCGACGGTGAGGCGGAGCAGGAGCCCAAGGAGGACCAGGGCGTCGTCACCCTCATGACGCTGCACACCGCCAAGGGCCTGGAGTTCCCGGTCGTCTTCCTCACGGGCATGGAGGACGGCACGTTCCCGCACATGCGCTCGCTGCACGACGACTCCGAGCTCGCCGAGGAGCGGCGGCTCGCGTACGTCGGGATCACGCGCGCGCGCCAGCGGCTGTACGTCACGCGCTCGGCGGTGCGGTCGGCGTGGGGCATGGCGAACGAGTTCCCGCCCAGCCGGTTCCTCGAGGAGGTCCCCGAGGAGCTGTGGGACTGGCGGCGGCGCGAGTCGTCCACCCAGTACCTGCGGCGCGGCGGTTCGGCCTGGGGCGGGTCGGGTCGCGACCGGCGTGGTGGCGGCTCCGGGAGCACCTGGTCGCCGGAGCGGCGGTCGTCGGGCAGCACCTCGGGCGGCACGTCGGGCGCGGGCGAGCGTCGCTCGCCGTCGTCGGGCGTGGGCGCGCGGCTCGGCCGGCCCAAGGACGGAGCGGCGGCGGGTACGGGCGCGACGTTCGGCTCGGCCACGCCGCGCAAGGACGCGGACGTCCCGTCGCTGGACGTCGGCGACAAGGTCACGCACGACGCGTACGGCGTCGGCACGGTCGTCTCCCTGGAGGGCAGCGGGCCCAACTCCGTCGCGCGCATCGACTTCGGCGCGGACGGCACCAAGCGACTGCTGCTGCGGTACTCGCCGGTCACGAAGCTCTGATGTCGCCGGGCGGGGGCGCGCCGCCGCTGGCATCGTGACCGTGTGCTGCTGGACGCGAGGACGCTGCGCGGTCTCGCCGACGGGACGGTGACCCACACCTACCGCCGGTGGGCCGTGGTGCGGGTGCACGCCGGGTCGACGATGCGCACGCGGGTGGGCGTGGTCGAGGTGACGGCCGTGGACCCGGTGTCCCTGGAGACGGTGGACGACGCCTACGCCCGCGGTGCGGGATTCCGCACGGCGACGACGGCACGCGCCTGGATCGAGCGGCGCGGCGAGGGCGACCTGTACCGCGTGGGGCTGCGCCTGGCGGGGCCGGACCCGCGCGTCGCGCTGCGGGAGGACGACGACCTCGACGACGACGCCGTGGACGCCATCCGCGCCCGGCTCGCGCGCATGGACCGCGCCGCGCCCGCGCCGTGGACCCGCGACTACCTGGAGCTCATCGAGGCGCGGCCCGCCGTCGTCGCGCGCACGCTCGCCGAGGGGCTGGGCATGGAGCGCGACCCGTTCAAGATCCGGGTGCGGCGGCTCAAGGAGCTGGGCCTCACGGAGAGCCTCGACGTCGGCTACCGGCTCTCGCCACGCGGGCGCGCCTACCTGGGGCGGACCGGGCGCCGGTAGCCGGGTGGTCGGGCCGCCGGCAGGCGGTGCGCCGTCCTGCTGCCCCGGCCCGCGGCCTCAGGCCGCGCGGTCCTCCCGCGCGGCAGCGTCGCGAAGAGCGGGGACGTCGGTGCCGGCGTCGCGCAGGGCGGTCTCCAGCACCCGGCCGCCGGGGCAGTCGGCGCGCAGGACGCCGAGCAGCAGGTGGCGCTCGTCGATGCCCTTGTCGCCGAGGCGGACCGCCTCGCGGAGCGCGAGCTCGAGCGCCTTCTTCGCGTCGGGGGAGAACGGGTGGTGCGACCGCTGCCGCCGCGGCTTGCCGGCGCGGTCGAGGGCGCCGCGGCCGAAGACCTCGTCGGTGCGCTTCCGGACCTCGTCGAGGTCGACGCCGACGGAGGCCAGCGCGGCGCCGTCGAGGGTGTCGTCCGACTCGACGGCGCGCCGGCAACGGGCCTCGACGTCGGCCGGCTCCAGCCCGGCGGCCCGGAGGGCGGCGGCCGCGGAGCCCCCGCGACGGGCCAGGGCGACGACCAGGTGCCGGGTGTCGATCGTCGCGGTGCGCAGGTCGACCGCCACCTCCTGGGCGTCGACGACGACAGCGCGTGCGTCCTTCGTGAACCTCTCGAACATCAGATCCTCCTGCCGTGCTTCTTGTGGACGGCCTGCTTGGTCACGCCGAGCGCGTCCGCCACGTCCTGCCACGACCAGCCGAGCGTCCGGGCCCGCTCCACCTGGAGCGTCTCGAGCCGGTCGGCCAGGTCCCGCAGCGCGCGGACGGCCCGCAGGCCCTCTCCTGGGTCGTCGCCGGCGGCTGCACCGACGAGCGTCTTCTCCGTCATGGCGTCAACTATGGTTGACGCTTCCGATAGTGTCAACCCTGGTTGACGCCGACCTGGCAGGATAAGCGCCGGGCATGCCCGGCGAGCCCCCTGACGCGTCGGGCGGCGCGGTGTGGGATCGGTCACCCGCAGCGGAGGATCGGGGGGCTGATGTTCCGGCGGTGCGCGGGTCGGACTACCCTGTTCGGGGATGTCTTGATGTCGAGACATCCGTTCGTGCCGGCCTCTGCCGACCCAGGGGCACCACCGATGGAAGGACGCAGCAGGGTGGACCTGTTCGAATACCAGGCTCGCGACATCTTCGAGAAGCACGGCGTGCCCGTGCTCGGCGGCGTCGTCGCGACGACGCCCGAAGAGGCTCGCGCAGGTGCAGAGAAGCTCGGCGGCGGGACCGTCGTCGTCAAGGCCCAGGTGAAGGTCGGTGGCCGCGGCAAGGCCGGCGGCGTCAAGCTGGCCCACTCCCCGGCGGAGGCCGAGGAGAAGGCCACCGAGATCCTCGGGATGGACATCAAGGGCCACACGGTCCACCGCGTGATGATCGCGCAGGGCGCCAAGATCGCCGAGGAGTTCTACTTCTCCGTGCTCCTGGACCGCGCGAACCGCAACTACCTCGCCATGTGCTCCGTCGAGGGCGGCATGGAGATCGAGCAGCTCGCCGTCGAGCGCCCCGAGGCGCTCGCCAAGGTCGCCGTCGACCCGATCGTGGGCATCGACGAGGCCAAGGCGCGCGAGATCGTCGACGCCGCGAACTTCGCCGAGGAGCTCAAGGCCCCCGTCGCCGACGTCATCCAGAAGCTCTGGACCGTCTTCACGGCCGAGGACGCCACCCTCGTCGAGGTCAACCCGCTGGTCCGCACCGAGGACGGCTCGATCGTCGCCCTCGACGGCAAGGTCACGCTGGACGACAACGCCTCCGAGGTGCGCCACCCCGACCACGAGGCGCTCGAGGACAAGGCCGCGGCGGACCCGCTGGAGGCCAAGGCCAAGGAGAACGGCCTCAACTACGTCAAGCTCGACGGCGAGGTCGGCATCATCGGCAACGGCGCGGGGCTCGTCATGAGCACGCTCGACGTCGTCGCGTACGCCGGCGAGGCGCACGGCGGGGTCAAGCCCGCCAACTTCCTCGACATCGGCGGCGGCGCCAACGCCACCGTCATGGCGAACGGCCTCGACGTCATCCTCAACGACCCGCAGGTCAAGAGCGTGTTCGTCAACGTCTTCGGCGGCATCACCGCCTGCGACGAGGTCGCCAAGGGCATCGTCGGCGCGCTGGAGATCCTCGGCGACGAGGCCAGCAAGCCGCTGGTCGTGCGCCTCGACGGCAACAACGTGGACCTCGGCCGCGCCATCCTGCGCGAGGCGAACCACCCGCTCGTCACCCTCGCCGAGACCATGGACGGCGGCGCCGACAAGGCCGCCGAGCTGGCCAACGCCTGACCCGCCGCCGGACCGCAGAGAGCAGAGACTAGAAGAGCCATGTCGATCTACCTCAACAAGGACTCGAAGATCATCGTCCAGGGCATCACCGGCGGGATGGGTGCCAAGCACACCGCCCTGATGCTCGACTCCGGCGCGCAGATCGTGGGCGGCGTCAACGCCCGCAAGGCCGGCACCACCGTGAGCCACAAGGACCACGCGGGCAACGACGTCACGCTCCCCGTCTTCGGCACCGTCAAGGAGGCCATGGCGGAGACCGGCGCGAACGTGTCGGTCCTGTTCGTGCCGCCGGCGTTCACCAAGGACGCGGCGATCGAGGCCGTCGACGCCGAGATGCCGCTGATCGTCGTCATCACCGAAGGTGTCCCGGTGCAGGACTCGGCCGAGGTCTTCGCCTACCTCCAGGGCAAGAAGACCCGCATGATCGGCCCGAACTGCCCCGGCGTCATCACGCCGGGCGAGTCGCTCGCCGGCATCACGCCGCACACCATCACGGGCAAGGGCCCGATCGGCCTCGTGTCGAAGTCGGGCACGCTGACCTACCAGATGATGTACGAGCTGAAGGACCTCGGGTTCTCGACCGCCATCGGCATCGGCGGCGACCCGGTCATCGGCACCACGCACATCGACGCGCTCGAGGCCTTCGAGAACGACCCGGAGACCAAGGCGATCGTCATGATCGGCGAGATCGGCGGCGACGCCGAGGAGCGTGCCGCGGCGTACATCGCCGAGCACGTCACCAAGCCGGTCGTCGGGTACGTCGCGGGCTTCACCGCCCCCGAGGGCAAGACCATGGGCCACGCCGGCGCCATCGTCTCCGGCTCGGCGGGCACCGCGCAGGCCAAGAAGGAGGCCCTCGAGGCCGTCGGCGTCAAGGTCGGCAAGACGCCGTCCGAGACCGCCGAGCTCATGCGGGAGATCCTGCAGGCGCTCTGACGACGCCGAGCACGCTGCGCGCGACGGCGCCCGTCCCTCCGGGGGCGGGCGCCGTCCGCGTGTCCGCGGGGTCCTGTGTGTCTGCGCGGTTCCGCCCGGCGCCCGGGTGACGATGGCCCCGTGAGCGCACCGTCCGGAACCCGATCCACCCGCACCGGCCGCACGGTCGAGGGCGGCGCCCCGGCCCGGCGCCCCGGCCGCGGGGGAGAGCGGTTCGCCGCGTCGACGTCCGGCGCCTGGGCCGCCCTGCAGGGGATCGTGCTGTCCGGCGCGGTCGTCGTGCTGCTCGCCGTGGTCGGCGTGCTCGGCGGCTCGCCCGACTCCGCCTGGACGGGCGCCGTCGGCGTCGCGACCGGGCTCTGGCTGCTGGGCCACGGCGTGCCGCTGGCCGCCGGGACCGGCGTGGTCACGCTCGTCCCGCTCGGGATCGGGGCCCTCGCGGTCTTCACGACGTACGTCTCGGTCAAGCGCTCGGCGCTGCCCACGCTCGCGGCCTGGGTCGGTGCGGCGACCGCCTATGCCGTGGTGACCTGTGCGCTCGCGATCGCCACCGCCGGCGTGGCCGGCGGGGACGGGCTGGCCGCGACCGGGCCGCGGCTCGCGCTGGCGGCGCTCGGCGGACTCGTCGTCGGGGGGACGGGCGCCGCGCTCGGGATCCTCGTGCCGCCGGACCGGCCCGTCGTCGTCGCGCCCGGCGGGCTCCTCGACCGCGCCGTGCCCGACGTCGTGCGGCTCGGGATGCAGGCGGGCACCGTCGCGCTGGTGGCGCTGGTGGGCCTCGGCGCCGCGCTCACGGGGGTGTGGGTGGTGGCCGGGCGCGCCACGTCGGAGGACGTGGTCACGGGCCTCGACCCCGGCTGGATCGGCGGCGTGGTGTTCGCGGTCGCGCAGCTCGCCCTGCTGCCCAACCTCGTGCTGTGGGCGACGGCGTGGATGGCGGGGCCCGGGTTCGCCGTCGGGCAGGAGACCCTGTTCGCCTCCGGCGGCACGACGACCGGTCCGCTGCCCGCCGTGCCCCTGCTGGGCGCGCTGCCGGGGCCGGACTGGTCGGGCACGGCGGCGACGGTGGCCGGCCCGCTGGCGGTCGTGGCCTGCGGGCTGCTCGCGGGGTGGTTCGCGTGGCGCCGGCTCGACCCGGAGCGGGTGCGCTGGCCCGACGTCGCGCAGGTGCTGCTGGGCGTGGTGCTGCTGGCCGGCGTCGTGACGGGGCTGCTGCAGTGGTGGGCCGGGGGAGCGGTCGGTGCCGGCCGCCTGGCGCAGGTCGGCGCGGACCCGTTGCTCGTCGGCGCGGTGGTGGCCGTCGAGGTCGGGGTCGGCGCCGCGGTGGTGCTGGTGGGCGCGTACCTGGACGTGGGGGCCCGGCTGCGGCGCGAGTAGGGGTCGCCGGTAGGGTGGGCGTCGTGCAGACCCCGTCCGGCCACCCCGTCGCGTCCACGTCGGCCCAGGGGACGGCCCAGGCCCGGCTCGTCGTCCTCGCCTCCGGCGGGGGATCCAACCTCGCGGCGCTGCTCGCGGCCCACGACGACGCCGCCTACGGGGCCCGCGTCGTCGGCGTGGTCTCCGACAAGCCGGACGCGGGCGCCCTCGACCTGGCCCGCGACGCCGGCGTGGCGTCCGTCGTCGTCTCCCCGCGGGACTTCGACGACCGCCCGGCCTGGAACGTCGGCATCGCCGAGGCGGTGGCCGTCTTCCGGCCGGACTACGTGGTGCTCGCGGGGTTCATGCGCATCCTCGCGCCGTCGTTCGTCGAGCGCTTCGCGGGGCGGGTCGTCAACACGCACCCCGCCCTGCTGCCGTCGTTCCCGGGCGCGCACGGCGTGCGCGACGCCCTCGCCTACGGGGTGAAGGTCACGGGGTGCACGGTCCACGTCGTGGACTCCGGCGTCGACACCGGCCCGATCCTCGCGCAGGCCACCGTGCCCGTGCTCGAGGCCGACGACGAGTCGGCGCTGCACGAGCGGATCAAGGTCGCCGAGCGCGCCCTCCTCGTGGAGACCGTGGGACGCGTCGCCCGCGAGGGCCTGCGCGTCGAGGGCCGCCGCGCGACCCTCGGCTGAGTCCCCTGCCCTTCGTCGGCTCGGTCCCTCGTCGGCTCAGCCCTTCGGCGCCTCGGCGCCGTCGTCGTCCGCCGGCGTGTCGTCGCGGGGTCCGAGGACCGTGACCACCTGGTAGGTCCCGCGGGGGACGTCGGCGTCTTCACGGGCCTTCGCGAGGTTCTCCTGGCTCCACCGGTCGATCAGCGAGGACAGCTCCTGCGCCATCTCGTCCGCCTCGTCCTTGGTGAGGAGGAGCGTGGTGAGCAGGAACTGCCGCCGGGCGGTGCCGTCGTCCCGTTCCTCGAACGAGAAGACGTCGGAGATCCAGCGCAGGGCCGGCCGCAGGATCGCCGTCCCGGCCGCGGGGGAGTTGGACCTGATCTGGAAGGTCTCCGCCACATTGGTCCACACCCGGTCGCGCTTGTCGCGCGCGTGCTCGGGCGCCTCGACGATGAGCCCGGCCTTGGCGAGCACGCGCAGGTGGAAGCTGACCGAGTTGGCGGGCTGCCCGATCGCCTCCGCGAGATCGGCGGCGCGCGCGTGCCCCACCACGGACAGCTGCATGAGGATCCGCTGACGGACCGGGTTCGCGATGGCGCGCAGCGCCTCGGGCTCGCTGATCTCCATGGTTTCCAGCACGGGGACGAGCCTAGCAAGATTCCCGCAACATCAGATGCGCAATAACTATTGCGCAACAAGAGTTGCGGGTCTAACGTCGTGCTCATGACCGAGACCCTGACGGCCGCAGCGCCGTCCACCGCGAGCGAGACCGTCACCGTCGACGCGACCGAGGCGCTCGCGCCCCTGCGCCGCAACCGGCCGTACATGCTGCTGATGACGGGTCTCACGACACAGTCCCTGGGCGGCAGCATCACCAAGTTCGCGGTGCCGCTCCTGGCGCTGCAGCTCACGGGCTCGCCGACCGCCGCGGGCGTGGTGGCGGCGGTGGGGCAGACCGGCGCGCTGCTCGCGGCGCTGCCTGCCGGCGTCGTCGCCGACCGCACGGACCGGCGCCGGCTGGTCGTCGTCGCCGCGAGCGTCGCGGCCCTGCTGTGGGCGACGGTCGTCGTCGCGGGGGTCGTCGGCGGGCTCACCGCGTGGCACCTCGCCGCTGTCCTCTTCGGCGCGGCGGTCGCCACGGCCTTCCTCGACCCGGCGATCAGCGGCGCGTTCCGCGCCGTCGTCCCGCAGCCGCAGCTGCCCACCGCCTACGCCGCCGCGCAGGGGCGCGACGCCGTCGCCGGGATGCTCGGGGGGCCGCTGGGCGGCGCGCTCTACGGCGTCGCGCACGTCGTGCCGATGGTCGGGGCCGTCGTGGGCCAGGCCGCCACGGCCGCCTGTGCCTTCTTCGTCCGGGAGCCCCTGGGCGGTGACGACGCCACGGCCCGCGCCACCCGACCGCTGGACTCCCTGAAGCAGGGCCTGCGCTTCGTGTGGGCCGTGCCGCTGTTCCGTGCCTGCATCGGGCTGTTCGTCATGGTCAACGTCGCGCTGGGCGGCATGATGATCGGCATCAGCCTCGAGCTCGCCGCGACCGGGACCTCGCCGGTGCTGATCGGCGTGTTCAACATGGTCGCCGCGGCGTCGATGCTGCTCGGTTCCCTGATCGCGCCGCGGCTCGTCGCGCGGCTGCGGCTCGGCGCCGTGACCGTCGTGTCCCTCGGGCTGCTGGTGGTCGCGTTCGTGGGCATGGCCCTGGTGCAGACCTACCTCGCGTACGTCGTCCTCATCGGCGTGGGCGTGCTGCTCGTCCCGGCGGTGAACGCCGCGATGGCGGGCTACACCGCGGCGATCACGCCGGGGGAGATGCAGGGGCGGCTGGCCTCGGTGCTCGGGCTCAGCGGGGTGGCCGCGATGCCGTTCGCGCCGCTGGTCGGCGGCAGCCTCCTCGGCGCGGGCGGCATCGGCGTGGTGCTGTGGACCCTCGTGGCGCTGCTCGCCGCCACCGTCGTCGGGCTGGCCCTGGTGCGGTCCCTGTGGCGGGTCGGCACCCCGGACGCCTGGGCCGACGACGCCCTCCCGATGCCCGCGGAGTGATCTCGCGACACGTCGGAGCCAGGGCGGGGTGGGTCCCGCCCTGGCTCCGACGCGTCGTGGGGGTCAGACGGCGGACCAGCCGCCGTCCGACGCGACGACCGCGCCGTTGAGGTTCACGGCGTCCGTCGACAGCAGGAACGTGATGGACGCGGCGAGCTGCTCCGCGGTCGCGATCCCGGGGATGTTGCCCATGAACCGGCCGAGGCGGGCGGCGCCGAACTCGGCCTGGCCCGGCACCTGGATGCCGGTGGCCACCCCTCCAGGCGCGACGGCGTTCACCTGCACGCCCGTGCCCGCGTACATCACGGCGGACGACTTGGTGAGGCCGACGACGGCGTGCTTGGACGCCGTGTACGCGGCGCCCGCGGCGGACCCGCGCAGCCCCGCCTCGGAGGCGACGTTGACGATCCGGCCGCGGCCGGCGGCGAGCATGCCGGGCAGCACGGCGCGCATGAGGCGCATGGTGCCGTCCACGTTCACGCGCATCACGCGCTCCCACATCGCGTCGGTGAGCTCGTGCACCGCGCCCATGTCGTCCATGATCCCGGCGACGTTGGCGAGGGCGTCGACCCGGTCGCCGGCGGCGCGGACGATCTCCTCGACGGACTCGGGCGAGGTGATGTCGCCGGCGACGGGGACGACCTCTGCGCCCCCGAGGGACGTGGCGAGCTCGTCCAGCTTCTCCTTCGCGAGGTCGACGGCGACGACGCGCCCGCCCTCGCGCGCCACGCGCGACGCGACGGCCCGGCCGATGCCGGACGCGGCGCCCGTGACGACCACCGTCTGGCCGGCGAAGCGGCCGGGGGTGACCTGCTCGGCCCAGGGGGCGGGCGCGCCGGTCGTCCCGGGGTCGTCGGAGCCGGCGGCGTCGTCGGGCGCCTGCTCGCGGTAGGCGGCGACGAGGCCGTCGACCATCTCCGCGGGGAACTGGCCGTTCGACAGGGTGACGAGCTGCTCGAGCGGCAGGCTGCGGGCCGGGGCGAGAGCCTCGGCGGACGCGCCGGCCTGCTCCAGGACGGCGCCGAGGATGCGGCCTCCGACCGGGTGGTCGAGCCACTCGCCGACGGTCGAGGATGCGGTCAGGGCCATGGTGCTCTCCTTGCTGGCGGTTCCCTCGCGGGCTGGTGCGTCGCCTCTCGACGACCTAACCGGACAACACTGTCCGGTTGCTAGTGTATTCCGGTGCCCACCGTCCCGAGCAAGTCCGGCCCGCCCGCCCGGAGCAACCCCGGCCCCGCGGCGGCCGCGCGCAACCGCGCCGCCCTCCTCGAAGCCGCGCACACGGTCTTCGCCGAGTCCGGCACGGCGGCGCCCCTGAGCTCCGTCGCGCGCCTGGCGGGGGTCGGGCAGGGGAGCCTCTACCGGCACTTCCCGGACCGCGTCGCCCTCGTGGCCGCCGTCGTCGAGGAGAACGTCGCCGCCGTCGAGGAACTCGCCGCCGACGGCGCGGCCGCCCTCCCGGACGTGCTCGGCCTGCTCACGACGCACGCCGTCGAGTCCGTCGGGGTCGTCGACCTCCTCGTCGAGGGGCGGCCGCAGCGGCTGGCGGAGCTGCGCGACCGCGTGGAGCGGGTCCTCGCCGACCGGCTGGGCCCGGCGCTCGAGGCCGGCGACGTCCCCGCCGGCACCACCGTGGCCGACGTCATGCTCGGCGTCGAGCTCGTGGCGGGCGCGCTCACCCGCCGCCCGCCGGCCGAGCGGCCCGGCCTGGCGACCCACGCGTGGCGGCTGCTGGGGTACGTCGTGCGGCTGCCCGCCGGGCGCGGAGTTCGGTAGACTCGCCGCGGCCGTGACTGGCGAGGGTGGGTCACCACCGGGGAGCGGCCGCCCCCAGATCGACCCGCTGTGCGCGCCGCCCGCCTGGGTGCCAGGGTCTTCGAGAGACGACTTTCGAGGAGACCTTCATGTCCGGCGCACCGTCCGACTCCCACGTCACCGCCCCTGACGTCCAGCTCGCCGACGACGCCCAGCGTCCCGTCCGGCGCGCGCTGCTGAGCGTCTACGACAAGACCGGCCTGGTCGAGCTGGCCACCGCCCTGCACGCGGCCGGCGTCGAGCTCGTCTCGACCGGCTCCACCGCCGGGAAGATCGCCGATGCCGGCATCCCCGTCACGCGCGTCGAGGAGCTCACGGGCTTCCCCGAGTGCCTCGAGGGCCGCGTCAAGACGCTGCACCCGCGCGTGCACGCCGGCATCCTGGCCGACACCCGCAAGGCCGACCACCTCGCCCAGCTCGCCGACCTCGGCATCGAGACGTTCGAGCTGGTCGTCGTGAACCTCTACCCGTTCGCGGCCACGGTCGCGTCGGGCGCCGGCCCCGACGAGGTCGTCGAGCAGATCGACATCGGCGGCCCGTCCATGGTGCGTGCGGCGGCCAAGAACCACCCGAGCGTCGCGGTCGTCGTCGACCCGGCCCGCTACGAGGACGTCGTCGCGGCCGTGCAGGGCGGCGGCTTCACGTTCGCGCAGCGCAAGCGCCTCGCCGCCGCCGCGTTCGCGCACACCGCGCAGTACGACGTCGCGGTCTCCTCCTGGTTCGCGAGCGCCTACGCTCCCGACGAGGTCGCGCTCGAGTCCCACATGCCCGACGTCGCGGGCGCCACGTTCGAGCGCGCCGCCGTGCTGCGCTACGGCGAGAACCCGCACCAGCGCGCCGCCCTCTTCACGCGGACGGACGGGTCCACCGGCCTCGCCCAGGCCGCGCAGCTGCACGGCAAGGCGATGAGCTACAACAACTACGTCGACGCCGACGCGGCGTGGCGCGCCGCGCACGACCACGAGGGCCCGGCCGTCGCGATCATCAAGCACGCCAACCCCTGCGGCATCGCCGTCGGCGACGACGTCGCGCAGGCGCACGCCCGCGCGCACGCCACCGACCCGGTCTCCGCGTACGGCGGCGTCATCGCGGCCAACCGCGTCATCACCCGGGCCGCGGCCGAGGGGATCGCGCCGGTCTTCACCGAGGTCGTCGTGGCCCCCGGGTTCGAGCCCGAGGCGCTCGAGATCCTGCAGAAGAAGAAGAACGTGCGCCTGCTCGTCGTCGACACCCCGCCGCGCGCCGTGGCCGAGAACCGCCCGATCTCCGGCGGCATGCTCGTCCAGGAGGTCGACCGGTTCCAGGCCGAGGGCGACGACCCCGCCGCCTGGACCCTCGCCGCCGGCGAGGCGGCCGACGAGGCCACGCTGGCCGACCTCGCCTTCGCGTGGAAGGCCGTGCGCGCCGCGAAGTCGAACGCCATCCTGCTCGCCGCGGACGGCGCCGCCGTCGGCATCGGCATGGGCCAGGTCAACCGCGTCGACTCCTGCCGCCTGTCGGTCGAGCGGGCCAACACCCTCGCCGAGGGCGAGTCCGGCCCGGTGGAGCGGGCGCGCGGCTCCGTCGCCGCCTCCGACGCGTTCTTCCCGTTCGCCGACGGCCTGCAGGTGCTGCTCGACGCCGGCGTGCGCGCCGTCGTCCAGCCGGGCGGGTCCATCCGCGACGCCGAGGTGATCGAGGCCGCCCAGGCCGCCGGCGTGACGATGTACCTCACCGGCACGCGCCACTTCGCGCACTGACCGGAGCCCGACCCGGAGCCTGACCCCCGCAGCATCGAGCGTGGGGGGGGGTTTAAGCGACCATGCGGGGGGGGGTGGAAACCACCCCCCCCGAGGGGGCGGGGGCGGGGGGGGCC
>NZ_JBHVFQ010000004.1:0-38369 GCF_042801555.1 Isoptericola sp. NPDC057559
TGCCCTCGAGAGGGGGTGGGAGAGTAGGACGCCGCCGGACACCCATTCACGAAAGGCCCACCCCCCAGGGGGTGGGCCTTTCGCATACCCCGAACGTTGTCGAGGCCACGGCCGCGGCATTCCGCCACGCTGCGCGACGACCACGTCAGCACGGCAGGGCCTGCATCGCAGCGATCGAGGGCACGGGCCGGAGCCGAGCACGACGAGCACGTGGCGGGCCTGTCGAGGACGCCATCGTGGGGGCGGGGCCACCGTCGCTGACGCGGTCAGGACGGGAGCACGTCGACGTGCGGGTGGGGTCCCTTGCCTGTCCCTGCCCGTCGACCGGGAGCTGCCTCGGGCGCCTGCGCCCGCGCCGCCCGAGGTCGGCCTGGCGGGAGCTCGTGCCGTCGAGACCGGCGCCGTGCGCTCAGGCTTCACGCGCGGCGGCTCCGCGCGGCTTCGCGCGGACGATCCGCTGAGCTTCTGGAGGGTCACCCGACCGGTCGGCCGGCGCGCGGTGCGCCCCCACGTGTGGTGCGCCCCACGCGTGGTGCGCCCCACGCGTGGTGTGCCCCCTCGTGTGGTGCGCCCCTCGCGCAGTGCAGCCGGTGTCGATGGCGTCGGTGCAGGGCCGTGGGCGGGGCGGGAGCACTGGCTCGACGCCGTTCGTGGTGGTGTCGTGGTGGGGGTGCAGGGGCGGGCGACGTTCGAAGCCGTGCGGGTCGTGCAGCGGTCCGGAGGGGGCGGTGGGCGAGGTCGCTCGCTGCACGACGAGGCGTGCCACCTGTCACACGGTGCCGGGGCCCCTGAGCCGTTCGTGAGGGGGCGTGGCGTGGGAGAATACGGCTCGTGTCGGCGTCTGGAAGGAATAGCGTGAACGATTCACCGCGGGACGAGAACAAGGGCGGTGCTGGCGGTCGCTCGTCGTCCCCCCGTGGCGGGAGCCCTCGCGGGGCTGCGCGTGACGGAGGGCGTGGCGCGCGCTCGTCCGACTCCGGACGCGGGGGCGCGGCGCGCGGCGGCAGCGGCGCGGGCGACCGCGCCCGGGGCCAGGGCCGCGCGCCCTCTGACCGCGGCACGCGGGGCGGCACCGAGGGACGTGAACGCTGGTCGGGGCCCGACCGACAGGAGCGGCCCGACCGTCGCCGTGACGGCGAGCGTACGGGTTCGCGACCTGGCGGTTCCGGCCGGTACGGCGACCCGACCCGGCGCGACAGCGCGTCCCGTGGCGAGGGCCAGTCGTCCGACCGCCGCGACCGGCGTGACGGCTGGTCGCGTGACGACCGGCGCGACCGCCCGGCCGGTCCCCGCTCGCAGCCCGACTCCCGGGACCGCCGCGAGAGCTGGTCGCGCGACGACCGGGGCGACCGGTCGACCCGCGGACGTGCGCAGGCGGGCGACTCCAGGGACCGCCGTGAGGGCTGGTCGGACGACGCCCGCCGTGGCGGCGCCCCGGGTGGGCGTTCGCCGTCCGGCTCGAGGGACCGCCGTGACAGCTGGTCGCGCGACGACCGGCGCGACCGTCCGTCGGGGACTCGTTCGCAGGGCGACCACGGGGACCGCAGTGGGGGCTGGTCGCGGGACGACCGTCCCGCTCGTGGGCGTGCCGGCGAGGGTCAGGACCGCCGGGACAGCGGGTACCAGCCGCGCGGCGAGGGCCGCGACGATCGTGGCCGTGACGAGCGCGAGCACCGCGGGGGCGGGACCCGTCCCTCCGGGGGCGCACGGGCGGGTCGTGACGACCGTGGGTCCCGCGGCCAGGGGCCGCGGGACGGTCGCGGCGCGGGCCCGCGCCAGGGGCGCGACCAGTCCGGCGAGCACCGCGGGCGTTCGGAGTACCGCGAGCGCACGGACGACCGACGGGACGGACGCGACTCTCGTGACGGCGCTCGCCAGGGCTACCGGGGCGACACGTCGCGCGGACCCGCGGCGGGGGGCCGTCATGGCGGGTCCGGCCAGGGACGCCGTCCCTCCGGGGCCGGCGGCGCGGCGCGGCAGGGCGACCGCCCGTCCGCCGCGGCGGAGCGCCGCCCTCGGGTCGTCGAGCCGGAGATCGCCGAGGACGCGACGATGAGCCAGCTCGGGAAGGACGTGCGCGGCCGCCTGCGCGGGCTGACCAAGGAGAACGCGGAGCGGGTCGGCCTGCACCTGGTGATGGCGGGGCGGCTCCTCGACGTCGACCCCGAGCTGGCCTACGAGCACGCTCAGGCAGCGGTCCGCCGCGGCGGGCGCGTGGACGTGGTGCGTGAGGCCGCAGGCATCGCGGCGTACCGCACGGGGCGGTTCGCGGAGGCGCTGCGTGAGCTGCGCACCGTGCGTCGGCTGAACGGGTCCTCGGAGCACCTGCCGCTCATGGCCGACGCCGAGCGGGGGCTCGGGCGACCCGAGCGTGCGCTGGCCCTGGCCACGAGCGACGAGGCCCGGACGCTCGACGCCGACGGCCGGACCGAGCTCGCCATCGTGGCGAGCGGCGCCCGCAGCGACCTGGGGGAGCACGACGCCGCGCTGGCCGTGCTCGAGCGGATCCCCGCCGCCGAGAGGAAGGGCGACCTGGGCCTGCGGGTGCTGCAGGCCCGTGCGGCTGCGCTCGAGGCGGCCGGCCGTGCGGACGAGGCCGCCACCCTCCTCGCCGGTGTCGATCCCGCGGAGCTGGAGCGTGTCTCCGGCGTGGCGGAGGAGCTCGACGACGTCGTCGTCTACGACACGTATGACGAGGACGCCGAGGACGAGGACGACGTCGAGAGTGCCGACGACGTCGTCGAGGACGTCCTCGACGACGATGACGGCGACGGCGAGTCCGAGCTCGCGGACGGCGTCGACGACGCCCTCGAGGACACGGTCGGCGAGCGGGACGACGAGGTCGGGTCCGCGGACGAGGCGGCCGACGCGGAGGACGCGGCCGACGCGGCCGACGTGGCCGCGCTCGACGCCGCTGGGCTCGACGCGGACGTGCTCGGCGCGGACGAGGGCGACCAGGTGCCCGACGGCGTCGACGAGGTCGCGGCGGAGGTCCTCGCCGAGGACCTGACCGACGACGCGGCAGGAGATGCGGTCGAGGAGGTCGCCGACGGTACGGAGGCGGCGCCGCCCACGCCGGACGACGAGGTGTCCGGGGAGAAGGGATGACGGCGACGCTCGCCGGCAGCGACGTCCCCCTGACCTCGGCGTACGACCTGGCGCTCGTCGACCTCGACGGCGTGGCCTACCGGGGGCACCTGCCCATCCCGCACGCCTCGGCGAGCCTGACCTCGGCGCGCGGGGCGGGGCTGCGGCTCGTGTTCGTCACGAACAACGCGTCGCGCGAGCCCGAGGAGGTGGCGGGCCAGCTCACCGGGCTGGACATCCCCACGGCCGCGGACGAGGTCATGACGGCGGCGCAGGCGTGCGCCGCGCTGCTGCGTACCCGGCTCGCGCCGGGCGCGCGTGTGCTCGTCGTCGGCGGCGCGGGCCTGCGGACCGCCGTCGAGCGGGCGGGGCTGACGATCGTCGACTCCGCGGACGACGCACCCGAGGCCGTGGCGCAGGGCTATGCGCCCGGGCTGGCCTGGGAGGACCTGGCCGAGGCGGCGTACGCCGTCGCGGGCGGCGCGTGGCACGTGGCGAGCAACCTCGACCTCTCGCTGCCGACCGCGCGCGGGTTCGCTCCCGGGAACGGCGCGCTCGTGGGCGCCGTCGTCGCGGCCACGGGCGTGCAGCCGGACAGCGCGGGGAAGCCGTCCCCGACGATGTACCGCCTCGCCGTCGACCGCGCGGGCGCGGAGCGACCCCTGGTGATCGGCGACCGGCTCGACACGGACCTCGCGGGCGCGCGCTCCGGCGGGTACCCCGGCCTGCACGTGCTGACCGGGGTGTCGACGGCGCGCGACGCGGTGCTGGCCGACGCCGGCCTGCGCCCGGACTACCTGGGCGGCGACCTGCGCGCGCTGCTGGAGCCGCACCCGGCGCCGCAGCGCGGCGCGGAGGGCTGGTGGACGTGCGGCGGCCGCGCCGCACGGGTCGCCGGGGCCCGGCTCGAGCTGGACGGCTCGGGGCCCCGTGGCATCGACGTGATCCGCGCGGCCTGCGCCGCCGCGTGGGAGGCCGCGGACCGCGGGAGCGCCGTGGACCCGGCCACCGTGCCGGAGCTGCAGGCCTGACACGGCGCTCGCGTCGCAGGTCCGCCGGGCGGCCCGCCCGCACCTCGACGGCCCCGGGCGGGGTGAGCGGGCCGCGGGCGTCCGGACCGGCGGGCCCCGGCGACGGACCTGGTCGGAGCTGTGGGTCGTGGCACGGGACGTGGACGTCAGCGGGTAGCGTGGACCCGGACCTCGGGCCGCGGCGTCGTCCCGCACGATCAGCCGCGCACGGACCGGCGGTCCGCGTGACCCGGCCAGGGTGCCGGCGACGAGACCACGACGCGCGAGCGGCAGGAGGGACGATGACGCAGGACCCCGTGACGCCTGGAGGCGCCGTCCCCGGACCGCCTCGCGGTGCCGGGCAGCCCGTCGGCGACGGCGCCCGCACGACCGACGTCGCAGCCACGACGGCGGGAGGCGCCGGACCGCTCGCGGGCCTGGACGGCCTCGACGAGGTCCCGGTGGGCGAGCACGTGGAGAGGTTCGCCCGGGTCCATGACGCCCTGCGCGCACGCCTGGACGGCGAGCCGGAGCCGGGGGAGCGGGACGGCACCGACCCTCACCCGGGACCGGCGCGGTGACACCGGAGGCCCGTACGGACACGGAGCTCGTCCGGCGCGGCCTGGCCCGGTCCCGCCGACAGGCCGTCGAGCTGATCGGCGCGGGGCGCGTGCGGCTCGAGGGTCACACGGTCACCAAGGCCTCGACACCGGTGCCCGCGAGCGCGCTCGTCACCGTCGACCCGGACCCGGCCGACCCGGGCTACGCCTCTCGCGCCGGCGGCAAGCTGGCCGGCGCCCTGGACGCGCTCGCCGCGGACCCTGCCGGCCGCGCGCTGCCGGCCGCCGTCGACGGCGGGTGGTGCCTCGACGTCGGGGCGTCGACCGGCGGGTTCACCGACGTCCTCCTGCGCCGCGGCGCCCGGCACGTCGTGGCGCTCGACGTCGGGCACGACCAGCTGGTCCCGGCGCTGCGCGCCGACCCGCGCGTCACGGTGATCGAGGGGTTCAACCTGCGCGACCTCACCCCGACGGACCTCGAGCGGGCCCCGGACGTGGTCGTCGGCGACCTCTCCTTCATCTCGCTCACGCTGGTGCTCGGCCCGCTCGCCGCGGTCCTCGGCCCCGCGTCGCACGTGCTGCTGCTGGTCAAGCCGCAGTTCGAGGTCGGCCGGGAGCGCCTGGGCAGCGGGGGAGTCGTCCGCGACGGTCGCCTGCACGCCGAGGCCGTGGGCGCCGTCGTGCGGTCCGCGGCCGAGCACGGCCTCGAGGCGCGCGCGGTGGTGCCGAGCCCGCTGCCCGGCCCGAGCGGCAACCGCGAGTACTTCTGCTGGTTGCGGCCGGCCACGGGTCCTGACCGCGCGGGCCCCCGGCCCGGCGGCCCTGGCCCCGCGGCAGCGGCCGCGGCCGTGGAGGCCGCCGTCGCCTGGCACCCCGGCGCCCCCGACGCGCCGCCGTCCGTCCCACCCGTCCTGCCGATCGGAGGAGCACAGTGAGCCGCCGAGTCCTCATCGTCACCCACGGGGGCCGCCCGGAGGCCGTGGCGGCGCTCTCCGAGGCCGTGCGCGAGCTCACCGAGGCGGGCTTCGAGGTCGCCCTGCACGACGACGACCTCGCCGAGTCCTTCGGCGACCACATGGCCGCCGCCCGCGCGCGCGAGGGCGTCACGGACTCCGAGGCCGTGATGGTCCTCGGCGGCGACGGGACGATCCTGCGCGCCGCGGAGCTGACGCACGGCACGGGCGTCCCGCTGCTCGGCGTCAACCTGGGGCACGTGGGGTTCCTCGCCGAGAGCGAGCGCGACGACCTGCGGCACGCCGTCCGGCGTCTCGCCGCGCGCGACTACGAGGTCGAGGAGCGCGCGGTGGTCGACGTCGCGGTCCACCTGCCGGGCGAGGACACGCCCCGCACCGGCTGGGCGCTCAACGAGGCCACGGTGGAGAAGGCGCGCCGCGAACGCATGGTCGAGGTCGGGATCGCCGTCGACGGGCGGCCGCTGTCGTCGTTCGGCTGCGACGGCGTGGTGATGTCCACGGCGACCGGCTCGACGGCGCACGCGTTCTCGGCGGGCGGGCCCGTGATGTGGCCCGAGGTCGACGGCGTGCTCCTGGTGCCGCTGTCCGCGCACGCGCTGTTCGCGCGCCCGCTCGTCATCGGCCCGCGGTCCACGTACACGGTGAAGGTGCTCGAGCGCAGCCCGGTGCCCGCGGTGCTGACCTGCGACGGCCGGCGGCGCGTCGACCTGCCGGTCGGGTCGTGGGTCGAGGTGCGCCGGGGCGCGCTGCCGCTGCGGTTCGCGCGGCTGTCGCCGGCGCCGTTCACGGACCGGCTGGTGTCGAAGTTCTCGCTGCCGGTGGTCGGCTGGCGGGAGCTGGCGGCGAACCGGCCGGACCACCGGGCGCCCGCCCTCCCGGAGCAGGACGCTCCGGCCGAGGGCGGGGCCGAGCACGAGAAGGAGGCGTAGGTGCTCGAGGAGATCGCGATCGAGAACCTGGGCGTGATCCGCGCCGCCCGGGTACCGCTGGCGGACGGGCTGACCGTCATCACCGGCGAGACCGGGGCCGGCAAGACCATGGTGCTCACGGGACTCGGCCTGCTCATGGGCGGCAAGGCCGACGCCGCCGCGGTGCGGCCCGGTGCCGACGGCGCCGTCGTCGAGGGGCGGCTGCGGGTCGCGGCCCACCCCGACGTGGCGGCGCGCGTCGACGAGGCGGGCGGGGAGGTCGACGAGGACGGCACCGTCGTCGTGCTGCGGACCGTCGCGGCCGCGGGCCGCTCGCGCGCGCACCTGGGCGGACGTGGCGTGCCGCAGGCGGTGCTCGCCGAGATCGCCGACGAGCTGGTCACGGTGCACGGGCAGGCCGACCAGCTGCGGCTGCGCACCGCCGCGAAGCAGCGCGAGGCCCTGGACTCCTTCGCCGGTCCGGAGCACCAGGACCTGCTCGACGCGTACCGCGGGGCGTGGACCGAGCGCGCCGGCCTGCTGGCCGAGATCGCCGAGCTGACCGCGCGCGGCGCCGAGCGGGCGCGCGAGGCCGAGCTGCTGCGCCTGGGCCTGGCCGAGGTCGAGCGGGTGGACCCGCGCCCCGGCGAGGACGCCGAGCTCACGGCCCTCGTCGGCCGGCTCGGCAACGCCGAACAGCTGCGGGTCGCCGCGCAAGAGGCGCACGACGCCGTCGCGGGCGACGACGTCGAGACCGCGGGCAGCGCCGTGGAGGCGGTCGAGCGGGCGCGGCGCGCCCTCGACGGGGTCGCGGGAGACGACCCGGCGCTCGGCGTGCACGCGACCCGCCTGGCGGAGGCGGGCTACCTGCTCGCGGACGTCGCGACCGACCTGTCGGCCTACGTCAACGACCTCCAGGCCGACCCCGCCGGGCTCGAGACCGCGCACGCCCGCCTCGCGGAGCTCACCACCCTGACGCGCAGCTACGGGGAGACCGTCGACGCCGTGCTGCAGTGGGCGAGCGACGCCGGCCTGCGACTGCTCGACCTGGACGACGGCGGCGAGCGCCTGGCCTCCATGCGCGAGCGCACGGTGGAGCTCGACGGCGACCTCGCGGCCGCAGGGGAGCGGCTGACGGCCGGCCGCCGGACCGCCGCCGAGGCGCTCGCGGCCGCCGTCACGGCGGAGCTGGCGGGGCTCGCCATGAAGGGCGCCCGGCTCGTGGTCGACGTCGCGGAGGCCGACGAGCCCGGGCCGTGGGGCGCCGACCAGGTGACCTTCCTCCTCGAGCCGCACCCCGGCGCCCCGGCCCGCCCGCTCGGCAAGGGCGCGTCCGGCGGCGAGCTGTCCCGCGTGATGCTGGCCGTCGAGGTGGCGCTCGCCACGGCCCGCCTCGAGGCGGCGTCGGGCGTGCGGGCCGCGGCCCCGCTGCCGACGTTCGTCTTCGACGAGGTCGACGCGGGCGTGGGCGGCCGCGCCGCGGTCGAGGTCGGTCGCCGGCTGGCGACCCTCGCCCGCAGCACGCAGGTGGTGGTCGTGACGCACCTCGCCCAGGTCGCCGCCTTCGCGGACTCGCACCTCGTGGTGACGAAGTCGAGCGCCGAGGGCGGCGCCGCCGGCGACGGGGACCCGGACGGCGGCGTCACCGTGACGGGCGTGCGCGAGGTCACGGACGACGATCGCGTGCGCGAGCTGGCGCGGATGCTGTCGGGCCAGGACGAGTCGGCGACCGCCCGCCAGCACGCGGTCGAGCTTCTCGAGTCGTCCACCGTGGGACGATAGGGGCGATGAGAATGATCCTGCGCAAGTCCGAGCGCGCCCCTGACGCCGGCGACGGCGGCCCCGACGTGACCGGACCCGCCCGGGTCGGCACGCGCACGAAGGACCTCACCAAGCGGCTGAAGCCCGGCGACGTGGCGGTCATCGACCACGTCGACATCGACCGCGTGGCCGCCGACGCCCTGGTGTCCGTCGGCCCGGCGGCGGTGCTGAACGCCGCGCGCTCGACGTCGGGCCGGTACCCGAACGCGGGGCCGGGGATCCTGATCGAGGCCGGCATCACGCTGGTCGACGACCTGGGCCCGGCCGTCATGGCGCTGCCCGAGGGCGCGTCGGTCGTCATCGACGGCGGCACCGTGCGCGTCGACGGCACGACGGTGGCCGACGGGGTCCGGCAGACGCGCGAGACCGTCGAGACCGACATGGCCGCCGCGCGCGAGGGCCTCTCGGACGAGATCGAGCACTTCGCCGAGAACACGATGACCTACCTGCGGCGCGAGCGGGACCTGCTGCTCGACGGCGTCGGCGTGCCGGACGTGCGCACGCAGTTCGACGGCCGCCACGTGCTCATCGTGGTGCGCGGGTACCACTACCGCGAGGACCTGGCGATGCTGCGGTCCTACATCGCGGAGAACCGGCCGGTGCTGGTCGGCGTCGACGGCGGCGCCGACGCGATCATCGACGCCGGCTGGAAGCCCGACATGATCGTGGGCGACATGGACTCGGTGTCCGACCGGGCGCTGTCGTCCGGCGCGGAGATCGTGGTGCACGCCTACCGCGACGGCACGGCGCCGGGGCTCGACCGGGTCGAGTCGCTGGGCGTGGAGCCCGTCGTCTTCCCCGCGACCGGCACGAGCGAGGACATCGCCATGCTGCTCGCCGACGACAAGGGCGCCGAGCTCATCGTCGCCGTCGGCACGCACGCCACCCTGGTGGAGTTCCTCGACAAGGGCCGTGCGGGCATGGCCAGCACGTTCCTCACCCGTCTGCGGGTGGGCGGCAAGCTGGTCGACGCCAAGGGCGTGTCCCGCCTGTACCGCACCCGGATCTCGAACCTGCAGCTCACGCTGCTGTCCCTGGCGGGCGTCGCCGCCGTCGTCGCGGCGCTCTGGTCCACGGCCGCCGGACAGACGCTCTTCGGGCTCATCGGTGCCCGGATCGACGACCTCGTCTCGTGGGTGGGTAGCCTCTTCGGCGGGTGACGCCCTCCCGCACCCCGCCGCAGCCCGCCCGTCCCGACCCCCATCGAAGGAACCTCTGCCGACCGTGATCGACTTCAGGTATCACCTCGTCTCGCTGATCTCCGTCTTCCTCGCCCTCGCCGTGGGCATCATCCTCGGCGCCGGCCCGCTCCAGGGCACGCTCGGGGACCAGCTCACCGAGCAGGTCGACGCGCTGCGCACCGAGCGCAACACGCTGAGGGAGGACCTCGGCGAGGCACGCACGACGGCCGAGGAGCAGCAGCGGTTCATCGACAGCGCGGGCGACCAGCTCGTCGCGGGCTCGCTCGAGGGCAAGAACGTGGCCATCGTCGAGGTGGACGAGGTGAGCGACGCGAGCCGCAAGGCGGTGCTCGACCAGCTCGAGGCGGCCGACGGCACCGTCGTCGCGCAGGAGCGCCTCGCCGCGTCCTGGACCTCCGCGGACGAGCTGACCATGCGGGAGACCGTCGCGGACGGGCTGCGCGCGAAGCTGCCGGCCGACGCCGTCGACGGCGCCATCGACGAGGACTCCGGTACGGCGGAGCTGCTGGCCGCGTCGCTCGCGGTCGCGCTGACCGACGCCGCGCCGGACGCGGGCACCTTCTCCGACGCCGCGCTGGAGCAGCAGCACCTGCTGCAGCAGGTGGGCCTCGTGGAGCAGGTCGCGGAGCCGAGCGCGCCGGCCGACGCGATCCTGCTGCTGTCGGGCGGCGGCACGGCGACCGACGAGGACGCCCAGACGACGGACGCCGACCCGAAGCAGACCGGCATGGGCGCGCTCGCGGCCCTCGCGGGCACGTCCGCCGAGGTGGCCGGCACGTCGGTCGTCGCGGGGCCGACGACGAAGGACGGCGACCTCGTGGCCACCGTCCGCGCCGACGACACGCTGTCCGGCCTGGTGAGCACCGTGAGCGGGATCGAGCAGACGACCGGGCAGGTCGTCGTGCCGCTCGCGATCGCGGCGCAGGAGGCCGGCACCGTCGACCAGTACGGCTTCGAGGACGGCGCGACCGTCCTCCCGCCGGCGGTCGAGAACGGCGAGACGCAGGCGGACGGCTGATGGCCACGAGGCTCGGGGCGCTGCTGCGCGGCGCGGCGGTGGCGGCGGCCGGGACGGCGCTCGTCCGTCGCGCGCTCGAGACGGACCCCCCGGGCGGCTCCGCCCGCTGGACCCGCACCAACCATCGGGGCGAGCCGATCAGCATGCTCGAGGGCCCCGCGGTGGCCGCGGGGCTCGTGGCGGGCACGCTCGCCGCGGGCGGCGGGCGCGAGCGGGCCGGCGCGGCCGTGGCCACGGCCGGTGCCGCCGCCTTCGGCCTCGTGGACGACCTCGCCGAGGACACCAGCACCCGGGTCAAGGGCCTGCGCGGGCACCTGGGCGCGCTCGCCGACGGCCGCCTCACCACGGGTGGGCTCAAGGTGCTCGGCATCGGCGCCACGGCGCTGGCCGGTGCCGCGGTCGGCACCCGCCGGCGTGGTGGCGCGGCGGGTCACCTCGTGGACGTCGCCGTCAACGGCGCGCTGATCGCCGGCACGGCCAACCTCCTCAACCTGCTCGACCTGCGCCCCGGGCGCGCCCTCAAGGCCTCGGCCGCGCTGAGCCTGCCCGTCGCCTGCGGCGGCGCGGGGGCGGCGACGGGCGTCGTCCTCGGGGCCGCGGCCGTCGCCGCACCGGGCGACCTCGAGGAGCGCGACATGCTCGGCGACGGCGGCGCCAACGCGCTCGGCGCGCTGGTCGGCGCGCAGTGGGCGTTCGGCGCCCCGCGCGCTGTGCGCCTCGCGGCGCTGGCCTCCGTCGTGGGGCTGACGCTCGCCTCCGAGCGCGTGAGCTTCTCGGCCGTGATCTCGACGACCCCCTGGCTGCGCCGCGCCGACGCGTGGGGGCGCCGCCAGGACGCGCCCTCGGAGGAGTGACCGCATGACGTCGCGGCCGGGCGGGCTGCGGGCGGCGACCCAGACGCTCGCGGGTGCCGCCGTGATGATCACCGTCGTGACGGTGGCGAGCCGGCTGGTGGGGTTCGCCCGGTCGCTGGTGCTGTCGTGGGCGGTGGGCACCGAGGGCGTGGGCCCCGCCTACAGCGCGGCGAACCTGCTGCCCAACGTGCTCTTCGAGGTCGCCGCCGGCGGCGCCCTCGCGGGGGCCGTGGTGCCGCTGCTCGCGGGCCCGATCGCCCGCCGCTCGGCGCGCGAGACCTCCGGCGTGGCCTCGGCGATGCTCGGGTGGACGCTGGCCGTCCTGGTGCCGCTCGGGGCCCTGCTCGCCCTGCTGGCGGGCCCGATCGCGGGGCTCCTCATGACCCAGCACCCGGAGCTCGTGGACGTCACGGCCACGTTCGTGCGGACGTTCGCGCTCCAGGTGCCGCTGTACGGGCTCGCGGTGGTGCTCGGCGGCATCCTGCAGGCGCACAAGCGGTTCTTCTGGCAGGCGTTCGCGCCGCTGCTGTCCAGCGTGGCGGTCATCGTCGTGTACCTCGTCTTCGTCGCCATGACGGGCGAGAACCGGGACGACGTCGAGGCGCTCTCCACCGCCGCGATCGGCTGGCTGGGCTGGGGCACGACGGCGGGCGTCGCCGTGCTCGCGCTGCCCCTCGTGCTGCCCGTGCGGCGGACGGGCACGCGGTTGCGGCCCACGCTCCGCTTTCCCGGCGGCGAGGGCGTCCGCGCCCGCAACCTGGCGCTGGCCGGCGTCGGCGCCCTCGTGGCGCAGCAGCTGTCCGTGCTCGCGGTGATGGGAGCGGCGCTGCAGTTCGGGCCGTTGCAGACGTTCCCGACGTACACGTTCGCCCAGCAGGTCTACCTGCTGCCCTACGCCGTGCTGGCGTTCCCGCTCGCGACGAGCGCGTTCCCGCGGCTCGCGGAGCACGTGGCGCACGGGCGCCACGACCGGTTCCGGGGCCTGCTGGCCACGACCACCCGGACGCTGCTCGTGGTGTCGGGGCTCGGCGTCGCGGCGCTCGTGGCGGCGTCGGACGCCGTCGAGGCGGTGTTCGCCCGCATCGCGCACGGGTCGGTGGCGGGGCTCGGCGACGCCGTCGCGTGGATGGCGCCGGGGATCGTCGGCTTCGCGCTGATCCTGCACCTGTCGCGCGCCCTGTACGCGATCGACCGCCAGCGCGTGGCGGTCGTGGTGACCGCGGCCGGCTGGCTGGTCGTGGCGGGGGCGGCCTTCGCGCTGCCCGCCGCGACGGGGGTCCGTGACCAGGTGGGCGTGCTCACCCAGCTCGGCCTGGCCACGGCGCTGGGCATGACGGTCGCCGGGGCGGGGCTGCTCGCCGCGGTGGGCCGGTTCGCGGGGCGCGAGGCCCTGCGGGGCATCCCGCGGACCCTGACGGTGCTCGTCGTCGCGACCTCGGTCGGCGCCTGGGCGGGGTCGCTGGTGTCGGGCGCGCTGCTCCCGGCGGACGCCAGGATCCTCCCGGCGCTCGGCGTGGGGCTGCTCGCCGCGCTGGTCGGGGGAGGGGTCGTCGTGGGCGGCTTCGTGCTCGCGGACAGGTCCGCGGTCACGGGGATCGCGGGCCGGGGGCGCGGCGCCACCGAGGAGTGACGTGACGGAGTGACGCGACGCACCGCGCGACCCGCGTGCCGCCGTCCGACCCACTGTTAGGATGGAGTTCCGTGGCCGACACCGCGAACAGACTCCAGCCCCGCTCCTCCAGCCGCACGGGTGCCACGCACCAGACGCGGCACATCTTCGTGACGGGCGGTGTGGCCTCGTCGCTCGGCAAGGGACTCACCGCCTCCTCGCTCGGGCGCCTGCTGCGCTCGCGGGGCCTGCGCGTCACCATGCAGAAGCTCGACCCGTACCTCAACGTGGACCCGGGCACGATGAACCCGTTCCAGCACGGCGAGGTCTTCGTCACCGAGGACGGTGCCGAGACGGACCTCGACATCGGCCACTACGAGCGCTTCCTCGACGTCGAGCTGCCCGCCTCGTCGAACGTCACGACCGGCCAGGTCTACTCCCGCGTCATCGCCAAGGAGCGCCGCGGCGAGTACCTCGGCGACACCGTCCAGGTGATCCCGCACATCACCGACGAGATCAAGTCCCGCATGCGCGACCAGGCGGGCCCCGACGTCGACGTCATCATCACCGAGATCGGCGGCACCGTCGGCGACATCGAGTCGCAGCCGTTCCTCGAGGCCGCCCGCCAGGTGCGGCACGAGCTGGGCCGCGACGACTGCTTCTTCCTGCACGTCTCGCTGGTGCCGTACATCGGCCCGTCCGGCGAGCTCAAGACGAAGCCGACCCAGCACTCGGTGGCCGCGCTGCGCTCCATCGGCATCCAGCCGGACGCCATCGTGCTCCGCTCGGACCGGGTGGTGCCCGACGGCATCAAGCGCAAGATCGCCCTCATGTGCGACGTCGACAACGAGGCCGTCATCAACTGCGCCGACGCGCCGAGCATCTACGACATCCCGCGCGTGATCCACTCCGAGGGCCTCGACGCGTACGTCGTGCGCCGCCTCGACCTGCCGTTCCACGACGTCGACTGGGACGGCTGGACCCACCTGCTCGAGCGCGTCCACGAGCCGGAGCACAACGTCGAGATCGCCCTCGTCGGCAAGTACATCGACCTGCCCGACGCGTACCTGTCGGTCACCGAGGCGCTGCGCGCCGGCGGCTTCGACAACGACACCAAGGTCGCGATCCGCTGGGTGGCCGCGGACGACTGCCGCACCCCCGAGGGCGCGCAGGACTCGCTGGACGGCGTCGACGGCGTGCTCGTGCCGGGCGGCTTCGGCGTGCGCGGCATCGACGGCAAGGTCGGCGCGCTGCGCTGGGCCCGCGAGAACCTGGTGCCGACCCTGGGCATCTGCCTCGGCCTGCAGTCCATGGTCATCGAGTACGCGCGCAACGTGCTGGAGCTCGAGGACGCGTCGTCCACCGAGTTCGACCCGCAGAGCACGCACCCCGTCATCGCGACGATGGCGGAGCAGCTCGCGATCGTCGACGGCGCGGGCGACCTGGGCGGCACCATGCGCCTCGGCGCGTACGACGCGCACCTGGGCGCCGGCTCGGTCGTGGCGAAGGCCTACGGCAGCGAGCGGGTGTCGGAGCGCCACCGCCACCGCTACGAGGTGAACAACGCGTACCGGGCGCAGCTCGAGGAGGCCGGCCTGGTGTTCTCCGGCACGTCGCCCGACGAGAAGCTCGTCGAGTTCGTCGAGCTGCCCGCCGACGTGCACCCGTACTACGTGAGCACGCAGGCGCACCCCGAGTTCAAGTCGCGCCCGACGCGCTCGCACCCGCTGTTCAAGGGGCTCGTCGCGGCGGCCCTCGAGCGCCAGGGCAACCAGGCGTGAGCGACGCCCCAGACGTGGCTGGCACGCCGCTCGCCGACGAGATCGCGCCCCGCCCCGTCCTGCGGCACGACGTGCTGCAGCGGGGCCGGATCATCGACCTCGTCCGCGACGAGGTCGACCTCGGGGACGCCGGCGTGGTGACGCGCGAGTACGTCCAGCACCCCGGCGCCGTGGCGATCGTGGCGCTCGACGAGCAGGAGCGGGTCCTGCTGGAGCGCCAGTACCGACACCCCGTGCGGTCGTTCATGTGGGAGGTGCCGGCCGGCCTGCTCGACGTCGACGGCGAGCCCGCCGTCGACGCGGCGGCGCGGGAGCTGGCCGAGGAGGCCGCCGTCACCGCCGAGCGGTGGGCGGTGCTCGCCGACTACGCGACGACGCCGGGCAGCAGCGACGAGGCGGTGCGGATCTTCCTCGCCCGCGGCATCGCGCCGGTGGCCGAGACGGACCGGCACGTGCGCACCGGCGAGGAGGCCGGCATGGAGCTGCGCTGGGTGCCCCTCGACGAGGCCGTCGCGCGGGCGCTGGACGGCAGCCTGCACAACCCGTCGACGGTGGTCGGGATCCTGGCCGCCGCGGCGAGCCGCGCGGGCGGCTGGTCGTCCCTGCGGCCGACGGACGCGCCCTGGCCTGCCCGGCCGCGCGCCTGAGCTGCCGGTAGGCTCCACAGGCGTGCGTGACGCCTCCCTCCCCGAGCCCGGTACCGACCGATCGTCGGCGCCGGCGGGCGCGCCCGCGGTGCGGGTGCTGGGCCCGGTCCGGGTGGCCGGGCCCGGGGGGGAGGACCGCGCGCCGCGCGGGACCCGTGCCTCCGCGCTGGTCGTGCTCCTCGCCCTCGCGGGTCCGCGCGGCGTCTCGTCGTCCGTCCTCGTCGACCGGCTGTGGCAGGAGTCCCTGCCCGCCGACCCGCGGGCGGCCCTGCAGAACCTCGTCTCGCGGCTGCGGGCCGTGGCGGGGCGGGGCGTCGTGCGGGCCACGGAGGCGGGGTACGCCCTGGGCGTGACGACCGATCTCGACCTGGCGCGCGAGGGCCTCACGGCCGCGCGCCGCGAGCTCGTCTCCGGCGACCCGCGCGTCGCCGCCCGCACCGCCGAGGGTGCCCTGGCGCTGTGGTCGGGCACGCCCGGCGTCGACCTGGAGGGCGGCGAGTTCGCGGCGGTCGCCGTGGAGCTCGCCGCCGTGGCCCGGCGTCGCCGCGACGAGCTGCGCACCGTGCGCCGCGACGCGGCCGAGGCCGCGGGGGAGCACGGTCTCGTCGCCGAGCTCGCCGGCGCCGACGTCGCCGCCGACCCCACCGACGAGGACGCCGCCCGCGCGCTCATGGCGGCGCTCGGCGGCCTCGGGCGGCCGGGCGAGGCGCTGCGGGTCTTCACGCGGCTGCGGTCCGTGCTGGTGCGCGAGCTGGGCAGCGAGCCCGGCCCGGCCACGGTCGCCCTGTACGAGCGGCTCGCCGCGGAGGTCGGGGAGCCGGCGCACCCCGTCGCGCGCCCGGTCGGTGCGGACGCGCCGGCGGCCCCGCCCTCGCCGCCCCTGGCGCCGGCCACCGGCGCGGGCGCAACGGACGCCGGGGGCGCGCACGGCGGCGGCACGGCGCGGGGCCTGCGCACGTACCCGACGCCGCTGCTCGGTCGCGAGCCGGACGTCGCCGCGCTCCTCGACGCCCTGACCGTCTCCCGCCTCGTCACGGTCCTCGGCCCGGGCGGGCTCGGCAAGACCCGGCTCGCGCAGGAGGTCGCCCGGCGGACGCTGGGGCGCACCCCGGTCGTGGTCGTCGTCGAGCTCGTGGGCGTGCGGAGCGACGACGACGTGGTCCTGGCGCTCGCGGACGCCCTGGGCGTCGCTCCGGGGGTCGGCTCCGTGCGCCTGGCCGACCGGCTCCAGGCGGGCGACCTCGCCACCCAGGTGACCACGCGCCTGCGCGACGCCGAGGCCCTGGTCGTGCTCGACAACTGCGAGCACGTCGTGGAGGGCGCGGCGCGATGGGCCGGCGCGCTGCTGGCGGTCGCGCCGGGGCTGCGGGTGCTCGCCACGAGCCGGACCCCGCTGCTCCTGGACCAGGAGGCGACGTACGCGCCGGCCCCCCTCGGCTCCGCGCCCGACGGCGACGACGACGGCCCCGCCGTCCGCCTGTTCGTCGAGCGGGCCCGGGCCGTGCGCCCCGACGCCCTGCTCGACCGGGCGGCCGTCGCGCACCTGTGCGAGCGGCTGGACGGCCTGCCCCTGGCGATCGAGCTGGCGGCGGCGCGGGTGCGCACCCTGAGCGTCGCGGAGGTGGACGCCCGGCTCGACGAGCGGTTCGCCCTGCTGCGGGTACGCGACCGCTCCGTCCCGGACCGGCACCGCACGCTGGAGGCGGTGCTCGACTGGAGCTGGAACCTGCTCACCGCGGGCCAGCAGGCGCTGTGGCGGCGCGCCGCCGTCCTCCCGGACGGGTTCTCGGCGGAGGCGGCCCGTGCCCTCCTGCCCGACGTGCCCGGCTGGCAGGTGGACGACGACGTCGACGCCCTCGTGCTGCAGTCCCTCGTGCGGGTCGAGGAGGCGGACGGCGCCAGCCGGTACCGCATGGTCGAGACCGTGCGGGAGTTCGGGCTGCTGAGGCTGGCGGCCGCGCACGAGGAGCGCTCGGCCGAGGACGCCGTGCTCGGCTGGGCCACCGCCGTCGCGCGCCGCTGCGCCGCGCGCGTGCTGTCCCCGGACCAGCACCTCGCCGTCGCGGAGCTCGGGCGCGAGCAGGAGAACCTCGTGTACGCGGTGCGCCGCGCGATCGAGCGCGGGCGCCCGGACGTCGTCGTCCACGGCTTCGTCGCGCTGCTCGGCAGCTGGGCCTCCCGCGGCGCGGAGGAGCGCGTCATCGGGCTCACGCCCGCGGCGCTGGAGTCGCTGCGGGGCTGGGAGGTCCCCGACGAGCACGCGGACGCGACCGCGATCACGCTCGAGGTGATCGCGGGGGCGTCGGTCTTCGGCGTCCCCGGGCAGGCGGCGCGCCCCCTCGGCCGCCTGCGCCGGCTCCTGCGCACCAGCGGCGCGGTGGGCGCCCGCACCCGGGCGCTGTCCGCCGTGGTGCTGGCGCGCACGCCGGAGGAGCTCCACGAGGTGCTCCTGCGGCTGCAGGGGTCCGACGACGGCTACACCGCGCTCATCGCCCACATGTTCGAGGCGCAGCTGCAGGAGAACGACGGCGAGCTGGCCCGCGCCGTGGAGCACGCCACCGCCGCGCACGAGGTGGCACGCGCCGTCGGTGACCCGGCCGCTACGGCGATGTCCGCGATGGTGGTCGCGTCGTTCGTCGCCGAGGAGGGCGACGCGGCCGCGGCGCTGCGGTGGCTCGCGGTCGCCCGCGACGGCGTCGGGGCGCTCGGCGCCGGGGAGATGCTGCGCCAGACGTGGTGGATCGAGCTGTGCGCGTCGCTCACCCTGGGCGACGTCGAGACCGCCGAGCGGGCGATGACCGCGATGGCGGCGGCGACCGCGGAGGCCCAGGGCTCCCAGGCGGTCGAGGCGTGGACCGTGCTCGAGCTGGGGCGCGGCGAGCTCGCCTGGCTCCGCGGGGAGCGGGCGGTCGCCCTCGAGCACCTCGCGCGCTCCGTGGACGCCCTCGGCGGGGGGCGGCCCGGCCCCGACGGTGCCCCCTGGTTCCTCATGGCCGCCTCGGCCGCGCTCGTGCGGCGCGTGCAGGCAAGGGACGGCGACGCCGGGCTGGTGCGCCGGATCGTCGAGGTCGGGCGCGGGGCCCGCGGCGCCGGCCGCGGGTTCGTCGACCGCCCGGTGCTCGCGATGTCGGCGATCGGCGTCGCCTACTGGGGCTGCATGGGCGCGGGCCCGGCGGGGGCCGGGGAGTCCCGCGAGCGCGTGTCCGCGGGGGTGGAGCTGCTGGCCCTCGCGGGCCGCCTCGGCGGGCGGCAGGACGTGCCGGCGCTCCGCCTGTCGTCGCTCTGGGAAGCCGTCCGGGAGGCGGTGTCCGGCACGGCGGGCGGCGCCGACCTCCTGCGGGACGCGGAGCGCCGGGCGGCCGAGCTCGACCGCGACGGTCTGGTGCCGCGCGCGGACGTGCTCCTGGGCCGCCTCGCGGACGAGGCGGCCCAGGAGCACGACGCCGAGCCGGGGGCCGGCGGCCCCGGTCAGGCCTTCTTCATGTAGCTCCGCACGGCGAGCGGGGCGAAGATCGCCACGACGACGGCGCAGCTGAGCAGCGCGATGCCGACCTGGCCCGTGACGCTGCCGGTGCTGGCGAGGTCACGCACGGCCGTCACCAGGTGCGACACCGGGTTGACGTTGACGAAGCCCTGCAGCCAGCCGGGCATCGTGTCCACGGGGACGAACGCGTTGGACAGGAACGTCAGCGGGAAGAGCACCAGGAACGAGATGCCCTGCACGGACGACGCGGACCGGCCGATGACGCCGAAGAACGCGAAGATCCAGCTCAGGGACCAGGCGCAGACGATCACCAGCAGGCCGGCGAGCAGCACGCCGCCGACGCCGCCGCCCGGGCGCCAGCCCATGACCAGGCCCATGACGATCGTCAGGGTCGTGGCGATGAGGTAGCGGACCAGGTCCGCGACCAGGGCGCCGGCGAGGGGCGCGATGCGGGCGATGGGCAGCGACCGGAACCGGTCGAACACGCCCTTGTCCATGTCCTCGCGCAGCTGGGTGCCGGTGACCGCGGAGGCCGTGATGACGGTCTGCACGAGGATGCCCGGGATGATCACGGGCAGATAGGCCGCGATGCTGCCGGAGATCGCCCCGCCGAAGATGTAGGTGAACATCAGCGTGAAGATGATCGGCTGCACCGTGACGTCGATGAGCTGCTCGGGCGTGCGGCGGATCTTGATGAGGCCGCGCCGGGCCATCGCGAGCGAGTCGGACACGGCCTGGCCGACGGTGACGCGGTTGCGCAGGGTGCGCTCGGCGCCGGGGACGATGCGCCCGCCCGACGCCGGCGGCGCCGCGGGGGCGGTGGTGAGCGTGGTCATGCGGAGATCTCCTCAGGGGCGTCGGCCTCGGTCGCGCCGTGGCCGGTCAGGGTCAGGAACACCTCGTCGAGCGTGGGCTTGTCCATCGACAGGCCGTCGATGTCGATCCCGGCGCCGCGGAGACGGACCAGGAGGTCGGTGACGCGGGCCGGGTCGGCGACGGGCACCGTGAGACGACGGGCCTCGGGCGACGGCGTGGCCGGCACGCCGAGCACGTCCCGTACGGCCTCGAGGGCGACGGGGGCGTCCTCGGGGCGCACGAGCGTGAGCTGCAGCGACTGCTCGCCCACGGACGACTTGAGCTCGTCGCCGGTGCCCTCCGCGACGACCCGCCCGCGGTCGATGACCGCGATGCGGTCCGCGAGCTGGTCGGCCTCGTCGAGGTACTGCGTGGTGAGCAGCACCGTGGAGCCCGTCGCGACGAGACGGCGGATGGTCTCCCACATCTGGGCGCGCGTGCGCGGGTCGAGGCCCGTGGTGGGCTCGTCCAGGAAGAGCAGCGGCGGCTGCGCGATGAGGCTGGCCGCGAGGTCGAGCCGTCGGCGCATGCCGCCGGAGAAGTTCTTCAGGGGGCGCGCGGCGGCGTCGGTGAGGTTGAACTCCTCGAGCAGGTCGCGGGTGCGGCGCGCCGCGGCGGCGCCCTTGAGCCCGTTGAGGCGGCAGAAGAGGAGCAGGTTCTCCGTGGCGCTGAGCGTCTCGTCGACCGAGGCGTACTGCCCCGTCACGCCGATGAGCTGCCGCACGACGAACGGCTCGCGCGCCACGTCGTGGCCGAAGACGGAGGCCCGCCCGGCGTCGGGGCGCAGGAGGGTCGCCAGCATGCGGATCGTGGTGGTCTTCCCGGCCCCGTTCGGGCCGAGCACCCCGTAGACCGTGCCGGTGGCGACCGTGAGGTCGACCCCGTCCACGGCGCGGTTGTCGCCGAAGATCTTGACGAGGCCCTCGGCCTCGATCGCGGTGGTGGTCATGGCACCACCGTGCGCGGCGGCGCTCGCAGGCCGCTGTCACGGCGCTGTCACGGCCTCGCGCGACGCCGTCAGCGCCGCGGCCCGGCGAGGGTCAGACGGCGTCCCAGGGGAGGGCGGACAGCGCGGCCCTGATCTCCGCGACGCGTCCCGCGGCGTCGGGCAGCGGGGTCCCGTCGACGGACGCGACGGCGACGATCCCGATGGAGTTGACGAGGAAGGCCCCTGCGAAGCCGGGCACGTCGCGCAGGTGCACGGGGTGGGCCCAGGAGGGCGTGGCGGCCTCGACGAGCGCGAGGCCCGTGCCTCGCAGGTGCGGCGCGGTCGGCCAGACGACGCCGCCGTCGGCCTCGAGGAACCCGACGTTCGCGATCGACGACTCGGCCACGGCGCCGTCGGGGCCGGTCAGCAGGGCGTCGTCGAACCCCTCGCGGCGGACCTGCCGGGCCCACTGCGCCTGCGCGAAGCCGCCGAGGTGCTTGAGGTGCGCGAAGGGGCGCAGGTACGGCACGGCCCGCAGGCGCTGGGGCGTGCCGGGCGGGAGGCGGGGGCCGGCGACCTGGACGGCGACGTGCTCGGCGTCGCGCAGCACGACGCGCACCGACGCGTCCGCACGGCCGTCGAGCGCGTGCCGCACCAGACCGATGACCCGGTCGCCGTCGAGCGGCGC
The DNA here is from genome assembly GCF_042801555.1 of Isoptericola sp. NPDC057559. NCBI lineage: Bacteria > Bacillati > Actinomycetota > Actinomycetes > Micrococcales > Promicromonosporaceae > Isoptericola > Isoptericola sp. NPDC057559. The sequence goes on from NZ_JBHVFQ010000004.1 coordinate 21,427, forward strand.
GTCGAAGATCTCGCGGTGGGCGGCGTCCAGCCGGAGCAGGTGGTGCTCCAGGCCCTGCACCCCGCCGCCGCGGACCTGCATGGCGGTGAAGTGGCCGTCGGTGGACGCGACCTGCTCGGCCGTCGCGGGGCGGCCCTCGACCTCGATGCGCACGCCAGCACCGTAGCGCGGCGCCCCGCCGGAACCGGGCCGCGCGCGGCTCAGGAGCGGGTGCGCAGGCGCAGGACGGCGTTCGCGGTGGCCCAGGTGAGGCAGCCCGCACCCACCAGGTGGATGCCGACCAGCAGCTCGGGCAGGCCGGTGAAGTACTGCACGTAGCCGATGAGCCCCTGGGCCATCGTGACGGCGAGCAGCAGCCACGCGCCCTTCCGTGCGGCCGGCACGCCGGGACCGGCCGCCGCGCGGTGCAGCAGCACCAGCAGCACGACGAGCGTGATCGTGAACAGCCAGACGGAGCCGGAGTGCGCCTTGGTGACCGTCAGGGGGTCGAGGGCGAGGCGGTAGCCCACGGAGGTGTCGCCGGAGTGCGGGCCGGAGCCGGTGACGAGCACCCCGAGGGTGACGATCGGGACGAGCAGGACGCCGAGGACCGTGCCGACCACGGAGACGGCCCGCCCCCCGACCCGCACGGGACCGCCGTCGCCCTCGCCGTGCCGGTGCAGCAGGTAGGCGCTGAACCACACGAGCGCCGCCGAGACGCCGAAGTGCAGCGAGACCCAGCCCGGGTGCAGGTGCAGCAGCACCACGACGCCGCCGATGACCGCCTGCGCGACGACGCCCGCCAGGGGCACCACGCCCAGGGCGCGGAACGACCGCGTCCGGCTGCGGTCGGTGGCCACGAGCACGAGGACCATGAGCCCGACGATCGCGAGCAGGAACGCCAGCGTGCGGTTCCCGAACTCGATGTAGGGGTGGATGGACGAGGCCTGGTGGAACGCCGGCGTGAACTCGCCGGGCTCGCAGTTCGGCCAGCTCGAGCAGCCGAGCCCGGAGTCGGTGAGCCGCACGGCGCCGCCGGTGCCGATGATGAGGATCTGCCCGATGACGTTCGCGAGCAGCACGCCGCGGGTCCAGGAGCGGAACCGCGCGAGCGGGTCGCGACGGTCGTGCCGGTCGGTCGGCAGGGCGGCGCCCGACTCGGGGGCGGGCACTGCGGGGCTCGGCGAGGTCACGGGTCCACGGTATCGCCAGGATCCGGCCGTCCGGGCGCCTCCGGGCACCCCGCGGTGTGACCTTGGCCCGCCTCGCGGCCCGGTGTCACTGCCAGCGGAAGAAGCGGGCCGCGGCCCATGCGAGGAGCGCCGTCCACGCCGCGAGCACGACGACCGCCGGCGCCGGCACCCCGGTGCCGATCAGGGCGCCGCGCATCGCCTCGCCGAGCGCGCCCGACGGCAGGAACGTCGCGACGTGGGCGAGCGCCCCGGGCAGCTGCTCCGGCGGCACCAGCAGGCCGCCGCCCACGACCAGGAGCACGAGGACGAGGTTGGCGAGCGCGAGCACGCCCTCGGCGCGCAGCGTGCCCGCCAGCAGCAGCGCGAGCGCCGTGAAGCACGCGGTGCCGAGCAGCCCGACGCCGACGGCGGCCAGGATCCCGCCCGCGGCCGGCTGCCAGCCGAGCGCCAGCGCGACGGCCCCGATCACGACGACCTGCACGACCTCGACCGCGAGCACGCCCAGCAGCTTGCCCGCGAGCAGCCCGCCGCGGCCCAGCGGCGTCGTGGCCAGGAGGCGGAGCACGCCGTTGCGCCGGTCGAAGGCGGTGGCGATGGCCTGGGAGGTGAACGCCGTGGACACGCAGGCGAGCGCCAGCACGCCCGGCGTCACGAAGTCGATCCGCGCGAGGCCGCCCGTGTCGATCTCGATGACGCTGGTGCGCGTCAGGCCGAGCAGCACCATGACGGGCAGCACGACGGTCACGAGCAGCTGCTCGCCGTTGCGCAGCACGGCGCGCGTCTCGAACCCGGCCTGGGCCAGGACCCGGCGCCACGCGGGGGCGGCCAGCGCGGCGGGCGCGTCCGAGGGGGCGGGGGTGGTCGTCGTCATCGCAGGTGCCGTCCCGTCAGGTCGAGGAAGACGTCCTCCAGCGTGCGCCGGCCCACGGTGAGCCGGCTCGCGAGGACGTCGTGGTCGGCGAGCCAGCCGGTCAGCGCGGCCAGCGCGCGGGGCCCGGCGGGCCCCGTCGCGACGTAGGAGCCGGGCTGCGGCTCGGCGACCGCCCAGGTGCCGTGGTCGCCCGCACGGCCGGGCGCGGTGCCGAGCGCGGCGGCGAGTGCTGCGACGTCCAGGCCGGGGGCGGCGTCGAACCGCAGCGTCCGGTCGTCCTGCGCGTCGGGGGAGAGGAGCTCGGGGACGCTGCCGCTGGCGATGACGCGCCCGTGGTCGACGACGTGGACGCGGTCCGCCAGGTCCTCGGCCTCGTCCATGAGGTGCGTCGTGAGGACGACGGCGGTGCCCTCGTCGCGCAGCTCGCGCACGAGGTCCCACACGGCGTGCCGGCTCTGCGGGTCCATGCCCGCGCTCGGCTCGTCGAGGAACACGACCTCGGGGCGCCCGACCACGGCCGCGGCGAGCGACAGCCGCTGGCGCTGCCCCCCGGACAGGCGGCGCACCGTGGTTCGTGCGAACGAGCCGATGCCGAGGCGCTCGCCGAGCTCGGCCACGTCGCGCGGGGCCGCGTACATGGCGGCGACGTGCCGCAGCACCTCGCCCGCGCGGGCACCGGTGGGAAGCCCGCCGTCCTGCAGCATGACGCCCACGCGGGGGCGCAGGGCGCGGGCGTCGGCCACCGGGTCGAGGCCGAGCACGCGCACGGTGCCGCCGTCGGGGGACCGCAGCCCCTCGCAGCACTCCACGGTGGTGGTCTTGCCGGCACCGTTGGGGCCGAGCACGGCGGTCACCGCGCCGGCGTCGGCGACGAGGTCAAGCCCTGCGACCACGTCCCTCCCGCCGTAGCGTTTGACGAGGCCCTGCACATGGACGGCGGCACCGGCGCTCGCGGTGCGGCGGTCCTCGGCAGGGCGGGCGGACGGCGTGGCGCCGTCCGCGCCCGATGGCGCGATCGAGGTGGGCACCGGAAGATTCTACGGAGTCGCCCGGACCGGGCGACGGGCGTCAGGCGCGACCGGAGGAGCAGCACGACCATGACCTTCTACACGTTCACCCCGCCGCAGGACGTCGCCGCGCTGGCCCGGCGCCTGTGGTACTGGCCGGTGATCCGCGGTGTGCTCGCGCTGCTGTTCGGTCTGCTGGCGATCTTCCTGCCGGACAAGACCCCGACGGTGCTCGTCCAGGTCTTCGGGGTGTTCGTGCTGGTCGACGGCGTGGTGAGCCTCGTCGACGGGCTGCGCCGCCGGGGGTCGTCGGCGGGCTCGGTGAACACCGGCATCGGCATCGTCGCGCTGGTCTTCGGCGCCCTGCTGCTGCTCCTGCCGAAGGTCTTCCTCGGGATCGTCCTGATCCTCGTGGCCGTCTGGGCGCTGATCTTCGGCCTGCTCCAGCTGTTCGTCGTGCCGGCGATGCGCCGCCGCGGCGGGGCGTCGTGGGTCTGGAACCTCCTGGCCGGGCTGCTGCTCATCGCGCTCGCGGTGGTGTGCTTCGCCAACCCCGCCGACGCGATCGTGGGGCTGTCCATCGTGATCGGCGTGTTCGCGGTGATCATCGGCATCGTGATGATCGCGCTGGGGATCAAGCTGCGCCAGCTCGGCCGGCAGGGTCCCGGCGGCGGTCCGGGCGAGGTCATCGAGGGGCGCATCGTCACCGGGGAGTGACGTTCGCGACAGCTGCCCTCCCAGCGGCCCAGGAGGGGGCCCGGTGAGGCATGCCTTGCTTGACATCCTGGATTACGCAACAAGGATGTTCCCTATATCGACGTCGTCGCCGGTGGTCGAGGTCTGCAGCTGAGGCCTGCCCCCGGTGGCCCACGAGCCGTGAGGGGGATGAGCGCATGCCGACGAGCACGACGGACCGCACGCCCGCGCGCGTCACCCCCCGCGCCCTCGACGCCACGCCCGAGGCCGACGGCACCACGCGCCGTCGCGTCCTGGAGCTCGTCGCCGGCGAGGGGCCCGTCAGCGCGGCCGAGCTCGCCGACCGCCTGGGCCTGACCTCCGCGGCGGTGCGCCGCCACCTGGCCTGCCTCGAGGAGGACGGGACGATCGCCGTGCACGACGGCGGCCCGTCGTCCGGTCGCCGCGGCCGGCCGGCGCGCCGGTACGTCGTGAGCACGCGCGGGCAGTCCGACCTCGCGGGCGGCTACTCCGAGCTCGCGGCACAGGTGATGCGCCACCTGCGCGAGACCGGCGGCAGCGAGGCCGTCGCCCGGTTCGCCGCGGAGCGGTACGACGCCGTCGTCGCGCGGTACGCGCCGCGCCTCACCGCCGCCGACCCCGAGGGCCGCGCGGGCCAGCTCGCGGACCTGCTCTCGGACGACGGCTACGCGGCATCGGTCCGGCCCGTGTCCGGCCCGCTGCTCCCGACGGTCCAGCTGTGCCAGGGCCACTGCCCCGTGCAGCACGTCGCCGAGGAGTTCACCGAGCTGTGCGAGGCGGAGGCCCGCGCCTTCTCCGAGCTGCTGGGCACGCACGTCCAGCGCCTGGCCACCATCGCGGGCGGCGCGCACGCCTGCGTCACGAACGTCCCGACCGTCACCACGCAGGTCTCACCCCAGAACCTCCCCACCCCGGCCCACCGCATCCGCGGCACGCAGGAAGGAACACGATGAGCGCTCCCACCCAGGACGCCGCCCAGGCTTCGGCGCAGGGCACCGAGAAGCGGTCCGATGACGAGATCATCGACTCGATCGGCGCGTACCAGTTCGGCTGGCGCGACAGCGACGCCGCAGGCGAGGCCGCCCAGCGCGGTCTGAACGAGGACGTCGTCAAGAACATCTCGGCGCTGAAGGACGAGCCCGAGTGGATGGCGAAGTTCCGTCTCAAGGCGCTGCGGCTGTTCGGGAAGAAGCCGATGCCGAACTGGGGCGCCGACCTCACCGGGATCGACTTCGACCGGATCAAGTACTTCGTGCGCTCCACGGAGAAGCAGGCCGCCAGCTGGGAGGACCTGCCCGAGGACATCAAGGAGACCTACGACAAGCTCGGCATCCCCGAGGCGGAGAAGCAGCGCCTCGTGGCCGGCGTCGCCGCGCAGTACGAGTCCGAGGTCGTCTACCACCAGATCAACGAGGAGCTCGAGAAGCAGGGTGTCATCTTCCTCGACACCGACACCGCGCTGCGCGAGCACCCCGAGCTGTTCCAGGAGTACTTCGGCACCGTCATCCCGTCGGGCGACAACAAGTTCGCGGCGCTGAACTCGGCCGTGTGGTCGGGCGGCTCCTTCGTCTACGTGCCGCCGGGCGTGCACGTGGAGATCCCGCTGCAGGCCTACTTCCGCATCAACACGGAGAACATGGGCCAGTTCGAGCGGACGCTGATCATCGCGGACGAGGGCTCCTACGTGCACTACGTCGAGGGCTGCACGGCGCCGATCTACTCGAGCGACTCGCTGCACTCCGCGGTCGTCGAGATCGTCGTGAAGAAGAACGCCCGCGTGCGCTACACGACCATCCAGAACTGGTCGAACAACGTGTACAACCTGGTGACCAAGCGCGCCACGGCCGCCGAGGGCGCCACCATGGAGTGGGTCGACGGCAACATCGGCTCCAAGGTCACGATGAAGTACCCCGCGATCTACCTGCTCGGCGAGCACGCCCGCGGCGAGACGCTGTCCATCGCCTTCGCGGGCGAGGGCCAGCACCAGGACGCCGGCTGCAAGATGGTGCACGCCGCGCCGCGCACGTCCTCGTCGATCGTGTCGAAGTCCGTCGCCCGTGGCGGCGGCCGCACGTCGTACCGAGGCCTGGTGCAGGTGCTCGAGGGCGCCAAGCACTCCGCGTCGACCGTGCTGTGCGACGCGCTGCTGGTCGACCAGATCTCCCGGTCCGACACCTACCCGTACGTCGACGTCCGCGAGGACGACGTGTCCATGGGGCACGAGGCGACGGTCTCGCGGGTGAGCGAGGACCAGCTGTTCTACCTCATGTCCCGAGGCATGGAGGAGACCGAGGCGATGGCCATGATCGTGCGCGGGTTCGTCGAGCCCATCGCGCGCGAGCTGCCCATGGAGTACGCGCTCGAGCTCAACCGCCTCATCGAGCTGCAGATGGAAGGGTCCGTCGGCTGATGGCCATCACTACCGATCACTCCCGCGCCGTGGCCGACGGCGCCCACTCCCACGGCGTCGTCCCGGCGGGCTCTCGCGCGGAGCGCAAGACCTCGTTCGACCTCGCCGACATCCCCGTGCCCACCGGGCGCGAGGAGGAGTGGCGGTTCTCGCCGGTCGCGCGGCTCCAGCCGCTGTTCGGCGAGGACCTCGGCGCCGGCGGCGTCCTCACGGGCGTCGTCGAGACGCCGGAGGCCAAGGTCGAGATCGTCGGCAAGGACGACCCGCGCCTGGGCACGACCGGCAAGCCGGGCGACCGCACCGCCGTGACCGCGTGGAACGCCGCGACCGAGGCGACCGTCATCACCCTGCCCGCGGAGGCCGTCGCCACCGACGTCACCTCCGTGCGGGTCGAGGGCGCGACCAAGGACGCGACGGCGCAGCACCTGCTGGTGCACGCCGAGCACCACGCCGAGGGCGTCGTCGTCATCGACCACCGCGGCGAGGCCGTCCTCAACCAGACGGTCGAGATCGTCGTCGACGAGGGGGCGCACCTCACGGTCGTCTCCGTGCAGGACTGGGCCGACGGCGCCGTGCACGCCTCGAGCCACCGCGCGCGCATCGGTCGCGACGCCAAGCTCAAGCACGTCGTGGTGACGTTCGGCGGAGACGTCGTGCGCATCACCCCGGACGCGACGTTCACGGGCGAGGGCGGCGAGGTCGAGATGGTCGGCCTCTACTTCGCGGACGCGAACCAGCACCAGGAGCACCGCCTGTTCGTGGACCACGCCGTGCCGCGCTGCAAGTCGCGCGTCACCTACAAGGGCGCCCTGCAGGGTGCCGGCGCGCACGTGGTGTGGGTCGGGGACGTGCTCATCCAGGCCGAGGCCGAGGGCACCGACACGTACGAGCTCAACCGCAACCTGGTCCTCACCGACGGCGCCCGCGCCGACTCGGTGCCGAACCTGGAGATCGAGACCGGCGAGATCGAGGGCGCGGGGCACGCGTCGGCGACCGGCCGCTTCGACGACGAGCAGCTCTTCTACCTCATGGCCCGCGGCATCCCCGAGGTCGACGCCCGTCGCCTCGTGGTGCGCGGCTTCTTCGCGGAGCTGATCGACCAGATCGGCGTCCCGTCGGTCGAGGAGCGCCTGCTCGCGTCGATCGAGGCCGAGCTGGAGAAGTCGATGAGCGTCATCACCGGCGTCGCGGAGTGACGGCGCGATGACCTCCCAGCTGGCCTGCATGGCCGACGACCTCGCCCCCGAGGAGGCCATGCTCGTGGAGCTCGACGGCGAGGACGGGGCCCCGGTCCCGGTCGCCGTCGTCCGCGACGCCGACGGCGGCTGGCACGCCCTGTCCGACATCTGCTCGCACGGGCAGGTGTCCCTGTCCGACGGGGAGGTCGAGGGCTGCCTCGTCGAGTGCTGGCTGCACGGCTCGCAGTTCGACCTGCGCACCGGCAAGCCCGTGCAGCTCCCCGCCACCCAGCCTGTGCCGGTGTACCCGGTGACGGTGGACGGCGACCGCGTCCTCGTGGACGTCGACGAGCCGCTCGCCGTCGCGTCGTGACCGCCTCGGCAACCCCCACTCTTCGCAGCAACACAGACCTGGAGACACGAAGCATGCCCACCCTGGAGATCCGCGACCTGCACGTCAGCGTCGAGACCAAGGAAGGCGCCAAGCCGATCCTGCGCGGCGTCGACCTGACCATCAACTCGGGCGAGACGCACGCCATCATGGGCCCGAACGGCTCCGGCAAGTCGACCCTCGCCTCGGCCCTCGCCGGCCACCCGAAGTACACGGTGACCTCGGGCACCGCGACGCTCGACGGCGAGGACCTCCTCGCGATGACCGTCGACGAGCGGGCCCGCGCCGGCCTGTTCCTCGCCATGCAGTACCCGGTCGAGGTGCCCGGTGTGTCCGTGGCGAACTTCCTGCGCACCGCCAAGACCGCCATCGACGGCGAGGCGCCCGCCCTGCGCACTTGGGGCAAGGAGGTCAAGGGTGCGATGGAGAACCTCCGCATCGACTCGACCTTCGCCGAGCGCTCCGTCAACGAGGGCTTCTCCGGCGGTGAGAAGAAGCGCCACGAGATCCTGCAGATGGAGCTCTTCAAGCCCCACTTCGCCATCCTCGACGAGACCGACTCCGGCCTCGACGTCGACGCCCTGCGCGTCGTGTCCGAGGGCGTGAACCGGGCCAAGTCGAACACCGACGTCGGCGTCCTGCTCATCACGCACTACACGCGCATCCTGCGCTACATCAAGCCCGACTTCGTGCACGTCTTCGTCGACGGCAAGATCGCCGAGGAGGGCGGCCCCGAGCTCGCCGAGCAGCTCGAGGAGAACGGCTACGACAAGTACGTCGGCACCGGCGCGACGATGGCCTGACCTTCTCGTCGGATAGCCGATCAGGAGCCGTCACCAGGAGGACAGCATGACCACCACCGACACCGTGCGCCCGTCGCTCACCGCGGCGGAGCTCGCCGCCGTGCGCGCGGACTTCCCGCTGCTCGGGCGCACGGTGCGGGGCGGCCGCCCGCTCGTCTACCTGGACTCGGCCGCGACCTCGCAGAAGCCGAACGTGGTGCTCGAGGCCGAGGTCGACTTCTACGAGCAGCGCAACGCCGCCGTGCACCGCGGCGCGCACCAGCTCGCCGAGGAGGCGACCGAGGCGTTCGAGGACGCACGGTCCGCCGTGGCCGCGTTCGTCGGGGCCGACGAGGGCGAGATCGTCTGGACGCCGGGCGCGACGGCGGCCCTCAACCTCGTGGCCTACGCGTTCTCGAACGCGACGGCCGGGCGCGGGGGAGCGGCCGCCGAGCCGTTCCGCCTGGCGCCGGGCGACGAGATCGTCGTCACCGAGGCGGAGCACCACGCGAACCTCGTGCCGTGGCAGGAGCTGTGCGCCCGCACCGGCGCCGTCCTGCGCTGGTTCGGCGTCGACGACGAGGGGCGCGTCGACCTGTCGGACGTCGCGGGCGTGATCACCGACCGCACCCGCGTGGTGGCGTTCGGGCACGTGTCGAACGTGACCGGGGCGGTCGCGCCGGTCGCCGAGCTCGTGGCGGCCGCGCGCCGCGTGGGCGCCCTGACGGTGCTCGACGCGTGCCAGTCGGTGCCGCACCTGCCCGTCGACCTGCACGCCCTCGGTGTCGACCTCGCCGCCTTCAGCGCGCACAAGATGCTCGGCCCCACCGGCGTCGGCGCCCTGTACGGACGGCGCGAGCTGCTCGAGGCGATGCCGCCCGTCACCACGGGCGGGTCGATGGTCGAGGTCGTCACGATGGCCGAGACCACCTACGCCCCGCCGCCGCAGCGCTTCGAGGCGGGCACCCAGATGGTCGCGCAGGCCGTCGGCATGGGCGTCGCGGCGCAGTGGCTGGACGAGCTGGGCATGGACCGCGTCGCGCGGCACGAGCAGGAGCTCGCGGCCGAGCTGGTGCGGATCGGCGAGATCCCGGGCGTGCGGATCGTCGGCCCGGCGGACGCGCGCGACCGGCTCGCCGTCGTGTCGTTCGTCGTCGACGGCGTGCACGCGCACGACGTCGGGCAGGTGCTCGACGACGAGGGCATCGCCGTGCGCGTGGGCCACCACTGCGCGCAGCCGCTGCACCGCCGGTTCGGCGTGGCGGCGACGGCGCGCGCGTCGGCCTCCGTGTACACCACCACCGAGGAGATCGCGGCGTTCCGGGAAGCATTGTCGGGCGTGCGCGCGTTCTTCGGTGTGGACTGACGGCAGGCGGAGAGGACAGCAGTGAGCTCGCTCGAGCAGATGTACCAGCAGGTGATCCTGGACCACGCGAAGCGCCCGCACGGCCGGGGGCTCGTGGACGCGCCCGGCGACCACCGGTCGGGGGAGTCGCACCAGGTCAACCCGACCTGTGGCGACGAGATCACGCTGCGCGTGGACGTCGACGGGTCGACGGTCGCCGGGGTGTCCTGGGAGGGGCAGGGCTGCTCCATCTCGCAGGCCTCGGCCTCCGTGATGACCGAGCTGGTCACCGGGCACGACCTGGCCGACGTCGCCCGCATCGACGCCGTCTTCCACGACCTCATGGGCTCGCGGGGCAAGGGGCTGGACGACGAGGAGGCGCTCGACGCGCTCGGGGACGCCAGCGCGTTCACCGGCGTCTCGCAGTACCCCGCCCGTATCAAGTGCGCGCTGCTCGGCTGGGCGGCGCTCAAGGACTCGCTGGCGCGCAGCGGCGCGCTGAGCTGAACCGGAGGAGACGATGACCGAGAACACGACCGACGAGGTCGCCCCGCCGGCGGCGTCCCCGACGCCGACCACGGCCGCCGACGTCGAGGAGGCCATGCGCGACGTCATCGACCCCGAGCTGGGCATCAACGTCGTCGACCTGGGCCTCGTCTACGGCATCCAGGTGGACCAGAACAACATGGCGACCATCGACATGACGCTCACGTCCGCGGCCTGCCCGCTGACCGACGTCATCGAGGACCAGTCCGCCACCGCCCTGGAGGGCCTGGTCGACGGCTTCCGCGTCAACTGGGTCTGGATGCCGCCGTGGGGCCCGGAGAAGATCACCGACGAGGGCCGCGAGCAGCTGCGGATGCTGGGCTTCAACGTCTGACCACCGCGTCGGACAGCGTCGGACGGCACGACGGCCTCGACCTCCCACCGGGGAGGTCGAGGCCTTCGTCGTCCCGGCCGGGGGCGGGGCGTTGACTCCGGGCCCGCGGTGCAGCAGTATCGGGGCACACCGAACCGGACAGTGGTGTCCGGATGAGAGGAGCCGTCATGCCCGCACCGTCCCGGCCACAGTTCGACCACTCCTACGACGTCGTGGTGGTGGGTAGCGGCGCCGCCGGCTTCGCGACCGCCCTGGGTGCCGTGGACGAGGGGCTCAGCGTCCTGATCGTCGAGGGCACGGACAAGTGGGGCGGCAGCTCGGCGATGTCCGGCGGCGGGCTGTGGCTGCCCGTGAACCCGCTCATGGGCCGCGACGGTGCGGGAGACTCGCGCGAGGAGGCCCTGACCTACCTCGAGGAGACGGTCGGCGAGGCGGGCCGTTCGACCTCGCGGGAGCGCAAGGAGGCGTTCGTCGACGGGGTGGCGGACCTCGTCACGACGGCGGAGCGGCACGGGATGCGCTTCGCGCGGGGCAAGGACTACCCGGACTACTACCCGGAGCTGCCCGGCGGGAAGATCGGCCGGTCGATCGAGGTGGTGCCGCTGGACTCCCGGCCGCTCGGTCACTGGTGGGGCACGCTGCGGTCGGCGGTCCCGCTGCCCGCGAAGACCGACGACGTGTGGCTGCTCGGCCGCGCCTGGTCGACGCCGTCGGGCTTCGTCCGCGGCGCGCGGTTCGTCTTCCGCGCTCTGGGCGGCGTCGTGACCGGCAAGCGTCTGGTCGGGATCGGGAACGCGCTGATGACGTCGTTCGGCCGGGCGCTGCTGGTGGAGCGGGACGTGCCGCTGTGGCTGTCGTCGCCGCTGGAGGACCTCGTCGTCGACGACGGCCGGGTGGTGGGCGTCCGGGTGCGCCGCGACGGGCGGGTCGTGACGATCGGCGCGTCCCGCGGCGTCATGCTCGCGGCCGGCGGCTTCGAGTCGAACCCCGACTGGCGGCAGAAGTACCACGGCATCGACGGCAGCCCGTCGGGCAACCCCGGCAACGTCGGGCAGGTGATCGAGATCGCCCGCGAGGCCGGCGCCGCGCTCGAGCTCATGGACGACGCGTGGTGGGGCGCCTCGGTCGAGGCGCCGCCCGGCGGCACCCCGGCGTTCATCGTGGGGGAGCGCTCGATGCCGTACTCGATCATGGTCGACGCGAAGGGCGAGCGGTTCGCGAACGAGTCCGAGTCGTACGTCGACCTCGGCCACCACATGCTCGCCCACGACAAGGACGGCCCGTACTGGCTCGTCCTGGACGTCCGCGCCCAACGCCGGTACCTGCAGACGTTCGCGATGGACCCGCGCGCCGTCCGGGCGATGAAGGAGGCGGGCATCGCGCACAAGGCCGGCACGCTCGCCGAGCTGGCGGGACGGATCGGCGTGGACCCGGCGACCTTCGAGCGCACCGTGCGCCGGTTCAACGGGTTCGCCCGCACGGGCGTCGACGGCGACTTCGGCCGCGGGAACTCCGCCTACGACCGGTACTACAGCGACCCGCTCGTCCACCCCAACCCGAACCTGGGCCCCCTCGAGAAGGGCCCGTTCGTCGCCTACCGCGTCGTGATCGGCGACCTCGGCACCAAGGGCGGCGTCGTGACGGACGCGGACGGCCGCGCCCTGCGGGAGGACGGCACGGTCATCGACGGCCTGTACGCGGCCGGCAACACGTCCGCCTCGGTCATGGGGCGCACGTACCCCGGTCCGGGGTCGACCATCGGGCCCGCCACGGTGTTCGGGCTGCGCGCCGCCCGGCGGATGGCACGCGCGAACGGCTGACCTCGCCCGCCCGGCGACGAGCGGGGCCCCGGCGCGGGGTGCGGTCTCGGCCTGAGGGCCACGCGACCGCACCCCGCGCAGGCGTCACGACGTGCGTCGCCCGGGCGTGAACTCCGCGGTCAGCGACCGGTCGGTGTCGAGCACGAGGTCGAGGGTGGCCTCGTCGCTCACCACCTGACCGGACTCGTCGCGCCACCCGACGAACCGGTGCGCGCGTGCGGGCTCGGCCCGGAGCCGCACCGGGCTGCCCTTCTCGTAGCGCCCGGGCTCGGTCTCGTTGCCCGCGACGCGGACGGACCCGCCGGTGCTCGGCGCCGCGGACACCGCGAGCGTCAGCTGGGCCATGGTGATCGCCATCGGGTTGGTGATCTCCACGGGGCCGCGGGAGGTCGTGCCGTTGTACCGCATGAGGTTCACGACCCGGACGCGGCTCGACGCGTCGGCGTCTGCGGTGTGCCCGCCGGGCCCGAGGTTGTCGGTGCCGAGGTTGAACGCGGTCACGGTCGCGCCGCCGCGGGCGACGACCCCGTCGCGGCTGCCGTACGCGAACGTGTTCCGTACGGTCAGGCGCCGCGCGCCGGTCGCGCGGACCAACACCTCGCGCTCCCGCGAGACGCCGTCGATGACCTGCGGGAACAGGTTCGCGGCCTCCACCCAGCCGGGGATCCCGTAGGCCATCCGGGTGGCGACGTTCCCGTTGGACAGGACGCCCTGCACGGTGCCTCCCGTGTTCGCGCCGACCCGCACGCCGTTCTCGAGGAAGAGGCCCACCACGCGGCGCACCAGGAAGCGGTCGGCGTCGGCCGTCATGTCGACGGCGTTCCAGGCGTTCTCCATCCCGACGTTCACCACGTACACGCGGGGTGCGTCGCCCCGCACCGCGAACGGGTAGGGCACGGCGCCGTCGGCGGAGGCGGGGTTGTTCTCGGGGTGCAGCACCCGAAGCCCGCGCACTCCCGACCGCTCCCCGGCGAGGGTGACGAGGGCCGGGGCGTCCGCGGCGTCGGCCGCGTCGCGCCCCGCGGTGGCCGCGAGGACGGTGCCCGCCGACTCGACGAGCGAGTCGCGCTGGGGCACCGAGGACGCCCCGCGCAGCTCCACGCGGGCCGGGACGGTGAGGTGCCCGGCCACGGTGTACCAGCCGGCCGGCAGGTAGACGACCCCGCCGCCGGCGCGGCCGGCGTCGTCCAGCGCGCGCTGGATCGCGGCGGTCGCGTCGACGCCCGTGAACCGCCCCGGCGTGCGCGGCACGTCGTAGGGGGCGGCGGTGACGTCGAAGAGGCGGGCCGGCGGCTTCGGCGCTGCGACCTCGGCGGGGACGGCCGGCACGTCGCCCGGCCCGTCGAGCTCGTGCACCGTGCCCTCGACGCCGCCCGCGGTCGCCACGTCCGTGAGCTTCACGTAGCCGCGGGAGAGGTTGCGGACCGCGGCCTGCGTACCCTCCAGCCGGCTCGACGCGACGCCGAGGCCCCAGCGGTCGTCGGACTCCTCGACGAGGACGGCGATGCCGGCGCGGCGGACGTCGACGCCCACGAAGGCGCCGGTGAACGTCGCGCGCGGCCCCTTCACCATCTTGATGCCCACCGCGTAGTCCGCGGCGTGCAGGTCGACGAACTGGTCCCACTCGAGGTCCGCCAGCACGAAGCCGGTGCCGTGCTCCCGGGTCCAGGCGTCGAGCACCGACCGCCTCGGGGCGTCGAAGGTCTTGCCCGCCTCGGCCCAGTACGCGTTGTCGAACCGCACGTCCTCCCAGACGCCGACGTCGGCGCCGTTGTACCCGGCGGCCCCCTCGAAGAGCACCGTGCCGGAGACGTCGCGCACGTTCGCCAGCTCGTGCCCCTGCGCGCCGGGACCCTCGCCGCGGTCGTTGCGCCGCGTGGAGATCCCGATGCCGCGGTACGAGTTGAGCATCGTGACGTGCTCGACCGTGGACATCATGTAGTTCTGGTTGCCCTGCCACGCGAGGCCCGGGATCTCGAACGTGTACCCGTAGGGCACCGGGTCCGCCGCGTCCTGGCCGGGGTACCAGGTGGTCACCCCGACGACGCCGGCGCTGCCGCCGACGAGGAACAGGCTCGGTCCGTCGTCGCCCGAGGGCAGGTCGGCGACCACGACGGTGCCGTACTCGCCGCGCGCGCCGGCGCCCGCGTCGTCGGGGTCGCGTCGGTCGCCGCGCAGGGTGCAGTACGCGCCCACCTCGATGGTGTCGGTGACGCGGTACCGGCCGGCGGGGAGCCAGACCGTGCCGCCGCCCGCGTCCTGGCAGGTGTCCAGGGCCTCCTGGATCCCGTGGGTCGAGTCGGCCTTCCCGCGGGGGTCGACGGCGAAGTCCGTGGCGACGACGTCGGCCACGACCACGTCCTCGGTGGGGAACCTGGTCGTGACCACCTTCGACGACAGCTCGACGTCGGGCGACTCGCGCACCTCGAACGCCGTGAGGCCGAACGCGGCGCGCTGCGTCGCGAGCCGGTCGAGCCACACCCGCACGAAGCGGGCGTCGGTCGGCGCGAACCGGGTCCGCAGCGGTCCGCCGCCGAGCGCGCCCGCCCGGGCGACCTCGGTGAACCCGTCGCCGTCGTTCGAGACCTCGACGCGGTAGTCGTTCGCGTAGTCGGCCGTCCAGCCCAGGGTGATCTCGCCGATCTCGCGGACGCGGCCCAGGTCGACCTGCGCCCACGCGGCGTCGTCGCCCTGCTCGGACGTCCAGGCGGTGCCGTCGTCACCGTCGGTCAGGGCGGCGGGGGAGCCGCCGCCGGTCGTGCCGGCGCTCGCGGCGGCGCCGCGGGCGAGGTCGGTCGTCCGCTCGCCCGCGAGGAAGGACTCCAGCGCGCCGACCAGGGCGTCGGTCGCCGCGTCGACGGCGTCGCCGGTGGCGTCCGCGTCGTCGACGACGGCACGCGCCGCGTCGATCGCCCGCTGGAGGGCCGCCTTCGACCCGGCCGGGTACTGGCCGTCGCGCTCGCCCTCGCGGGCGGCGAAGTGCGCGACGTCGGCGCGGTCGACCAGGCGCCGCAGCGCGACCGTCGGGTCGAGCTCGCGGGGGACGGCTGTGACGGCGATGCCGTCCATCCGCACCTCCCGCGACGACCGCTCGGCCGAGACCCGGAAGTCGGAGCCGTTGGACCGGTTGGTGAGGACCGCGTCGTCGAGCAGCCACGCGTGGTGCGTCCACGCGCCGGACGTGCCGAGCTCGACCGGCGTGGAGTCCTTGAACTTGTCCTCGATCTCGTCGCCCGGGGAGTCGTACTCGAGGAACAGGCTCCCGCCCGCGTCCTGGTACGCGACGTCCACGAGCACGCGGTCGGTGGTGTCGGCGAGGAGCGAGTCGGCGACGTTCGCGTAGACGAAGCTCGTGCCGGCGGCGCGGTCCGTCTGCCAGTAGCCGCGCCCGTCCGCGGTGCCCGTGACGAGGCCGTCCGGGGAGTCGCCAGCGCGCACGGAGATGCCGTCCTCGGCGACCGTCGGCCCCAGGTCGACGCCCGCGGTGCGCACGACGACGCGCACCGCGGCGACGGTGAGCGCGCCGTCACCCGCCGGGGCGAGCGTCACCTCGGCCGCGCCGCCGGGGTGCAGCGTGCCGGCCGGCAGCGGGACGACGGTCGTCGTCCAGCCGTCCTCGTCGGTGTCGGGCTCCGTGGCACCCGCCAGCTCCACCGGGGAGCCGTCCTCACGGTCGGCCGTGGCCGCGGGCGCGACCGCGGCGAGGTGGTCGACCACGAGGTAGCCGGGGCGGTCCGCGAGGCGGTCCACGAACTCGTCGGCGACGTCGAGCGTGAGCTTCTCGGCGCCCGCGGCGGGTGCGGTGCGCCAGAAGCCACGGCCGCCCTCCGCGGCGGTCTCCTGCGCCCCGGGGACGGGGGCGCTCGCGGCCGTGAGGCCGTACGACGTGACCTTCTCGCCCAGGTCGGCGCCGGTGCCCAGCGGGTACCGGTCGACGTCGACGGCGGGGGCGACGGCCGCCACCACGGCGCGCGGCGCGCTGCCCGCCGCGGGGCCCGCTGCCGCCGTGAGCGTCGCGGTGAGCGACACCCCCGCCACCAGGGTCAGCGCCGCCGTCGTCGCGGCCGCGCCGCGGGCGGCGCTTCTCGTCCTTCTGCGCAGTTCCATCCTCAACACCTTTGTCTCGGAGACGTGTTCGTCAGGGGCTCGCGCCGCGCGTGGGCGCGAGGTCGGTGCATCGCCCCGGCCGGGGCGGCCGGTGCCGGCGGCGGATCCCGCGCCCGCCGCCCCCGGGGGCGGGGGGGGGCGGCGGGGCCCCGGCCGGGGGCCGGGGGGGGGTGCGGGGGCGGCGGGGGGCCCGCGCGCGCCGCCCCGCCCGAGGCAGGGGACGAGTCGCGGCCGCGGGGCGTCGCCCCGCCCTCGCCCCCCAC
>NZ_JBHVFQ010000004.1:38377-91968 GCF_042801555.1 Isoptericola sp. NPDC057559
CGGGGGCGGCGGGTGCGGGGGGCGCTGCACGCGCCGCCGGCCCCGGTGGTCGTGGGGGCGGCCTAGCCCTGCCAGGAGTTGTGCGCCTGGACCACCGCGAACGTCTCCGGGGAGTCGTTGCGTACGGCGACCTGGCCGGCACGGAGCCCGTCGAGCCGGTTGCGGGTGATCCGCGCGTCCCCGGCGACCTCGCTCCGCACGGTGACACCGTCGCCCGCGGGCCCTTCGATGGCGTTCCCGCGCAGGGTCAGGTGGTGGCGGTGGCGGTCGACGACGACCCCCGGCCCGAGCGAGCCCCGGAGCACGTTGTCGGTCATCGTGACCGTGCTCCGGGCGTCGGGGAACAGCGACCCCGGTCCGGGCGAGCCGATCTGTACCCCGCCCCGGGCGCCGTTCCACCCGCCCCCGCCGACCAGGACGTTGTGGTGGACGTGCACCGACTCCAGCGGGTTGCCGGTGTCGCCGTAGATCCCGATCTCCATCGCGTTGTTCGACGACACGCTGTCGACGAGGTTGTGGGCGACCTCGAGGTCGCTGCCGCCCGCGACCCGGATGCCGTTGGCCCACCAGACGGCGACGGCGGTGTTGTGGACGATCCGCACGCCCGTCACCTGAGGGCTCGTGCCCGCCGTCCCGGCGTCGGAGTACACGGCGAAGCCGTCGTCCCCGGTGCCGCGCGCGAAGTTGTTGCGGACGGTGATGTCGGCGCCGCGCTTGTTCGGGTTCGACTCGTTGCTGTTGTTGACGTTGAAGCCGTCGCCGTAGCTGTCGGCGGTGCGGCAGTCCTGGATGGTCGCGTGGCTGCCCGAGAGCCAGTTGGCCTCGCCGTGCCGTGTCCACACCCGCTCGACGAGCCAGCCCTCCGCACCCTCGGCGTTGATCGAGTAGTCGGCGCCCCCGCCCTCGAGCGGCTTGAAGACGGCGTTGGAGTCGATCTGCAGGTCGGTGAGGACCGTGCCCGAGCCCACGACGACCTTGGACCGCCACTTCGCCGGGGTCGGCAGCGGGACGGCACGGTAGATCGTGGAGTGCCACATCCCGGCTCCGCGGACGGTCACCCCCGTGAGGTCGAGGGGAGTGGGGGCGAGGCTGTTGATCTTGTACGTGCCCGGGGGGATCCAGACCGGGCGGCCCTGGGCGCGGGCGTCGTCCACGGCGGCCTGGATGGCGACCGTCGAGTCGACACCGAAGTCCGGGTCGGCGCCGTAGTCCACGACCGACAGCGCGTCCGCGGGCCGGCGGCGGGGCCCGGCCACGGCTTCCAGGTCGAGGCAGTCGAGGTGGTAGGCGTCCGCCGTGCTGTCGGCGTCCTTCCGCAGGGTGACGGTGCTGCCGGGGGCGATCGGCGCCCCCTCCACCCAGAACGGGAACTCGTTGTAGAAGTGCAGCGGGGGCCACCCGGTCCGCGGGTCCTTGGACTTGGCGGTCGTGACGGGGTCGCGATAGATCCACGCCTGCGCGGAGCTCAGGGTGAGCGACTGCCGGAACGTGCCGTCCACGTACAGGTTGAGCGTCGCGGTGATGCCGCCGCCCGTGGGGGCGTCGGGGATCGAGGCCCGCAGCACGAGCGTGTTGGCGCGGATCCCCGTGGTGTTCGTGACGGTGACGGAGTCGCCCTCGTCCCGCAGCTCGACGAGGGCGTAGCCCGATGCCTCGAGCTCCAGGGTGGCGGCCTTGCCGACCGTCGCGCCCGGCGCGAGGTCGCGCACGCGGGCGTTCCCTCCGAGCCGCCCGGTCTCCGCGCCGATCGTGGTGAACGGGGTCCTGGCACCCGCCCGCGGCGGGTGGGCGGGCGCTGCCGCGGGGGTCGCGGCCGTCGCCGGCGCGCCGAGGAGCGCCAGGCCGGCGGTGGCCGCCATCCCGCCGAGGACGGCACGGCGACCCACGGCGCTCGGGGGGCTTCCGTGCTGGGGTCGTGCGTGGTCGTTCGTCATCCGAATCTCCCTTGATCGTCGTGACAGGTGGCCAGGCAGAGAAACAAAAACCCTAGGTGTTACTAATCTGGCCAGCGTCGTGCCCGCCCGACGGTGCGCCCGGGGACGGTGGCGCAGGGCTCAGAACAGGTCGCCGTACCCCATCGCGACGAGGTTGTCGTGGGAGGTGCGCAGGCACTCCAGCGCCGTGCGGCCGTAGAACTCGTCCTGCTCGACGAGCAGGTACTCGGCGCCGATGTCCAGGCTGGTGTCGACGATCGACGGGAAGTCGAGGTTGCCCTCGCCCACCTCGGCGAACTGCACGACCTGCCTCAGCTCGTCCTGCCACGGCCCCTGGTCGCCGGCGTCCAGCGCCTCGAACGCGGCGGGGGAGAGGTGCCCGATCCGGTAGTCCTTGAGGTGCACCATCGCCACGCGCCCCGCGTACCGGCGCAGGGTGCGCACCGGGTCCAGCCCGCCGCGCTGCACCCAGTGGACGTCGATCTCGAAGCCCACCAGCGGCGAGCGCTCGGCGACGACGTCGAGCAGGTGGCGCCCGTCGTACCGCGCGAGGTCGACGTGGTGGTTGTGGTAGTAGAGCCGGATGCCGTGCTCGGCCAGCTCCGCGGCCACGTCGTTGCACCGGTCGGCGAACTCCTCGACCCGTGCCGTCGACGCCATCGCCGCGGCGGGGAGCATGCCGATGCGGATCATGCCGGCGCCGAGCGTCCGCGCGTCGGCCACGAACGCGTCGAGGTCGCTGGTCAGGGAGGGCGTGCCCGGCGGGGCCGTGAGGCCGCCCGAGAGGGAGGCGATCTCGACGCCGAGGTCGTCGCGGACCTTCGCGAGCTCGGCGACGTTCTGCGGGCTCATCTCGACCGCGGAGATCTCCGCGGCGCGGTAGCCGATGTCGCGGACCTCGCGGACGGTCTCGTAGATGCCGTGCCGCGCGAACTCGTCGCGCAGCATCATGGTCTGGACGCCGATCGTGGTCACCGGGGCTCCTTCGCCTCGTGGTGGGGGTGGGTCGGGGGTGTCGGGCCGGGACGCCGCACGGTCGCGGCGATCTCGAACCGGGCGGTCATGGTCTCGCCGCCCGCGAGGACGAGCGGCCCGAGCGCCTCGCCCTCGACGTCGTAGGGGCGGCACGCGGGCTCGAGCGCGACGGCGTCGACCGTGCCGTACCAGGGGAAGCCGGCCGTCGCGCGGTGCTCCTGCCACAGGTGCAGGTAGGGGAACAGGTCGGGGTCCCAGCGGACCACGACGACGATCCCTGCCGCGTCGTTGCGCAGCTCGGCGTCCCCCCGCCCCCGGGCGCGCAGCGACCGGAAGCCGCCGGCCGGCTCGGAGCCCAGCGGGAACGCGGCCTCGACGGGCTCGCCGCCCAGCGACACGGTGGAGCCGGGGCCCGCGAGCGCGCCGCCGAACGTGGGGTGCTCGGTCCAGGTGAAGGCGACCGTCCGCGGCGAGTGGTTGACGACCTGCTGCACCGCCTCCACCCCGGCCGGGGTGGCGCGCACCGTGCGCCGCAGCGTCAGCGGGACGGTGCGCAGCACGACCTCGAGGGTGCAGGAGCACGCGTCCTGGTCCACCACCCGCCAGCGCCGCCAGGCGGCCTCCCCGTGGAACGGGTGCTCGACCCCGTCGACGGTGCGGGCGTCGCCGGCGTGCGGCACGAGCGTGTGCCAGCCGCCCGCGTAGCGGCGGTGCCACTCCTCGTTCGAGCTCGACGACGGGTACGCGCCCGACCAGTCCTCGTCCTCCCAGGGCAGCCGCAGCAGCAGCTCGGTGCCGGTGGGCGTGTGCTCCAGGGACGCGACCCGCGCCCCGGTCGGGTCGACCTCGACGGCATGCTCGCCGCCGGGGGAGCGCAGCCGCAGGCGTCCCCCGGTCCCGGCGGCCGCCGTCACGAGATCGAGTACTGCCGCGTGCGCCGCACGGAGGGGGCGAACGAGGCGTGGAAGATCGTCGACGCGGCGCCCACGGCGCCCGCCTCGTCCTGGACGAGGGAGCGTTCGACGACGACGTGCCGGGCGTGGTGCGCCGTCGGGAGGCTGTTCACCGCGCGGTCGATCGTGTCCACGAGGACCTGCTGCAGCTCGGGCGCGAAGGCGGGCCCGCCGACCACGAGCAGGGGTAGGTCGAGGAGGTCGATGAGTGCCACGGCGCCGAGCGCGATGACGTCCGCGATCTGCTGCGCGGCCGCGACGGCGGCCGCGTCCCCCGCGCCGACGGCCGCGCACATCTCCCGGAACGTGCGGGCCGGGCCGTCGTACCCGAGCTCGCGCGCGATCTCGGGCAGCGCGACGGTCGGGTTGCACTCGCGCACGAGCTGCGGCCCGCCGGCCCCGTCGACGAGGCCGAGGCGGACGGCGCACAGCTGGCCGAACTCGCCGGCGTTCGCGCTCCCGCCCCGGTAGGTCTCGCCGTTGAGGACGAGCCCGGAGCCCATGCCGGTGCCGACGTACAGGTAGACGAAGTCGCCCGCGCGCTCGGTGCGGCCGATCCACCGCTCCCCGACGGCCGCCGCGGCGCCGTCCTTCTCGAGGACCACGGGGCAGCCGAGCCGCTCGGCGAGCATGCCGCGCAGCGGCACGTTGCGCCAGGCCTGCGACAGCGGGAGGTCCAGGAGCTGGCCGTCCATGGTGATCGGCCCGGGCGCGGCGACGCCCACGCCGAGGAACGTCGTGGGGTCGATCCGGGAGCCGGTCACGACGGCGTCGACCGCGTCCGCGACGATCTCCACGAGGGCCTCCGGCGCGACCTCGGCGTCGAGCGGCACCGTGCGCCGCTCGAGCACCGCGCCGTCCAGGTCGGTCAGCACGACCGACACCAGCTCCGGGTCGACGAGCACGCCGGCGGCGTGCGCGGCCTCGGCCCGCAGCCGCACCGGGGTGCGCGGCTTGCCCAGGCGCTCGGTGCGCTCCGCCGCGCCCTCGGCCAGCAGCCCGCGCTCCAGGAGGCCGCGCAGGATGCGGGACACGGACTGCTGCGTGAGCCCGGTCTGCTCCGCGATCTCCGTGCGCGAGATCGTGCCCGCGATCCGGATGGTCTCGATGATGGTGGCCTCGTTGAACGACCCGAGGTCGTACTGGTTGGCACCGGGCTGGCTCCGGTCGCCCCACGGCCTGGGGCGGCGCGAGGCGTACGGCCGGGCCTCGCCCTGCCGGTGCCTCGGGGTGTCGGTCAGCTCGGTCACGGCGCCTCCAACGCTCCGTCGGGTCGGCGGACCCCCGCGGCCCAGGCGTCGTGCCCGGAGAGCTCCGCAGGAAAGCGGGCCGCCGCGTCCTCGTCGATGTCGATCCCCCAGCCCGGCGCCTCGTTCGGGAACAGCCATCCGTCCTGGATCCGCAGCGTCCCGGGGAAGACCTCGTGGGTCGCCTCATTGTAGAGGTGGCCCTCCTGGATGCCGAAGGCCGCGGAGGTCACGTCGAGGGCCACGTTGGCGGCCGCGCCGATCGGCGACGTGTCGCCGGGACCGTGCCACGCGGTCCTCACCCCGCACAGCTCGGCGAGGTCCGCGAGCTTGCGGGCCGGGGTCAGCCCGCCGATGTCCGAGACGTGCGAGCGGATGAAGTCGACGCCGCCGTCGCGCACGAGCCGCACCGCGTCGGTGAGGGAGGTCGTGAGCTCGCCGACCGCGAGCGGCACGGGGCTGGCGGCCCGGACCTCGGGCAGCCGGTCCCAGTGCTCCGGGGGCAGCACGTCCTCGAGGAAGTAGGGCCGGTACGGCTCGACGGCGCGTGCCAGCCAGACGGCGTCCTTCGGGGTGAGGCGCGAGTGCACGTCGTGCAGCAGCTCGACCCGGTCGGGCAGGGCGCCGCGCACCGCCTCGAACAGGGCCGGGACCCGCCGCAGGTAGTCCCGGGCGCTCCACCCGTTCGGGTACGGGGCGTCCGGGTACTCGGTCGGCACGGCGGGCGCGCCGTACCCGCCGCCGCCCGGCGTCGAGAGCTGGATGCGCACGTGCCGCCACCCCGCCTCGACGAAGCCCTGCGCCTGCTCGACGACCTCTTCCGACGTACGGCCGGCGGCGTGGATGTACGTGTCGGCGGCGGCGCGCACCTTGCCGCCCAGCAGCTCGTGCACCGGCATGCCCGCCCGCTTGCCGGCGATGTCCCACAGGGCCTGGTCCACGCCGGAGATGGCGTTGTTCGTCACCGGCCCGCCGCGCCAGTAGCCCGAGTACGCGGCGAGGCGGGTGAGGTCCCCGATGTCGCCCGGGTACCGGCCCACGAGCAGCCGCGCCAGGTGCTCGTCGACGAACGTGCGCACCGCCTTCCAACGCTGCGTGAAGGTGGCGCACCCCAGGCCGTACAGGCCGGGCACGTCGGTGTCGATGCGCACCACGACCAGGGCGGTGCCCTCGGGGGCGGTCGTGATAGCGCGCACGGACGTGATCCGGACGTCCTCCCGCGGGGGCCAGGGGTTGGCGAACGTGTCGAACGGCGTATCGAGGGGCATGGCGGCGATCAGTGCTCCTTGCTGGGCGAGGTGTGGGGCGAGACGGCGGGGCGGAGCCGGGCGGGCAGGTCGAGCGTCGGGACGTCGATCTCGTGCTCCGCACGGAAGCCGATGAGCTCGCGCGCGGGGGTGAGGTCGATCGGAACCTCGCGCCCGACGAGCCGGCGGGTCCGGGGGACCTGGGGCGCGAAGGCGTCGAGCAGGTCCTCGGTCCGGTACGGGGCGAGCGTGCGGTCCGCCGCGAGGAAGAACGCGTGCGCCCCGGTGGTGGGCGCGGTGAGGGACAGCTCGACCGCCCGCGCGGCGTCCTCGGTGGTGAGGTACGACCAGCCCTCGAGCAGGCCGCCACGCGGGTCGTCGGTCAGCTGCCGCGACTGGGCGAGCAGCGCCTCCGCGGAGTTCACGTGCGGGAAGCGCAGCGTGACGACGTCGATGCCCCAGTGCCGCCACGCCATCCGGGCGGTGCTCTCGTCCTGGTGCTTGGACAGCGAGTACCAGTCGGCGATGTCGACGGGGAGGTGGGTGTCGTACGGGACGTACGCCGGCCACACCTCGTGCACGTTCTGCGGCAGCCCGCACGCGTTGATGCTGCCGGCGACGACGGCCCGGGAGATGCCGAGGGCTCCCGCCTGGGCGAGCACGTTGAACGTGGAGACCACGTTCGTCGCGTAGACGTCGTAGGGCGGGGCGATGTCCCGGTGCGCGAGGGCGGCGAGGTGCACCACTGTGTCCACGCCGTCGAGCGCGGCTGCGACGTCGTCCTGCGACGTGGTGTCGCCGACCAGCACCCGGTCCGCCTCGAGCGACGGCGAGTCGTCGATGGACAGGGCGGTCACCCACGCCCCGGCGGCGCGCAGCCGCCGGGTGACGACGCTGCCGATCCGCCCCGACGCCCCGGTGACGAGGATCTTGCTGCCTTCGACCGTGCTCATCCCTTGATCCCTCCAGCCGTACCGACCCCGCGCAGGAACTGCTTCTGGAAGATCACGAACAGCACGACGGGGATGATGATCGTGAGGAAGACGGCCGCCATCTGCACGGACAGGGGCGCCGTCCCGGCGGCCAGCTTCGGCAGCATCACCGACACCGGCTGCAGGTCCGGGTTGGACAGCACCAGCATGGGCCAGAGGAACTCCTTCCACGCGCCCACGACCGACAGCAGCGCGACGACGCCGATGATGGGGCGGGACAACGGCAGGATCACCATGGACAGGATCCGCAACGGGCCCGCGCCGTCGATCTTGGCGGCCTCCAGGAACTCCCGGGGGATCGAGTCGAAGAAGCGCTTCAGCACGATGACGTTGAAGGCGCTCGCGGCCGACGGGAGCCACACGGCCCAGAACGTGTCCTGGAGCCGGATGTGCAGCAGCGGCATGTCGAGCACGGTGAGGTACAGCGGCACGAGCGAGATGACGCCGGGCAGGAACAGCGTGGCAAGGATCGCGCCGGTGAGCCAGGGGCCCCACTTCGGGCGCAGCACGCTGAGCAGGAACGCGGCCGCCACGCTGACGACGAGCGTCGCGATCGTCGAGCCCACCGCGAGGATCACGGTGTTGCCGAGGGACTGCCCGATCTGGGCGCCCTTCCACGCGAGCGCGAGGTTGCCCCACTCGTTCGGGGTGAACCAGATCCCCATCGGGTCGGAGACGATGTCCTGGCTGCTGGAGACGGACGCCTTCGCCGACCACAGCAGGGGGCCGAGGCAGGCGACGATCAGCCCGACCAGCAGCACGCCCTGGACGAGGGTGAGCCAGAACCGCACGCTGGGGCGCTTGCGGTCGCCGGAGGAGATGAGGCCGCGGGTCTTGGGCTCCTCGGGCGCGCGCCTCCGGCGGCGGGGGGAGCGGGCCGGCGCGGTGCCCGCGGGCGCAGGCCCGGGCACGGTGGTCGTGGCCCGCGAGGTGTCGACGACGCTCATGACTGGCTCCACCTCTTGGTCGCGTAGTAGTAGACGACGGAGAGCAGGCCGAGGAAGGCCGCCAGGAGCACGCTCAGGGCCGTCGCGGCGCCGAAGTCGCCGTTGACGAAGGCGTAGTTGTAGATCTTCAGCAGGATGGTCTGGGTGGCGTTGTTGGGCCCGCCGCCGGTGAACAGGAACGGCTCCGTGAAGATCTGGAAGGTGCCGATGAGCTGCAGGAGCAGCATCACGAGGATGACGCCGCGCAGCTGGGGGATCGTGATGTGCCAGACGCGGCGCCAGATCCCGGCGCCGTCGATCTCGGCGGCCTCGTAGAGCTCGGTCTGCACGGTGGCCAGCGCGGCGATGTAGATGATCGCCGTCGAGCCGGCGCCCGCCCAGGTGGCGTAGAGCACGATCGAGGGCATCGCCATGGCCTCGGAGTTCAGCCACGGGAACGGGCCCAGCCCGATCCACCCGAGCATGGTGTTGAACATGCCGTCGGACGACGGGTCGAAGAAGAACTTCCACAGCAGGATCGCGGCCACGGGCGGCACGATGGCGGGCAGGTACGCCAGCGCGTTGTACAGGCCGTCGTGCTTGCGCAGCTCGTTGATCATCACGGCGAGGAAGATCGGGATCGGGAAGCCGATCACCATGGCGAGCAGCGCGAAGTAGGCCGTGTTGAGGGCGGCCTGCGCCAGCCCGGGGTCGGACAGCACGTACGTGAAGTTGCTCAGCCCGACCCACTGGGCGGGGGCGATGAGGTTGGTCTTCTGCAGGCTCAGCACCAGGCCCTGGACGACGGGGCCCCAGCTGAAGTAGGCGAAGACGAGGACGACGGGGACGGCGAACAGCACGGCGTGCAGCCCGCCGCCCCGGTACCAGCGGGTGATGCCGGATCGTGGCCGCACGCGCGGCACGGCGCCGGCCGGCGCCGCGAGGGTCTTGGACAAGGCGATGCCTCCCTTCGGGTGGACCGGCCGGGCGTGGTGCGACGCGCCCGGCCGGTCGACGCTCGGCTAGCGCGCGGCCTGGGCGATGATGCCGTCGACGGCCTTGTTCGCCTCGGCGATCGTGGCGTCGATGTCGGCGTTCTTGTCGGTGAGCACCTTCTGCACGACCGGGTCGAGGGCGGCGTACGTCTGCTGGGTGCCGGTGGGCGGCTCGGGCACGAGCTCGAGGCCCGAGTCCGTGTAGCCCGAGAAGTTGTCGAGCGGCACGTTGATGTACGGCTCGATCCAGCCGAGGTACCGGTCGTAGACCTCCTGGGACACGGGCGGCAGGCCGGGAAGGCCGACCGGCTTGTCGTCGGCCGCGTTGGTCTTCGCGTCCTCGACGGCGACGTCCTCGTCGTAGTACTTGTCGAAGTCGTAGAACTTGACCCACTTGGCGGCGGCCAGCAGCTGGTCGGGCGTGGCCTTGACGTTGAACAGCTTGAGCGAACCGCCGGTGAGGGTGCCGTGGTCGCCGCCGGTCTGCGGCAGCGCCGTGATGCCGAAGGCCTCGGGGTCGAAGCCGTAGGTCTTCACGACGGTGTCGTAGGCGTCCGGCGCCTGGAGGACCATGCCGATCTTCCCGGCGGCGAACGCCTGGCGGACCGACTCCTGGTCGTAGAGGAACTCCTGACCCATCGAGTCGTCCTCCCACCGCATGTCGTGCAGCGCCTGGAGCGAGTCCGCGGTGGCCTGGCCCATCGTGGCCTTCGTGCCGCCGACGTCCTGGACCTCGCCGCCCTTGCTGTAGGTCATGGTGGTGAGCATCCAGCCGCCCGTGTTGTTGGTCGTCATCTGGGCGTAGCCGGCGACCCCGGGCACCTTCTCGGCGATGGCCCGGGCGTCCTCGCGCACCTCGTCCCAGTCGGCCGGCGGCTTGTCGGGATCGAGGCCCGCCTGCTCGAAGACGTCGCGGTTGTAGGCCAGGCCCACCGAGAACAGGCCGGTCGGGATCGTGTAGATGTGCCCCTCGTCGTCCTTGACCTTGTCGAGCGCGAGCGGGTTGAGGTCGTCGATCATGTCGAGCTCTTCGAGGTACGGGGTCATGTCGGGCAGCTGCCCGTCCTGGATGAGCTCGTGGCTGTAGGTGAGGGACACGCCCATGACGGTGGGCAGCGTGCCCCCGGCGAGCTTGGCCTGGAAGGTCTGGGCGTCCCACACCTCCGTGGAGGGCTCGATGGTGATGTTCGGGTTCTCGGCCTCGAACTCGTCGATCCGCTTCTGGAAGGCGGCCCGCTCCTCGGGCTTGTCCGCCGTGGGCTGGTCGCCCACGGAGATCGTGACGTCCGCCTCGGGGTCGAGCGCTGCGTCCTGGCCCCCGGCGGTCCCTCCGCCGTTGGAGCAGGCCGTCAGCGCGACGAGCGCTCCGGTCGTTCCGACTGCGACGGCGAGCCGCAGCGACAGTTTCCTCATTGAAACTCCTCGGGTCAGGGCTCGGGGGTGGGTCCGAGCCGGCCGTCGTGACATTAAAACCATGAGTGTTACTTAGTCAAGACCCTGTTCACCGCACCGGATCGTTGCTTACGATCGCCGGCATGACCACGAGCAACAGCACCGGCGCACCGCTGCGCCTCGCCATCGTCGGGTGCGGCGTCATCGGGCGCCTGCACGCGGAGGTCGCCGCCGCGAACCCCGACCTCGACGTCGTCGCCCTCGTCGACCCGCACGCCGCCCGCGCCGGGGCGGTGTCGGAGCAGCTCGTCGCGGCGGGCCGCCCGGCGCCGGCGGTGCACGCCCGCCTCGGGGAGGCGCTCGCGGCCGGAGGCGTCGACGTCGTGAGCGTCTGCACGCCGAGCGGGGAGCACGCCGACCTCGCGCGCGAGGCGCTGGAGGCCGGGGCGCACGTGGTCGTCGAGAAGCCGCTCGACGTCGCGATCGAGCCGGCGCGCAGGCTCCGGGACGCCGCGGCCGCGCGCCCGGACCAGGTCGTGGCCGTGATCTCCCAGCACCGCCACGACGCGTCGGCGCTAGCCGTCCGCCGCGCGCTCGACGAGGGCCGCCTCGGTCGCGTGACCTCCGCCGTCGCGAACGTCGACTGGTACCGCACGCAGGAGTACTACGACTCCGGCGCGTGGCGCGGGACGTGGGCGCTCGACGGCGGCGGCGCGCTCATGAACCAGGGCGTGCACACCCTCGACCTGCTCCTGTGGTACCTGGGCGAGCCGGTCGAGGTCGTCGCCTACACCGCGCGCCTCGGCCACGAACGGATCGAGGTGGAGGACGTCGCCGTCGCGATCCTCCGGTTCGCGTCGGGCGCCCTCGCGACGCTCCACGCGTCCACGACGGTGTACCCCGACCTCGGGGTGCGGCTGCAGGTGCACGGCACCGACGGGTCGGCGGTCGTCGAGGCCGACGAGCTCACCTACTTCCACGCCCGCGACGCCGAGGGCGGCGCCTGGTCGGCGAACCAGCTCGACCAGGGTGCCGGTGGCGGGCCCGCGGGATCCGCGCGCGGCGCGCTCGATCCGCGGGAGTCGCACGTGGCGCAGTACGGCAGCTCGCACGGCGCCCAGTGGGCCGACGTCGTCGCCGCGATCCGGGAGCGCCGCGCGCCCTGGGTGACCCTCGACGACGGGCTGCGCGCGCTCGCCACCGTGCGCGCCGTGTACCTGTCCGCGACGCTCGGCGAGGCCGTGCGCGTCGCCGACGTCGTCGAGGGACGCTACGACGGCGTCGCCACCCGCACCGGTGAGCCCGAGCACGCCGGGGCGCGCGCCTGACCGCCCGTGCGGGGGCGCGCCTGACGCGGCGCGGAGCGGTCAGCCGCGCCGCCGCCGCGTGAACCAGTCGAGGAGGCCGCCGGTGCCGGCCGGGAGCGTCGGGCTGGGGAGCGTGGTGCCGGAGGAGGGCGCGCGACGCGGCTCGGGCCCGCCGGCCACGACGCCCGGGGCGGCGTCGGCCGCCGCCGTCTCCCCGGCGGACGCGACGCGCTCCTTGATCTCGTCGAGGTAGTCGTCGACCTCGGTCATGTCGTACCCCTCACGGAAGGTCGTGGAGGCGAACCGTGCGCCGTCGACGAGGGCGGCGACGTCGGTGCCGCCCTCGACGGCGCGCACGACCTGGTCGAGGAAGTCGTCCACGTCCGACGGGTCGTACCCCTCGCGGAGCCTGGTGGTGGCGAACCGCTTGGCCAGGATCTCTACCGCGAGGCTCGTTCTCATGGGAGGAGGATGTCATCTCGGTCGTGCTCCTGAGGACGCCGGGAGCATCGAGGCCCAGGGGGCTGCACCGCGCAGGTCCCGGCGGCGGTGTCGGGTATCAGTCGAGCCGATCGGCAATCCCTACGGAGTGAAGCGGCCTTCCCCTTCGGCCGACCTTGAGCAGGTGCATCATGAAGAATCCACGCGTCTTCATCAGCTACTCCAGTCCCGACCGGCCACCTGTCGAGATCATGGCCAAGTCGTTGCGCAACGTGGATGTCGATGCCTGGATCGACCGCGAGCTGCACGGCGGTGGGACCTGGTGGGCCCAGATCCTCGACCAGATTGAGCAGACCGACGTCCTCGTCTACGCCCTGTCCGAGCACGCGCGCAGGTCGAAGGCGTGTCAGGCAGAACGCGCCTATGCGCGTGCTCTACGCAAGCCTGTGCTCATCGTGCGGATCGACGACATCGACCTGGCCAGGACCCAGGAGTCGTTCGAGCAGATCTTCGACTACGACCCACAATCGGTCGACTCCTTCATCACCCTCCTGAACGAGGTCAAGCGTCTCGGGGCGATGCCGCCGGTCTCTGTCGATCCGAAGCCCGAGCGACCGCCGGTCCCGGGGGCGTACATCCACGACTTCGTCGTGCAGCTCGACGCCGACGAGCTGACCTGGACACAGCAGTCGCGGCTGCTCGAGGACATCAAGCTCAGCCTCAAGAAGGAGGAGGACCCGCGAACCCGGGACGACCTGATGGTCCTGCTGCAGCGACTGAGCAGGCGCCCCGACGTCGTGAAGGACGTGGATGCCGCGATCGTCGCGTACCTCGCGCAGGTGGCACCTCCCGCTTCCCCGGTGCCGCCGGCCTCGCCCTCGCCCTTGCCCGCGACCCAGGTGATGCGCCCCACGCCGCCGCGGCGGTCCGCATCGGCGTCGTCGATGCCGCCGCGAGTCCCGCCAGAGTCCGCCACGCCTTCGGCCTCCCAGGCCGTCGGGCCGCGTCCGCGGGCCGAGGTCCCCGCTCCGCGGGCTACCCCGCCAGGGCCGTCCACGGGACCGACGAGCGCGCCGGGGCCGCGGACGGGCAACGTCCTCTCCACCGTGGCGTTCGTGCTCGCCGGCCTCGGGCTCTTCACCTTCGGGCTCGTCGCGTGGGCCGGCGCGGTCGTGGCGGGCATCGGACTGAGCCGCAAGGACCCCCATGCCACGGCGGCGCTCTGGACCAGCCTCGCTGTGGCGGTCGCGGGACTCGTCCTCCTTGTCGTCCTCGTCGCCGCCACCCCCAGCGACTCCGGGTTCGGCACCGACACCGGGCCCGGCTTCTGACATGCGGAGCGGCCCGACGGTGCGGGTGCCGGTCCGTGTCTGGATCGGTGCGACCGGCCACCGTGACGTCGCCGAGGTGGACGACTTCGTCTCGGCAATCCGCTCCGTGATCCTCGAGACGCGGGAAGCGGTCCGGTCCGCCGGCGTCGACGACGTCGTGTTCGGCGTGGTGTCGGCCCTCGCCGAGGGGGCGGACCGCGTCATCGCGCGCACCGTGCTCGAGGAGCGCGGTGCGGTGCTCGAGGTCGCGCTCCCGCTCCCGGCCGACGACTACGAGCGCGACTTCGTCGACGAGGCGTCCCGGAAGGAGTTCCGGGAGCTGCTCCGCCGGGCAGACACCGTGCGCGTCGAACCGGCATCGGCGGAACGGGGCTCGGCGTACATGCTGGCGGGCTACCGGGTGGTGGAACGGTGCGACGTCCTGATCGCGGTCTGGGACGAGGGCCCGGCCCGCGGCCGGGGCGGGACCGCCGAGGTGGTCGCGGCGGCGCGGCGGGCCGTGCCCGGACCCGTCGTCTATCGGATCGACCCCGGAACGTGGCGCGTGGAGCGGGACGGCGGGGATCTCGACGTCGTTCCGTACGTCCAGCTCGCGCGGTTCGTCGGGGCGTCGACGCCGGACCTTCCGGACGACGCCGGTCTCGGCGGGAGCGTGGGTCGCGCGGCGAGGGAGGCCGGTGTCCCGGACGGAGCGCTGGATCCCTGGCTCAGGTGGATCACGCCGGCCTTCGAGCACGCGGACTCGCTGGCCGTGCGGTACCAGCGGCGGTACAACCTGTCGACCAGCGGACTGTTCGTGGGATCGGCGCTCGCTGTCGCGCTGGGGGCGCTCCAGGTGATCGTCCTGCACGACCAGGACTGGCTCGTCGCCGGCGAGCTCGTCCTGCTCGTGGGCCTGCTGGTCATGGTGATCGTGGCGCGCCGGGGCGAGCTGCACGCGCGCTGGCTCTCCTATCGTGCCCTGGCGGAGGTGTGCCGCAGCTCCTTCTTCCTCGCCCTCGTCGAGCACGACGACCCACAGGACGCCGCCACGTCCGTGACGGGCCAGCGCACCGTGCGCTGGGTCCCTCGCGCAGCCGAGGAGCTCTGGCGGGCACGCCCACGGGCGGAGGCACCTCTGCTCGTCGGGCCGTTGCGAGACCTCCTCGTCGGCGGCTGGGTCGACGACCAGGTGGAATACCAACGCTCGCGCAGCCGGCGGCTCGGCCGCCGGGAGAGGACCGTCATGGGCGCGGTGTATGTCCTGTTCGCCGTGACTCTCGCGGCGGTGGCCACCCACCTCGTCGCCGACCTCACCGACGCGGGGGACCGTCTCGCGGGGCTCTTCGCGCTCATCGCGATCGTGCTGCCGGCGGTCGGCGCCGCGCTCGGCGCCCTGCGCGCGCAACGGAACCTCCAGCAGAACGCGGCCCGTGCGCTCCACAGCGGCGCGACCCTCGCTCGGCTCGGTGAACGGCTGTCGGTCGCCACACGTCCCGACGAGCTGCGGGGTATCGGACGTCAGGTCGCCGTGCACCTCGCCCAGGAGAACCTCGACTGGTACGGCGGCATGCTCTACCGCGACGTCGAGCTCCACGCCTGACCGTCGAGCCCGCGGGAGGACCGATGTCGGTCGACCAGGTCTGGGAGCACCAGCTGCGCTGGTCGTCGGTCGCCGAGAGCCTGCAGGCGCGACTGCAGCGAGCGCGGATCGCCAACCTGTGCCTGATCGTCCTGGGGTCGTTGACCGCCGTCGTGGTCACCACCGGCGGGCTGTCGGCGGTCCTCGCGCGGTGGGTCGGCGGGCTGAGCGCGGTCGCCCTAGCGACGGCGGCCTTCGTCCAGGCGCAGTTCCTGACGAACGCTCGGGTGCGCGAACGCCTGAACGCTCGCGCCGCCGCAGAGTCGCTCAAGAGCCTGGTGTACAGGTACCTCGCGGGAGCGTCTCCATTCGCCGGGGAGGACCGGGACAAGGAGCTGGCGCGCAGGGCTCGCGCCATCACGGACCGCACCGACACCGACGAGCTCCTGCTCGCGGGCACCGGCGCCGGTGGGTCGCCGCTGCCCGCGATCTCCTCCCTCGCGGACTATGCGACGGACCGGGCACGCGGTCAGCGAGACTGGCACGTCAGACGCGCCGTCCAGCACCATGCCTCGGGT
Organism: Isoptericola sp. NPDC057559; assembly: GCF_042801555.1. Lineage (NCBI taxonomy): Bacteria > Bacillati > Actinomycetota > Actinomycetes > Micrococcales > Promicromonosporaceae > Isoptericola > Isoptericola sp. NPDC057559. The sequence continues at coordinate 54,257 of NZ_JBHVFQ010000004.1, forward strand.
CGGCGATGGCGCACGGTCCAGCTCGCCGCCACGCTCGCCGCGGGCGTCCTCGCCGCGGTGGCGGGTGCGGTGGACGGCCTCCAGCTGTCGGCGTGGGTCGGAGCGCTGGCGACCGTCGCGGCTGCCGTCGCCGCGCACGTCGCCGGGGAGCAGCACGAGCGGATCGCCGGCTCGTACGCGCGCACCGCCAGGAGCCTGGACCTGCTCCTCGCCGGCTACGACCCGACCCAGCAGCCGGCCCGGCGGGGTGGCTTCGTGTCGAAGGTCGAAGGGGTCATCGCCAGGCAGACCGAGGCGTGGGTCGAGCTCCTGGAGTCTTAGGCCCCGCGGCCGTCGGACCTGCGGTCGACCGGCGGCCCCCTCTTGCTTGATTGCGCGCGTTGTTGAAGAATCCGAGCAACTTCGATCACTGCGTCCCCGAGGGAGTGGGCGCAGCGCGTCCGTCGGAGTGCCTGGATCACGGGAGAACGACATGTCGACGAAGACAGGTTCACGGATCAGCAGAGAGACAGGGACGGGACGCCGCCGACGGCGCGGCACGGTGGCGGCGCTCGCGGCGCTCGTGCTCGTGCCGGGTCTGGCGCTCGCGGTCCCGGCGGCGTCGGCCGCGGGCGAGGACGCCGCGGCGGGGACCACGCTGGGCGACGTCACCGGGATGGAGCGGGACGGCGACACGTTCACGTTCGCGGCGGAGACGTCCGCGCAGGGCGAGGCGAAGCTGCGGGTGAGCTTCCTGGAGGCCGGGGCGCTGCGGGTGTGGCTCGCGCCGGACGGGGAGTTCACCGACCCGGCGAACGACACCCCGTCGGACCCGGACGCGCCCGCCGCCAGGATCGTCGTCGGGGACCTCGACGGAGACGCCGGCGCCACCCTGACGGAGACCTCCTCGGCGTACCGCATCGCGACGGCCGACGCCACGCTCACCGTCACGAGGTCGCCGCTGACGCTGGCGCTCGCGGACGGCGACGGAACACCGCTCTGGACGGAGACCGCGCCGCTGTCGTGGGACTCCTCGGGCACGACGCAGTCGCTGTCGCGCGGCGCGACCGAGCAGTTCTTCGGCGGCGGCATGCAGAACGGACGGTTCTCGCACCGCGACGAGACGATCCAGATCTCCCGGGACTACGACTGGGACGACGGCGGCAACCCGAACGCGTCGCCGTTCTACCTGTCCAGCAACGGGTACGGGGTGCTGCGCAACACGTTCGCCGCGGGCAGCTACGCCTTCGGCGAGCCGGTCGCCACGCGGCACGCGGAGCAGCGGTTCGACGCCTACTACTTCGTGGGCGACACGCGCGCGGTCCTCGACGACCTCACCCGGTTGACCGGCCGGCCCGCGATGCTGCCGATGTACGCGATGGAGCTCGGGGACGCGGACTGCTACCTCCACAACGCCAACCGCGGGGAGCGCGAGACGCTGCGCGACTCGACGGCGATCGCGCAGGGGTACACCGACAACGACATGCCGCTGGGCTGAATGCTCGTCAACGACGGCTACGGCTGCGGCTACGAGGACCTGCCCGAGACGCACGACATGCTCACGCAGCACGGCTCGGAGCTGGGGCTGTGGACCCAGGCGGACCTCACGGAGCAGCCGACCGAGGTGGCGAGCGGCGTCCGCGTCCGCAAGACGGACGTCGCGTGGGTGGGGCCGGGCTACCGGTTCGCGCTCTCCGCGTGCGAGAAGGCCAACGCGGGCATCGAGGACAACTCCGCCGACCGCGCCACCGTCGTCACCATCGAGGGCTGGGCGGGCACGCAGCGCTGCGGGGCGATGTGGAGCGGCGACCAGTCGGGCAGCTGGGACTACATCCGCTGGCAGATCCCGACGTACGCGGGCTCGACGATGTCGGGCCAGGCGGCGACGACGGGTGACGTGGACGGCATCTTCGGCGGCAGCGCGCAGACCTACACGCGCGACCTGCAGTGGAAGATGTTCCTGCCGATGACGTACGCGATGAGCGGGTGGGCGGCGAGCGACAAGCAGCCGTACCGGTACGGCGAGCCGTACACGTCGATCAACCGCTCCTACCTGCAGCTGCACGAGCGGCTGCTGCCCTACCTCTACACGTACCAGGCGGACGCCCACGCGACCGGCCTCGGCTCCACGCGGCCGCTGTACGTGGACTACCCCGACGACCCCACGACCTGGGGCGACGACGTGAAGTACGAGTTCCTCGCCGGCGACGACTTCCTCGTGGCCCCCGTCTACGAGGACACCACGGTGCGCGACGGCATCTACCTGCCGAAGGGCACGTGGACCGACTACTGGACCGGGCGCACCTACACGGGCCCGACGACGATCGACGGCTACCCCGCGCCGCTGGACCGGCTGCCGCTGTTCGTGCGCGGCGGGGCGATCGTCCCGATGTTCCCCGAGGGCACCGCCGACTGGGAGGCGGGCAAGAAGGCCGGCCGCCTCGACGTCGACGTCTACCCGCAGGGATCCTCGGAGTTCACCCTCTACGAGGACGACGGCCGCACCCAGGAGTACGCCGACGGGGCGCACGCCTCCCAGCGGCTCGCGGTGCGGGCGCCGCAGGCGGGCAAGGGCCCGATCGCCCTGACCGTGGGGGCCCTGACCGGGGACTACGCGGGCAAGCCGTCCGCGCGCAGCTACCGGTTCGCGCTGCACACCGACACCGCCCCGGCGACGGTGCGGGTGGGCGGCGAGAAGCTCGCGGCCGCCGCCTCCGTCGAGGACCTGGACCGCGGCCCGGGCTACGTGTTCGACCCGGCGAGCGGCGTCCTGACCGTGCAGACGGCGACGGTGTCGACGGCGTCGGCGTTCGACGTGCGGGTGACCGGGTCGTCCGCGGTCGGTGGGGAGCACCCCGGCGAGCGCGCCGTCGACGTCGCCGTCACCGCGCCGTCGCTGTCGCTCGCCGGCACGGTCGGCACGGCGACGCTGGCACTCACCAACCACACGGGCAAGCCGATCGACGTCACGGGGGCGACCCTGACCGCGCCGGACGGCTGGACCGTGGACGCGACGTCGTCGACGACGGCGAAGGCGCTCAAGGACGGTGCGACGTTCAGCGCGACGTTCGGCGTCACCCCGCCGGAGGACGCCGCGCCCGGCCAGGTGACGATCGGCGGCACCGCGGACTACCGGGTGCGCACGACGCCGCGCCAGGTCTCGGCGCGGGCGCAGACGACGGTCGCCTACGCGGACCTCGCGGCGGCGTTCGACAACGTCGCGATCTCCTCGCTCGCCGAGCCCGAGAAGGGGGACGTCGACGGCGGCGGGAGCAGCTTCATCGCCGAGCGGCTCGCCGAGAAGGGGGTCGCTCCCGGCGCGACGGTGAGCGCGAACGGGTTCGACTTCACGTTCCCGTCGTCGGAGCCGGGCACGCCCGACAACGTCGGGAGCGCCGGCCAGACCGTCCCGGTCTCCGGGGACGGGAACGTCATCGGGGTGCTGGGCACGGGCACCAGCGGGTCGGCCACCGGCGGGGTCACCGTGCACTACGCGGACGGCAGCACCGACGCGAGCACGCTGGGCATGCCGAACTGGTGCTGCCTCGCGACGAACTCCTACGGGGCGAAGATCGCCGTCGTCACCCTCGGGAAGAACACCCCCACCGGGGCGGCGTACCCGACCACGCAGTACCGCCTGTACACGAACACGATCCCGATCGACCCGGACAAGGAGGTCGTGGCGGTGACGCTGCCGGCCAACGCGGCGGTGCACGTCTTCGCGCTGTCGGTGGGCACCGAGGTGGTGGTCCCGCCGCCCGTCGCCGACGGGCAGTACTCGCTCACCCTCGCGAGCGGGCAGCGGCTGACGGCACCCGGCAACGACTCGACGCAGCTGACGGTCGCGGCGGAGTCGAGCGCGCCGACCCAGAAGTGGATCCTCACCCGCCTCGGCGGGTCGGACTACACGGTCCGGAACGCGGGCAGCGGCCAGTGCGCGGACGTCTTCTTCAGCTCGAAGGACCAGGGCGCGCTCGTGGGCCAGTACGGCTGCGGCGGCACGGACAACCAGGTCTGGCAGGTCAGCGTCGAGGACGGGCGGCTCCGGCTCGTGAACAAGAACTCCGGGCTCGCGCTCACGGCCGACCCGGACGGGAGGGTGGTGCAGCGCACCGACACCGGCGCGGCGAGCCAGCGGTGGGCGGCCGCGGCGAGCTGACCGGCCCCCGGCTCGCCTGACCGAGGCACGGGGGAGGGGCGGGGCCTGCGGCGACGCCGCGGGCCCCGCGCCCGTCCCGCCCCGTGCCTCGGACCGGGCCCGCCGGGGATTCCCCGTTGACCGTGCCGCGCGCCGCGCCGTACCGTCGGGGCATGCGCAGCCTTCAGGTCACGACGACGCCGGACACCTCCGGCGCCGACTGACCGCTGCACCACGCTGCACGCACCCAGGCCCCGGAGCTCGCTCCGGGGCCTTTCTCGTGCCCGGGCGGCTCCGTCGCACCCCGTCCGAAGGAGCACCGCCATGAACCACCACCAGAGCCTCGCCCGCGACGCCGGCCCGCAGGACGCCGAGCCCGCCGTCCTCGACCACCGCGACCTCGCCCGCGCGATGGGGATCTTCACCACCAGCCCGCTGGTCGGGCCGGGACTGCCGCTGTGGCAGCCGGCCGGCGCCGTCGTCCGCCGCGAGCTGGAGCGGCTCGCCGAGGACGTGGCGCTCGCGGGCGGCTGCGAGCCCGTCTGCACCCCCGTGCTGGGCAAGCGGTCGCTGTTCGAGCGCTCGGGCCACTGGGCGAAGTTCGCCGACGACATGTTCCCGGCGCTCGACGACGGCAGCGACGACCCGCTCGTGCTGCGCCCCGCCAACTGCCCGCACCACGCGCAGCTCTACGCGGCGGAGCCGCGCAGCCACCGCGACCTGCCGGTGCGGTACCACGAGCTGGGGGCGATGTTCCGCGCCGAGCGCTCGGGCGTGCTCAGCGGGCTCTCGCGCGTGCGGCAGATCAACCTCGACGACACCCACGTCTTCTGCCGCCCGGACCAGGTCGCCGACGAGGTCCGCGCGGCGCTCGACGCCGTCCTCGGCGTCCTCGACGTCCTGGGCATCGCCCTCGACCACGTGCGCCTCTCGCGGAGCGACGGGTCCGGCAGGTGGCTGGGCGGGCCCGCCCGCTGGGCGGAGGCCGAGGACATGCTGCGCGCCGCGCTCGCGCCCACCGGCCTGCCCTGGGCGGACGGCCCGGGGGAGGCGGCGTTCTACGGGCCCAAGCTGGACGTCCAGGTGCGCGACGCCCGCGGCCACGAGGAGACCCTCGCCACCGTCCAGCTCGACCTCAACCAGCCCGAGCGGTTCGACCTGGGATACACCGCGGCGGACGGGTCGCGCGAGCGCGTCGTGATGATCCACCGCGGCACCGTCGGCTCGATGGAACGGATGGTCGCCTTCCTGCTGGAGCAGCACGCCGGCCGGCTGCCCGTCTGGCTGGCCCCGGTGCAGGTGTGCCTGCTGCCGGTCGGCGACCCGGCGCCCGCCGAGGAGGCCGCCCGCGCGCTGCGCCGGCGCGGGGCGCGGGTGCGCGTGGACGCGGACGGGTCCCTCGGCAACCGGGTGCGGCTCGCGCGAGGGCGCCGCGACGCGCTGCTCGCCGTCCTGGGCCCGCGCGAGGCCGCCGCCGGCGTGCTCGCCGTCACCGACCCGGCGACCGGCGCCCGGGGAGAGCTGCCGGCGGACGAGCTCGGCGCGCGCCTGTCCGTCGCGTCCGCCGCCCGCGCGGCCCGGGTGCCCCTGGACGGCTGACCAGGCCCGCGACCGGTCGGAGCACGCTCCGTCCTCGCGCGCGCCGGACGCACCGCGCGTACGGTACGAACCAGACCAGGACCGGGAGGGGGAGCCTTGTCCGACGACCGATTCCGGGCCCTCGTGCTGGAGGACGACCCCGACGCGGCCGAGTTCCTGCGCATCGCGCTGGAACGTTACGGCGGCATGGAGGTGGACGTCGCGGGCGAGGCCGACGCGGCGCTGCGGATGCTGCGCGCCGCGCCGTACGACGTCCTCGTGAGCGACATCCAGCTGCCGGGGCGCTCGGGGCTCGAGATCATCCCCGACGTGCGGGCGACCGACCCCACCCTGCCGATCATGATCGTCACCGCCTACGGCACGGTGAACCACGCCGTCCAGGCGCTGCGCGAGGCCGCCGACGAGTTCCTGGTCAAGCCCGTGACGGCGTCCCGGGTCGTGGAGCGGGCCACCGACCTCGCGCAGCGGGCCCGCAAGGAGCGCGCGTCGGCGCGGCAGCGGGTGCTGGCGGTCGGCGCCCACCCGGACGACGTCGAGATCGGGGTGGGAGCGACCCTCGCCGCCCACGCGGCGTCGGGGGACGAGCTCGTCATCCTCACGCTGTCGGGCGGCGCGGTCGGCGGCCTCGTCGCGGCGCGGCACGACGAGGCCCTCGCCGCGGCCGAGGTCGTGGGGGCGCGCCTCGTGCACCTGGACTTCCCGGACACGCACCTCGACCCGGCCGCCGGCCTGATCACCGCCATCGAGGACGTCATCGCCGAGGTCGCGCCCGACCGCGTGTACACGCACAGCGTCCACGACCGGCACCAGGACCACCGGGCGGTGAACAGCGCCGTGCAGATCGCCGCGCGCCAGGTGCCCAACCTCTGGTCCTTCCAGAGCCCGTCCGCCACCGTCGCCTTCGCCCCGAACCAGTTCGTCGACGTCGACGGGTTCGTCGAGACGAAGCTGCGGATGCTGGCCGCGTACGTCTCCCAGGCGCACCGCGAGTACATGCAGCCCGACGTGGTCCGGGCCACCGCCCGGTACTGGGCGCGGTTCAGCCCCGCGCGGGAGGTGGAACCCCTCGAGACGGTGCGCGCCAGCGAGGCCCTGGCGCACGGGACGAGCGTGCGCGCGCGGCCCGCCGTGGACGGGCAGGACTCCGGGGCCCCCGGCACGGCGGCGCCGCCCGACACGGCGGCACTGCCGGACTACGCCACCCAGGACACGGGCACCGGGGCGCGCACCAGATGACGGACGGTGCGGCGGGCCGGCTCCGCGAGTCGTACGTCCGCGTCACGACCACCTGGTTCGCGGCCGACGCCGTGGGCCTGCGGCTGCTGCCCGTGACGGTGTCGTTCGCCGTCGTCCTCGTGATCCTGCAGGTCAGCGGTGTCGGGGGCTCCGCCGCGGCGCTCGCGGTGGCCGCGGGGCTGGTCGCCGCCGTCCAGCTCGTGGGCAGCCTCGGGCGCTGGGACCGGTGGCCGCACGCCTGGCAGTACGTGCTCCCGCTGGTGCAGATGCTGGCGATCGGCCTGCTCGAGGTCGGCGCGCGGCTCACCCTCGCGAGCTTCGACGTCCTGCTCTTCCTGCCCGTGGTGAGCCTCGCGCTGCAGCCCGGGCTGTGGGGCATCGTCGTCGCGCTGGGCGGCTCGGTCGTGGTGCTCTTCGGGCCGGCGCTGTTCCCGCTCGGCGAGGCGGAGCGCGTGCACCCGGCGATGCACGCGCTCGTGGACCTGATCGTCATCGCGTTCGTCGCGGTGGGGTCGCACGGGATCGTCGCCGTCGCGCGCCGGCAGGCCGCCGACCTGGAGCGGGCGCGCGACGAGCTCGAGGACGGCGCGACCCGGCTGCGCGACTCGCGCGACACCCTGCGCGGCATCCTGGCCGCCGCCACGGAGCAGGGCTTCATCACGACCGACATCGCCGGGCACGTGACGTCCGTCAACCCCGGCGGCGAGCGCATCCTGGGCCGGCCCGAGAAGGACCTCGTCGGGCTCGACGTGGCGCAGCTCGTCTCGGTCGAGGCGCTCGCGGCCGCGATGGCGGGCCCGCAGCCCGGCGTGCGCGCGGACGCCGCGCAGGAGGAACCGGAGGCGCTCGACGGCGCGGACGCGGCGAACCGCCGGGTGCTCGGTCGCGCCGTGCACGGCGGCACCCAGGTGGAGCAGTGGGAGTGCACGCTGCCGGACGGGTCGCGGCGGCAGGTGGAGTTCGCCGTCACGCGGCGACCGGCGCGCGGGGTGAGCTCCCCGGAGATCCCCGCGGGCTACCTCGTGGTGGTGACGGACGTGACCGCCCGGTACGAGGAGGAGCGGGTCCAGGACGAGCTCGTGGGCCTGGTCAGTCACGAGCTGCGCACGCCGCTCGCGTCCATCCTGGGCTACCTGGACCTGCTGCGGCTGGGGGACGAGCGGCTCGACGACGAGCAGCGGGAGTACCTGACCGTGGTCGAGCGCAACGCCCGGCGCCTGACCACCCTCGTGGACGACCTGCTGACGAGCGCCCAGATCGTGTCGGGCGCCCACTCCCTGACGGCGGAGCTGGTCGACGTCGTGGCGGTCGTGCGGGACGCGGTCGCGAGCGTGCGCCCCGCGGCGGAGGCCGCCGACGTCCAGGTCCTCGTGGAGGGCGACGCGACCGTGCCGCTGGTCTCCGACACGGACCGGCTCGCCCACGTGGTCGACAACCTGCTGAGCAACGCCGTGAAGTACTCGCGCCCGGGCGGCCGCGTGTGGGTCACCGTGACGGGGGTGGCGACGCCGGACGGCGCACGCCTCGCCCGGCTGCGCGTGACGGACGAGGGCACGGGCATCGCCGCCGACGAGCTCACGCGCGTCACGGAGCGCTTCTACCGTTCCCGCGACACCCAGCGGCGGCGGGTGCGCGGGATCGGGCTCGGGCTCGCCCTCGTCGACCAGATCGTCCGCGACCACGGGGGCGAGATGACGATCCGCAGCGAGCTCGGGCGCGGCACGGAGGTCGACGTCACGCTGCCCGACCTGGCGTCCTCGCCGGGCGCCTGACCACGCCGGGCCGGGACGACGAGGGTCAGCCGTCGGCGCCCCAGACCTTCGCGAGAGCCGCCCAGTGCGCGTCCGACAGGTGCGACAGCGGCGTGACGTTGACGGCGGTGACCCCGTGCGTGCCGGCGGCCTCGATCGTGCGCGTCATGAGGCGCGGGGTGATCGACTGCGGCGGGTCGGCGTCGGCGGACCCCGCCCACAGGCCGACCGACATCGTGAACCGCGACATGTCGAATCCCTCGTCCCGGAGGGCGCCGGTGAGGCCCTCGACCTGCGCGGGCGTGCGGTCCCCGGGGCCCACGTACGCCCAGACCACGAGGCGGTCGGCGGCGCCCAGGAGGATCCGGTAGTCGTGCCCGCTGGCGGGCGCGCCGGCGGCGGGGTCGTCCCAGTCGACGCGGACGTCCATCGCGAGCGCGATCTCGGCGCCCTCGCCGCCGCGCACCCCGTCGAGGGCGGTGCGCATCCGCGTGAGGAGGCCGGCGATCACCTCCGAGCGCCAGCGGCCGATCGCGGGGGAGTCCTCGTCGATCTCGCCGTCCGCCGTCCGGGGCCAGTCGTCCGCCCCCGTCATCTCCTGGTACAGGGCGAGGTCGTCCGCCCCGAAGCTGTACCGGTAGAGGAAGAGCTCGGTGACGGCGATCTGGCTGGGGTCGTAGCGCTCGCCGAGCGCGGCGACGTACTCCACGAGCCGGTCGCCGACCTCGCCCGTGGCCAGCTGCGTCGCGGACGCCTGGTAGGGCGACCGGCGGCCGTGGGCGGAGACCCCCGCCACGGAGGGATCGGCGGCGATCCACTCGGGCACGTACGCGTCGACCACGAGGCCGACCTGCCGGGTGGAGCCGTCGGCGTTCTCGTGCAGCGCGCGGGCGGCGCGGGCCAGGTGGTCCGCGCCCGGCTCGGCGGCGGCGTCCGGGTGGGCGGGCCAGTCGAACGCGGTGAACTCGACCCGGCCCGCGTTGAGGTCGACGCCGTTCGCCCCCACGGCGTCGAGGTGCTGGTCCACCGCGGCCCAGTCGGTGCCCGGGTCCGTGACGATACCGAAGTCGACGCTCACCGACCGGGCGTCCTCCGGGGCCACCTCAGGGCGCATCACGGGCGGGACGTTCTCCCACGGGCGCGCGACCAGGACGGCGGCCGTGACGGCCGCCACCAGCGCGGCGACGACGGTCAGGACCCAGGGCCATCGTCGTCGACGAGCCCGCGCACCGACACCGTCCCGGTGCGGTCCAGCTTGTTCCATCGGTTCTCCGCGTTCCCGAGCTCGAGCCGGGCGGCGTCGAGCACGACGAGGGTCATCATCGTGGAGTAGACGGGCCACAGCGGGAGCGTCCACAGCTGGCGCAGGTCGCCCGGCGCGCGATCGAGCCCGACCGCGAGCAGGAGCAGGCCGAGGGACAGGGGCAGGCCCACGAGCAGGACCCATGCCCACCACGACGCGGGGACCCACCCCTCCGGACCGTCGACCGCCACCAGGACCGCGAGCGCGACCAGCGCCAGCACCTGGACGAACGGGGCCACGATCTGGGCCGCCGTGTTGTACACCAGGTAGATCCCGAACGGCCCGTACCGGGGGTTGCCGATCATCGACCGGTGCATGCCGGTCACCTGGAGCAGGCCGCGCGCCCAGCGCACGCGCTGGCGCCACAGCGCACGCACCGTCGACGGGGACTCGGCGTACACGAGGGCGTCGGGGGCGAACGTGACCCGGTAGCCCTCCCGGTGGACCCGCCAGGTGAGCTCGAGGTCCTCGCCGAGGGTGTCGGTGCGCAGCGGTCCCGTGGCGTCGAGCACGTCGCGCCGGAACGCGCCGATGTTCCCGGAGACGACCGGCAGGCAGCCGAGCACGTCGAGGGCCCGGCGCATCAGCCCGGTCCCCACGTGGCTGATCAGCGACAGCAGGCGCGTCTGGACCCGGTCGAGGTTGACGGGCCGGTCGTTGCCGCACACGGCACCGGTCCGCGGGTCGCGGAACCCCCGCAGCAAGCGGGTGACCGTGTCGGGCCGGAACAGCCCGTCGGCGTCGACGAGGACCAGGACGTCTCCCCGGGCTGCGGCGATGCCGGTGTTGAGCGCGGCACCCTTGCCGGCGTTCTCCTGGCGCAGCGCGCGCACCTGCGGGAACTCGGCGGCGAGGCGCTCCATGCGCTCGAAGGTGTCGTCGGACGATCCGTCGTCGACGCAGACGACCTCGAACGCGGGGTGCTCGGTGCGCAGCACCGAGCGCACGCAGTTCTCGATGACGACGGCCTCGTTGTACGCGGGGACGACGACGCTCACGAAGGGGGCGTCGGGGAACATCGGGCCGCACCCCGCGGGGCCCGGGGCGTCGCGTCGGCGCCGGGCCTCGAAGACGAGCGCGGCCGGGACGAACGCGAGCCGCACGAGGCCCACGACCAGCAGCGACAGGCCGAGGACGAGGACGAGGGCGACGAGGACGGACGTCACGGCCGACCCGGCCAGTCGTCGAGGACGGCGTCGAGCAGCTCCGGCGCACCCGCGGAGACGGCGCCGAACCGGGCGTTGACCTCGAGCACCACCGGCGTGCCGTCGGCGAGGCGCCGCACGTCCATGTCGAGGGGGCCCACGAGGTCGAGGGCCTCCGCGGTCCGCGCGGCCAGGTCCGCGACGTCGGGTGCTGCGCCGTCGGGCAGGCGTTCGACCGTGGTCGCGTTGCCCACCCGCCCCTCCTTGCGCCCGGTCTTCTCCAGCACGACGACGACGCACCGGCCGTCCGCGGGGGACCGGTAGACCTGCGGGCTGTACTCCGTGCCGGGGGCGAAGGCCTGCACCACCCACGAGGCGTCGAGCCCGGCCCAGAGCGGGTCGTCGGCGTCCTCGACGACGTGCACGCCACGCCCGCCGCGGGAGACGCGCGGCTTGACCACGACGGGCGCGTCGTCCCAGGCGAGGGCCTCGGCGGCCGAGGCCAGCTCGTCGGCGGGGGCGTGCCGGGGCACCGCGACGCCGTGGCGCGCGAGGGCCCACATCGTCAGGAGCTTGTCGCCCGCGACGGCGGCCGGGCCGGGCGCCGACAGCACGACCGCGTCCCCGAGCCCGGCGGCGTCCGCCAGCACCGCGAGCCGCGGCAGCTCGTCGGAGACCGTGGGCACCAGCAGGCGCGGCCGGTGCTTCGCCAGCAGCTCGAGCGTCGCGGCGTCGTAGGCGGGGTCGGCGGCCGCCGGGACCGCCTCGACCACGTCGTAACCGGGGACGTCGCCGGGGGAGAGGTCCGCCCCCACGACCCGGCGCCGCCCGGCGTCCGGTCTGGCGGCGAGCTGCCCGCCGAGCGTGCGACCGGCGGGCCCCGCCGCGCCGGTCACCAGGATCGTGTGCTGGTCCGCCGCTACACCCATGGTTCGGATCGTAGGGTCCCACCTGCGACGCTGCAGCCGGGGCGCGCTCAGAGGGTGCGCGCCGACAGGGCGTCGCAGTCCTGCACCGTGCCGCCCTCGTACCCGGCGGTGAACCAGCGCATCCGCTGCTCGGAGGTGCCGTGAGTGAAGCCCTCGGGGTCGACCTGCCCCGTGGCCTGCTGCTGGATGCGGTCGTCGCCGACGGCGGCGGCCGCGTCGAGGGCCTGGCGCAGCTGGTCCTGCGAGATCGGGTCGAGGAACGTGACGCCGGTGTCGGGGTCGACCTCGGTGGCGGCGGACCCGGCCCACATGCCGGCCAGGCAGTCGGCCATGAGCTCGATGCGCACGGAGTCGGACTCGGGGCCGCTCCCGCCGCGGGCGGCGTCCATCGCCCCCGTGAGCTGCTCGACGTGGTGCCCCACCTCGTGCGCCACGACGTACTCCTCCGCGAGCGGCCCGCCCTCGGCGCCGAACTGGGAGCTGAGCTGGTCGAAGAACGACACGTCGACGTAGACGGTCCGGTCGGGCGGGCAGTAGAACGGCCCGGTCGCGCTGGACGCGGCGCCGCAGCCCGTCGTCGTCGACCCGGAGAAGCTCTCGACCGGCGGCAGGGAGTACGACACCCCGGCCTGCTCGGGCAGCACGCGGCCCCAGTACGCGTCGAGCGACTGCACGGTCGCCGACAGCCGGCACTCGCGGTCGGCGTTGGCCTCCTGCGCGCTGCACGCGTCGACGTACTGCTCCTGGCCGTCGCCGACGGGCGCCCCCGCGTCCTGGACGGCGCCGCTGAGCGCGCCGGTGAGCTGGCCCAGGTCGCCGCCGCCGAGGAAGACGGCCAGCAGCGCCACGACGATCGCCCCGATGCCCCCGCCGACGACCGCGCCCCGGCGGCCGCCCGAGCCCTTCCGCACGCGCCCGCCCTCGAACTGCCCGCCCTCGTTGAAGGTCACGAGCACACGGTAGGTCGCGCCGGGGCCGGTCGCGCGGCCTGTCCGGCCGGGCGCCGCGCAGGAAAGGACGGGCGCCGCGCGGACGACCCGTCCTAGGGTGCCCGCATGATCGGAACGGTGCTCGCTCTCGGCGGTGGTGGCTTCTCGATGTCGGACGACGGCTCCTCGGCCATCGACGACCACCTGCTCGACCTCACGGGGCAGGACGTCCCCAAGGTGTGCTTCGTCCCGACCGCGAGCGGCGACGACAACGGGTACGCGCGCCGGTTCGAGGAGGCGTTCTCGGGTCGGGCGACGACGTCGGTGCTGTCCCTCTTCTGCCACGAGCCGTGGGGGTACACCGACCCGCAGATGCTGCTCGAGCAGGACGTCGTGTACGTCGGCGGCGGCTCGACCGCCAACCTCCTCGACGTCTGGCGGCGCCACGGCCTGCCCGACCTGCTCACGCGCGCCGCCGCGCAGGGCACGGTCCTCGCGGGCATCAGCGCCGGCATGAACTGCTGGTTCGAGGCGTCCTCGACCGACTCGTTCGGCCCGCTCGCGCCGCTCGACGACGGCCTCGGCCTCCTGCCCGGCAGCGCCTGCCCGCACTACCTCGGCGAGGCCGACCGGCGCGCCGCGTACCTCGGCTGGGTGGCGTCCGGCGCCCTCCCGGGCGGCTACGCGGTGGACGAGTACGCCGCCGTCCGCTTCGTGGACGGCGTCGCCGTGGAGGCGGTCGCCGAGCGTCCCGGGCGGCCCGCGTACCGCGTGGAGCGGGACGGCGACGTCGCGACGGAGACGCCGCTGGAGGTGCGGTCGCTGCCCGGCGCGTGACAGCGGGCCAGTGCACGCGCCCCGCGGCGCGCCCCGGCGTCACCCGCCGTAGCTGACCGGCGTCTCCACCGACTGCCAGTGCCAGGGCTCGGGCAGGCGGCCGTCGGGCTCCGCCCAGTCCGGGTGCGTCCAGCCGAACCGCTCGGCGTTCCTCTTCAGCCACGCGTAGACGTCGCCGTCGAACCCGGCGGGCCCGACGCTGATGTCGACGGCGGTGCCGAGGCCGTGGTTCGAGCAGCCGGGGGGCGCGGCGAGCGGGTTCGGGTGGGCCGGGTCGTACACGGCGACCTGCTGGGCGTGGCTGCGGTAGGCGGAGTTGATCTTCAGGTGCGTCCCGAACTGCTCGTGGAAGGCCGCGTCGAGCTCGACCAGGCCGGCGAGCACGTCGGAGCGCACGGCGAGACCGGAGGCCCACGGGATGCCCGCGAGCTCGTCGTCGGCGAGGCGCCCCGTCTCGGGGAACCAGAGCTGGTCCGGCTCGGGGCACACGACGGCGTCCTGCGCGGTCATGAGGTCGGTGGTCGCGCGGTCCAGGTCGTCGCGGCTGGTGCCGAGCGCCGTCGCGGCGGCCTCGACGGCGGGCAGGTCGTCCGCGTCGAGGGCGTCGTCGGTCGACGCCGCCAGCGCGTCCCGCGCGGCGGTGAGCGCGTCGTCGGCGGTGGACCGGGCCTTCGTGCCCGCGCCGCGCCCGTCCTCGGCGAGCTCGCCGACGGCGGCGACGACCTGCTTCGCACGGCGGGTCACGGGGGCGAGGGCGTCCCGGCCGTCGGCGACCTGCGCCCGCGCGTGCTCCAGGCGGGACCGGTCCACGGCAGCGGCGTCCCGGGCGAGCCCGCGGCCCGCCTCCTCGGCGTCGCCCGGGCGGCGCTCGAGCAGCGGCGTCGCGGCCAGCAGGGTCTCGGCGCGGTCGATGGACGCGGCCAGGGCGGGCCGGACGGCGTCGTCGGCGACGCGGTCCGCCGAGTCGTCCAGGGTCTGCCGGGCGTCGGCGACCTGTGCGGTGAGGGTGCTCGCCTCGTCGTGCAGCACCCAGGCGAGCCATCCGCCGGCGGCGCCGAGCAGCAGGACCGCCACGACGGGCACGACGCCGGCCGCGCGCCGCCGCCGGCGCGGGCCGGCGGGCGCTGTCACGTGCCGCAGCCGGCCGTCCACGCGCGCGGACCGAGGCGCGACCAGGGCAAGGAGGGCCCCGCCCGCCGCCGCGCCGGCGGCGTACCAGGCCAGGTCGGAGGCCACGAACGTGGTGCCGAGCACGAACCTCGCCTCGGGCACCCGGGCCACGACCTGGGCGGGCACGTCGGTGAGCTGCGCCAGCTCGACGGCCGCGCTCAGGGCGAGGCCGACGACGGCGGCGGCGACCGGCGACGTGCGGGGCCGCACCAGAGCCACGAGCAGCACGACGAGGGTCGCGTAGAGCGCGTCGCCGAGCGGCCCGCCGACGGCGTCCGGCAGCAGGAGGCGCGCGCCCAGCCCGAGGAGCACCACGAGGAGGGCGAGCAGGGACGACGTCGCGCGGGGGACCGCCGTGGTCGGCCGGGTCACGGGACCTGGCGGCGGCACGCGGGGGCGCGCGCGGGTTCCGGCGGCACGGCGGGGAGGATCACGCGCACACCTTAGCGCCGAGCGGTGAGTGTCCCGTGGGTGCCGTGACCGGGGGCGGACGTCCCCACCGAGGTCCGTTTTGCTCCGATGACAGCGGTGACATAGCCTCGCTGACCGCGGCGACAACAGGGTCGCCACGTGTTGACGGGAGCGCATCGATGCGTGTGTCACGTTGGCCGAGGACGGTGGTCTCCCTCGTCGTGGTGGGTGGCCTGTGTCTCGGCAGTCAGATCTCCGCGGCCGCCGGTACCGGCGCCGTGCCGCCGCACCACCGCGACAAGCTCGCGCTCACGCAGTTCGTCGACCCGCGGATCGGCACGTCGACGAACTCGACGAGCGGCTACGCGGGGAACGTCAACGCCGGGGCGCAGGTGCCGTTCGGCGCGGTGACCTTCGGCCCGGACATGCCGCGGACCAACTTCAACGGGTCCGGCGGCTACCTCATCGGGGCGAACGCCACCTCGGGCTCGATCAACTTCTTCAGCCTCACGCACCTGAGCGGCGTCGGCTGCCCGGGCCAGGGCGCCGTGGCGATGATGCCGCGCACGGCGGCGACACCGCTCGTCAGCAGCAGCAACCGGGTCAGCGCGGTCGGCTTCAAGACCTCGACCGAGACCGCGAAGCCCGGCTACTACGAGGTGGGCCTGGACACCGGCGTGAACGCCGAGCTCACCGCCACCCAGCGCACCGGCATGGCGCGCTTCACGTTCCCCGCCGCCGACCAGGGCTACCTCGCCCTCGACATGCGGGTCAACGCCCGGGCCAACCAGGGCGGCTCCGTCCAGGTGAAGCCCGAGAACGTCTCGCTCGAGGTCTCGGACGACGGCCGCACGATCTCCGGCAAGACCGTCGCCCCGGCGTTCTGCACGCCGTACGGCACCAAGTGGAACGCGCCCGTCTACTTCTACGGCGAGCTCGACAAGCCGCTGCGCGCCCAGGCCGACGGCTCCACCGTCAACACCGTCAAGAACGGCGGGGGCGTCTTCCAGTACGACCTCACCGACACCGACCGCACGCTGACGATGCGCACCGGCATCTCGTCCGTGAGCGTCGAGAACGCGCGGCTCAACCTCGACACCGAGAACCCGGACGGCGCCTTCGACGCGGTCCGCGCCGACGCCGACCAGGACTGGAACGCGCGCCTGAACACGGTGCAGGTCGACCGCGCCGCGGACCCCTCCGCCCTGTCGCCCGCCCAGCGGGACGACCTGGTGCAGCTCTACTCGGCGCTCTACCGCGTCTTCGGCTCGCCCACCGTCTACTCCGACGTGAACGGCGACTTCCGCAGCATGGAGGCCCGGAAGCCGTACCCGGGCGACGTGGACGCCACGGGCGGCGTCGAGGACCGGGCGGTCGCGAACGTCCGGGACTACGACTACCGGCGCCCGGACGGCAGCCGCGGCAGCTACTCGACGCAGTACACCAGCTTCTCGATGTGGGACACGTACCGCTCCCAGGCCCAGCTCCTCGCGCTGCTCGCGCCGAAGGAGTCCGCCGAGATGATGCAGTCGCTCGTGGTCGACGCGCAGCAGTGCGGCGCGTTCCCGCACTGGGTGGACGGCAGCGACGACTCCACGCCGATGGCGGGCGACAACGCCCTGCCCGTGCTGGCCGGCGTGCAGGCGTTCGGCGTGGACGACTTCGACCTCGTCAGCGCCGGGGCGCTCGTCAAGCAGTCCGCCTTCGACCCGACGAGCAGCTGCAACGACCGCGCCAGCTTCAGCGACGCCGAGCAGTACCTGCGCGACGGCTACTACCCGGACGCGTCCTCGGCCAACATCGAGCGCTACAACAGCGACCGGGCCGCGGCGGCGTTCCTCGCCGACCTGCCGAAGGACGTGCGCAAGGACCCGCGCGTCGCCGTCACCGCCGCCGACCTCGACGCGCTGAACGACCGGGCCGGCTGGTGGCGGACCATCTTCGACGCCTCCACGGGCACGATCAAGGCGCGCAAGGCGCCGACGACGCCGGGGGAGCCCGGCGAGCTGACCACGGGCTCGTTCCACGAGTCGACGGAGCCGAACTACTTCTGGTCGTTCGGGTACGCCTGGTCGGACCTCGTCGCGGCGTCGGGCGGCAAGGACGTCGCCGTCGAGCGGCTCAACCGCCTCTTCAGCGTCGACGACGCCCTCACCGCGAAGCCGACCCTGCGCCAGCTCAACGGCGGGCAGGAGTCGGAGGGCCTCTACATCGGCAACGAGCCGGCGCACGCCGCGCCCTGGGCCTACAACTGGGCCGGCAAGCCGGCCGCCACCCAGTACGTGGTGCAGCAGATCATGGACACGGCGTTCACCACGCGCCGGGACGGGCTGCCGGGCAACGACGACATGGGCGCGACGTCCAGCTGGTACGTGTTCGCCGCGCTCGGCATGTTCCCGACGGTCGGTACCGCGGGCGGGGTCGCGCTGTCGACGCCGCAGTTCCCGGCGACCACGGTGTGGCTCGGCAACAAGCCGCTGCGCCTCACCACGTCCCAGGACGCGCACGCCGCGCCGTTCGTCCAGTCCCTGCGGCTGGACGGCCGCGACTACGCGGGCTCGTGGCTGCCGATCTCCAAGGTGCGCCGTGGCGTCGAGCTGCGCTACACGCTCGGTGACACCGCCTCGCAGTGGGCCGCCGCGGACGCGCTCACCCCGCCGTCGGGGCCGGACGCGAACTACGAGAGGATGACGGCGGCGCGCAAGTAGCCGCCACCGGGGGGCCGCCGCGGCACCGCCGCTGACGGCCCCGCACGATCGGCCGCCGCCGCGGGGGGGTCACCCGGACCACGGTGCACCCGCCCGCGGCGTGCTGTGACCAATGTCCTCGTGGGGGCGGCGCCCGGGCCCGTAGACTGACCCGGCCTCCCCCCGCACTCACGAAGGACACCCCTGCCTTGATCACCGCCCACGGCGTCGAGCTGCGCTTCGGCGCCCGGACCCTGCTGCACGAGGCGACGTTCCGCATCGCCCCGGGCGACCGCATCGGCCTGGTCGGCCGCAACGGCGCGGGCAAGACGACGCTCACCAAGACGCTCGCCGGCGAGAGCCTGCCCGCGGCCGGGCAGATCACGCGGGGCACCGACATCGGCTACCTGCCCCAGGACCCGCGCACGGGTGACCTCGACGTCGTCGCGATGGACCGCGTGCTCAGCGCGCGCGGGCTGGACCACATCGTCACGCAGATGCGGGAGACCGAGGGGCTCATGGCCTCCGCGGACGCCGACACGCAGGAGGCTGCGCTCGAGCGCTACCCGAAGCTCGAGGCGCGCTTCGTCGCCGCCGGCGGCTACGCCGCCGAGTCCGAGGCGCACCGGATCACCAGCAACCTCGGCCTCGACGACCGCGTCCTCGCGCAGCCGCTGAACACCCTCTCGGGCGGTCAGCGCCGCCGCATCGAGCTCGCCCGGATCCTGTTCTCCGGCGTCGACACGCTGCTGCTCGACGAGCCGACGAACCACCTCGACGCCGACTCGATCATCTGGCTGCGCGACTACCTCAAGACCTACAGCGGCGGCTTCGTCGTCATCAGCCACGACGTCGACCTGCTGCGCGCCACCGTGAACAAGGTGTTCCACCTGGACGCCAACCGGGGCGAGCTCGACCAGTACAACCTCGGCTGGGACGCCTACCTCGAGCAGCGCGAGCAGGACGAGCGCCGTCGACGCCGCGAGCGCGCCAACGCCGAGAAGAAGGCCGGCGTGCTGCTGGCCCAGGCGGACAAGATGCGCGCCAAGGCCACCAAGGCCACGGCCGCGCAGAACATGATGAAGCGCGCGGAGCGCATGCTGTCCGGCCTGGAGGGGGAGCGGCGCGCGGACAAGGTGGCGCACCTGCGCTTCCCGAAGCCGGCCCCGTGCGGGCGGACGCCGCTCACCGCGACCGAGCTGTCGAAGAGCTACGGCTCCCAGGAGGTCTTCGCGGGCGTCGACCTCGCGATCGACCGCGGGTCCCGCGTCGTCATCCTCGGGCTGAACGGCGCCGGGAAGACGACGCTGCTGCGCATCCTCGGCGGCGTGGAGGAGCCGGACACCGGCCGCGTCGTGCCGGGGCACGGCCTGAAGATCGGGTACTACGCCCAGGAGCACGACACCCTGGACATGGACGCGACCGTGGTCGAGAACCTGCGGCACTCCGCCCCCGACCTCACCGACACCCAGGTGCGGTCCGTGCTCGGCTCGTTCCTCTTCAGCGGGGACGACGCGGAGAAGCCCGCGAGCGTCCTGTCCGGCGGGGAGAAGACGCGCCTCGCGCTCGCGACGCTCGTCGTCTCCAGCGCGAACGTGCTGCTGCTCGACGAGCCCACCAACAACCTGGACCCGGCGTCACGCGCCGAGATCCTCGGCGCCCTGGACACCTACGAGGGCGCCGTCGTCATGGTCACCCACGACGACGGGGCGGTCGACGCGCTCAACCCCGAGCGCGTCCTGCTCCTGCCCGACGGCGACGAGGACCTCTGGTCGGCGGACTACGCCGAGCTGGTCTCCCTGGCCTGACGGCCGGCTCGACGAGCCGCCCCGCGGGCCCGTCCTACCGGGCGGCGTCCTCGTGGGCGCCGCCCTGCTCGGCGGCGTCCAGCAGCGCGTCCTCGTAGTCCTCGTCGACGCGGCGGCGCCCGGGCCGCGGGCCCCGGGACCCGGCCCCGTCGGGGTCCGGGCCGTCGTGCGCCGCGATGAGGTCGCCGGCGGTGACGCGCGCCGGCCGGGTCTCGCGCCGCCACAGGACGATGTAGCCGCCCAGCGCCCCGAGCGCGAAGATGCACCACTGGAACGTGTAGCTCAGGTGCGAGCCGGGGTCGGTGTCGGGCTCGGGGAGCGCGCCGGGAGTCGTGGCGGCCGCCGGGTCCTCGGTGCGCAGCTGTCCGTAGCCGCCCACCGTGGCCCCGTCGGCCCAGGCCGCGCCCTCCGAGCCGGCGGCGAGCACCTGGCCGGTGTTGATCGCCTGGACCTGGCCGGCGGGCGTGCCGCGCGAGGAGGCCGGCTCGTCGGGCCGCATCGTCATCGTCACCTCGACCTGCCCGCTCGGGGGGTCGGGGACGGACGACGGGCTGCTCGCGTCCTCGCCGAGCGGGACGAAGCCGCGGTCGACCACCAGGACGAGCGGCTGACCGTCGGCGCCCGTCGTCTCGAACGGCACCAGGACGTGGAAGCCGGGCTGGCCGCCGACGGGGCGGTTGCGCAGCAGCACCGTGTCCTGCGGGCGGTAGGTGCCCGTCGCCACCGCGGGGTGCCACTCGTCGTCGGGGGCGAGGTCGGCCCCCGGCTCGGGCAGCAGGCTGTCGAGGGCCACCGGCGCGCTCGCGTAGTTGGTCTCGACGAGCTCGATCTGCGCCTCGCGCCAGGTGTAGCGGTGCCACTGCCAGAAGGCGGCGAGGATGCACAGCGCCGCCAGCGCCACGGCGCCGAGGCCGAGGGTGACCCACTGCCGTCGGGTGCGGGGCGCGGCGGGGGCGGGCAGGTCGGAGGGGCGGCCCGGCGCGGGCGCGGGGGAGGTGCTCACGCGCGGTCGAGCTCCGCGACGGGGACGGTCTGCTTCCAGAAGGAGCGTGCGCCGAGGAACTGCTCGAGGTGCTCACGGTGGTCGTCGCACGCGAGCCAGACCTTGCGGCGCTCGGGCGTGTGCAGCCGCGGGTTGTTCCACAGCAGGCCCCACGCGGCCTCTCCCCGGCAGCCCTTGGCGGAGCACACCAGCTCACCGGCCACCGGGTCGGCCCCGGTCCCCAGCACGTCCATCAGCGGTCTCCTCCACGGTTTTCGTCGGTCGGGCCGTCGCCCTCACCCGGGTCGTCGGCCTGGTCGTCGGCCCGGTCGTCGGCCGCGCCCGCGGCCACGTCGTCCTGGTGCTCCACCACGCGGTGCGTGCCGTCGTCGAACGTCGCGGGGCCGGTCGGAGCGGCCGGCCGCGGCTCGGGCGCGGGGAGCGCGGTGGGCGCGACGTCGACCATCGGCGAGGTGTCGTAGGAGACGCGGTCGCGCCCGGCGTTGGCGAACAGCACCGCCGAGTACGGCAGCACGACGGCGGCCGCGACGAGCACCAGACGGATCCAGAGCTCGTCCACCAGGACGGCGCCGATGAAGCACACGATCCGGATGCCCATCTGCACCAGGTAGCGCCGGGTACGGCGCGCCTGGTCCTCCTCCAGCGGCTCGGGAGCGCTGGTGATCGAGGGGACCTCGGCGTCACGGTCCGCCCCGTGACGGCGGTCCCCGGAGGGGCGCGAACCGGGCGAGGTCGCGCGGGCGTTGCTCACCCGGCCAGTCTACGGCGGGCTCCGCGCGCCCCCGACCGGCCGTGCGGGGCCCGCGCCTTGTAGGGATCCGACAAACGGCCGGGGCGACGTGTGACGCGCCGCGACCCTGCGGGAGCGTCGCGTCGGGGTACCGTCACCAGGGCGTCGGCGGTGTTCCGCGCGCCGTCCCGCCCCGTCCACGACCACGAGCACCACCGCCGAGGAGACCCCGTGACCGACGCCCCCGCCACCCAGCCCACCCCGGCCGCCGCCGGTGCCGCACCCACGGGCCGGGTCGTCGTCGTCACCGGTGCCGCTCGCGGCATCGGCCGCACGATCGCCGAGCACTTCGTCGCCGCCGGCGACACCGTCGCCACCCTCTACCGGGGCGGCGACCTCCCCGAGGGCGTGCACGGCTACGTCGCCGACGTGACCGACTCCGCGGCCGTGGACGCCGCCTTCTCGGCGATCGAGACCGACCTCGGCCCGGTCCAGGTGCTCGTCGCGAACGCGGGCGTCACCCGCGACCAGCTCCTCATGCGCATGAGCGACGAGGAGTTCGAGACCGTCCTGGACGTCAACCTCACGGGCACCTTCCGCTGCGTGCGCCGCGCCTCCAAGGGCATGATCCGCGCGCGCAAGGGCCGCATCGTGCTGGTCGGCTCCGTCGTCGGCCTGTACGGCGGGCCCGGGCAGGTCAACTACTCGTCCTCGAAGGCCGCGCTGGTCGGCATGGCCCGGTCGATCACCCGCGAGCTCGGCGCGCGGGGCATCACGGCCAACGTCGTGGCGCCGGGCTTCGTGGAGACCGACATGACGGCGGCCCTGCCCGAGGCCACCCAGAAGCAGTACAAGGCGAGCATCCCCGCCGGGCGGTTCGCCTCGACCGACGAGATCGCGGGCGTCGTCGGGTTCCTCGCCTCCGACGCCGCGGCCTACGTCTCCGGCGCGGTCATCCCCGTCGACGGCGGCCTCGGCATGGGCCACTGACGCCCGCCGCCCCTCGCTCCCTCATCCTCAGCACAACCGGAAGGTCATCATGGCTCTGCTCGACGGCAAGAAGCTCCTCGTCACCGGCGTCCTCACGGACAGCTCGATCGCGTTCCACGCCGCCCGCCTCGCCCAGGAGGAGGGCGCCGAGGTGGTGCTCACCTCCTTCGGCCGCCAGATGAAGCTGACGCAGGCCTTCGCCAAGCGGCTGCCCGTCACGGCGCCCGTGGTCGAGCTCGACGTCACCAGCGACGAGGACCTCGCGGCCCTCCCGGAGCGCGTGCAGGAGCACGTCGACGGCATCGACGGCGTCGTGCACTCGATCGGCTTCGCCCCGCAGTCCGTCATGGGCGGCAACTTCCTCGCCGCGGAGTGGGGCGACGTCGCCACGGCGCTGCAGGTGTCCACCTACTCGTACAAGTCGCTCATCGAGGCGGCCCGCCCGCTGATGTCCGGCGGCGCCTACGTGGGCCTCACCTTCGACGCCTCGTTCGCCTGGCCGGTCTACGACTGGATGGGCGTCGCGAAGGCCGGGCTGGAGTCCGCGAACCGCTACCTGGCCCGTGACCTCGGGCCGCACGGCATCCGGTGTAATCTCGTCTCCGCCGGGCCCATCCGCACCACGGCCGCGAAGTCCATCCCGGGTTTCGCGACCATGGAGGACGCCTGGCCGCAGCGTGCCCCGCTGGGCTGGGACCAGACGACGGCGGAGCCCGCTGCGCGCGCCGTCGTGGCGCTTCTCTCGGACTGGTTCCCCGCCACGACCGGTGAGATCGTCCACGTCGACGGTGGTGTGCACGCGATGGGTCAGTGACGGGCCGGTCCCGGAACGACCCCCGGACCGACCTGTGAGACGGAGCGCATGAGAGCGGTAACGCAGGCCGAGGGCGACGGGCCGACCTGGCGTCTCGTGCTGTTGCGGCACGCGAAGGCGGAGCCGGGCAAGGGTGCGCTCTCCGACGAGCAGCGTCCCCTCGCGCTCAACGGGCGCAAGCAGGCGAGCCGCGTGGGCATGGCCCTCACCGCGGCCGGCCTGGTGCCGCAGGTCGCGCTGGTGTCGTCCGCACTGCGCACCCGTCAGACCTGGGACCTGGCCTCCGCCCACCTGGACGGGTCCGCCGCGACCGTCCTCGAGGTGCGCGACGAGCTCTACGAGGCGAGCGTGCGCGACGTCCTCGGCCTCCTGCGGGAGGTCGAGGAGTCCGTGCGCACCGTCCTCGTCGTCGGGCACGAGCCGACCATGGCCGCCACGGCGGCGTACCTCGCCGCCGAGGGGTCCGAGCCCGCCGCGCTCGCCCAGGTGCGGGTCGGCGTCCCGACGGCCACCTACTCGGTGCTGGAGTCAGCCGCGCACCCGTGGGCCGACTGGGGCCGCAGCACCTCGCGCCTCGTGCACGTCGGCCGCCCGTCCTGACCTCCGGTCCGGCGGGCCCGGGTGCCGACCCGCCCCGGCTCAGGTGGTGCCGAGCACCTCGTCGACCGAGGTGACCTCCACCAGCGGCGCGTAGAGCCGCATCGCGGCCAGCGCCCGGTCGTGGTCCTCGCGGCTCGCGCCGGCGCACGCGTCCGCCACCACCCGCACCCGCCGTCCGGCGTCGGCCGCGGGGAGCACGGTGGACAGCACGCAGCAGTCGGTGGAGACGCCGGCCACCACCAGGTCGGCCGCGCCGCCGCCGGCGGCGTCGAGCTCCGGTCCCCACTTGCCGAACGTCGTCGCGGTGACGACCGGTGCGCCCGCGGGGTCGAGGCCGTCGGCGATCGCGTAGAGCGGGTCGTCGGCAGGCACGAGGGCGAACGGCCACTGCGCGAAGTACTCCCGCCACGCGCCGGCCGGCTCGGCCGGCGCCACGTAGCGCGTCCAGACGGTGCGGCCCGCGAACGCGGGCAGCAGCCGCCGCACGCCGTCGGCCGCGGCCCCGAAGTCCGGCGACGCCCAGGGGCTGCCGGGCTCGCCGAAGACCGTCTGCATGTCGACGACGACCAGCACCGCGGCGCTCACGCCGCCTCCTGCCGGCGGACGGCCCGGGCGGAGAACAGGAACGTGCCGAGCAGCCCGAGCGCGAGGGCGACCAGGACTCCGAGGTTGGCGCCGGCCCACTGCCCGTCCCGCCCGCCGAGGCCCAGCGGCCCCAGCAGGTAGCCCTGCCAGGACAGCCACCCGGCGTAGGTGTTGGTCACCAGGCCCCAGCCGACCACGGTGCCGCCGACCACGAGGAGGACGGCGGGCCAGCGCACGCTCCCGTACCGGCCGCGCCGGTCGCCCAGCTCCGCGTCGGCGTAGTCGCGGCGCCGCAGGGCGATGTCGGCGAGCAGCACGCCGCACCAGGCGGCGATCGGGACGCCGAGGGTGATGAGGAAGCCCTGGAACGGGCCGAAGAAGTCGTCGGCGACGAAGACCACGTACACGGCGCCCAGCACCATGAGGACGCCGTCGATCGCGGCCGCGACCCAGCGCGGGGCGGGCAGGCCCAGCGACAGGAGGGCGAGCCCGGAGGAGTAGATGTCGAGCGCCGCGCCGCCGATGAGGCCGGCGAGGGCCACGACCATGAACGGGATCAGGAACCACTCGGGCAGCAGCACGGCGAGCGCGCCGATCGGGTCGGTGCCGATCGCGTCCGCGAGGGCGGGGTCCGACCCGGCGAGCAGGAGGCCCGCGACCAGGAGCAGCACGGGCGGCAGGGACGCGCCGAACGTCGTCCAGCCGACGACGCCGGGGCCGGAGGCCGTGCGCGGCAGGTAGCGGGAGTAGTCGGCCGCCATGTTCACCCAGCCGAGGCCGAACCCGGTCATCATGAACACGAGCCCGCCGATCACCTGGGGGGCGTGCCCGGGCGGGATCGCCGCGACCGTGGCCCAGTCGATGTGGCCCGCGACGAGCACCACGTACACGACGGTCAGCACGGCGGTCAGGACGGTGATGACCTGCTGCAGGCGCATCACGAGCTGGAACCCGAAGATCCCCGCCGTCACGACGACCAGGGCCACCACGGCCAGCGTGACCACCTGGGTCACGGTACCGCCGCCCCAGCCGAGCGTGCCGAGCACGGTCGCGGTGGCGAGGGTGGCGAGCGCCACCAGCACGGTCTCCCAGCCGACGGTGAGGATCCACGACAGCAGGGAGGGCAGCCGGTTGCCGTCCACGCCGAACGCGGCGCGGCTGAGCACCATCGTCGGTGCGGACCCGCGCCGACCGGCCAGCGAGATGAACCCGCAGCACAGGAACGACGCCACGATGCCGACGAGGCCCACCAGCACGGCCTGCCAGAACGACACCCCGAACGCCAGCAGGTACGCGCCGTAGCCGAGGCCGAGCACGGACACGTTGGCCGCGAACCACGGCCAGAACAGGTCGCGGGGGCGGCCGTGCCGCTCGGACTCGTCGATGGTGTTGAGGGCGTTGGTCTCGACCGTCGTCGCCATGGTCCGATCCTGGCCCCTGCCAGGGGTTTCGCGCTACGGCTGCGCGCTGCCCGGCGCGCGGCCGGCGGCGGCGTCCACCTCGTCGACGATGTCGAGCACGGCGTCGAGGCGCGGGCCGTCCAGGCTGAACGGGGCCTGCGCGCGGACGACGGGCTTGGCCGCGAACGCGATGCCGATGCCGGCGGCGTCGATCATGTCGAGGTCGTTCGCGCCGTCGCCCACGGCGACGGTGTCGACCATCTCCAGCCCGCACTCGTCGGCCCACCGGCGCAGGGTGGCGGCCTTGTCCGCCCGGTCGACGACGGGGCCGACGGTGCGGCCGGTGAGGACGCCGTCGGCGACCTCGAGCCGGTTCGCGCGCCAGCGACCGATGCCGAGGGCGGCGGCGATCGGGCCGAGGATCTCGGCGAAGCCGCCGGAGACGAGGCCGAACTCCCAGCCGCGCCGCTGCACCTCGCTGACGAGGTCGGCGGCGCCGGGGGTCAGCACGACCGCCTCGCGCACCGCGGTGAGCGCCTCGACGGGCACGCCGCGCAGCGTGGCGACCCGTTCGCGCAGGGAGCCCGCGAAGTCGAGCTCGCCGCGCATCGCGCGCTCGGTCACCTCGGCGACCTGCGCGCGCGTGCCGGCGTGGTCGGCGAGCAGCTCGATCACCTCGGCGGTGATGAACGTCGAGTCGACGTCGGTGACCACCAGGCGGCGCCGGCTCGGCGGCTCGGCGGGGACGGGGGCGGTGCGGGGAGCGGGATCAAGCAACGACGGTGCCCTTCGGGACGACGGTGATCCCCGACTCCGAGACGGTGAAGCCGCGGGCCCGGTCCTCCTCGTGGTCGACGCCGACCCGGGCCCGCTCGCTCACCACCACGTTCTTGTCGAGGATGGCGCGGTGGACCTGGGCGTGCCGCTCCACCTGGACGTTGTCCATCACGACGGAGTCGGTGACGGTGGCCCAGGAGTGCAGGTAGGCGCCCGGGGACAGGATGGACCCTGCGACCGTCGCGCCGGAGATGAGGACACCAGGCGAGACGATCGAGTCGGCGGCGTGGCCGAGGCGGCCCGGGCCGGCGTGCACGAACTTGGCCGGCGGCAGGCCCGTGTACCCGGTGAGCAGCGGCCAGTCCTGGTTGTACAGGTTGAACACCGGCTGCACGGCGATGAGGTCGGTGTTGGCCTCGAAGTAGGCGTCGATGGTGCCGACGTCGCGCCAGTAGTCCCGGTCGCGCTCCGTCGACCCGGGGATCTCGTTGCGGATGAAGTCGTAGACGCCGGCGGTGCCGTCGGCCACGAACGCGGGGATGATGTCGCCGCCCATGTCGTGCCGCGAGTCCGGGTCGGCGGAGTCCTTCGTGACGGCCTCGACGAGCGCGTCGGCGTCGAACACGTAGTTGCCCATCGAGGCGAGCACCTCGGTGGGGGAGTCGGGCAGCCCCACCGGGCTCTCGGGCTTCTCGAGGAACTCGGAGATGCGCGTCGGGTCCTCGCGGTCCACCTCGATGACGCCGAACTGGTCGGCCATCGCGATCGGCTGCCGGATGGCGGCCACCGTCGCGCGGGCCCCCGACGCGACGTGCGACTCGACCATCTGCGAGAAGTCCATGCGGTACACGTGGTCGGCGCCGACCACGACCACGATGTCCGGCCGCTCGTCGTCGATGATGTTGAGGCACTGGTAGATCGCGTCCGCCGAGCCGAGGTACCAGTGCTTGCCCACCCGCTGCTGCGCGGGCACGGACGACACGTAGTTGCCGAGCAGCGACGACATCCGCCACGTCTTGGAGATGTGCCGGTCCAGCGAGTGCGACTTGTACTGCGTGAGCACGACGACCCGCAGGTAGCGCGAGTTGATGATGTTCGAGAGCGCGAAGTCGACCAGCCGGTAGATCCCCCCGAAGGGGACCGCCGGCTTGGCGCGGTGCGCGGTGAGGGGCATGAGCCGCTTGCCCTCGCCGCCGGCGAGGACGATCGCGAGCACGCGGGGCTGGGTCGACGCCATGCCCCCGACCCTAGGGCGTCGTGGGCCGCCGCGCCCGCGACCCGCCCGCACCGTGAGGACGCTCGCGTCGGCCGCTCGCCCGGGTGGGTAGGTTTGCCGCGTGAGCACCCCGCAGACGAGCCCGATCCGCGTCGACCTGCTGACCCGCGAGTACCCGCCGCACGTCTACGGCGGCGCCGGCGTGCACGTCGAGGAGCTGTCCGCCGTGCTGCGCCGCCAGGTCGACGTGCGGGTCCGCTGCTTCGACGGGCCGCGCGCCGCGGACGCCGCCGCGGCCGGCGTGACGGGGTACGGCGTGCCCGCCGGGCTGGCGGCCGCGGACCCGGTGCTCGGCACGTTCGGCGTCGACCTCGCCATGGCGCAGGACGTCGCCGGCGCGGACGTGCTGCACTCCCACACCTGGTACGCGAACCTCGCCGGCCACCTGGGCGGCCTGCTGCACGGCGTGCCGCACGTGGTGACGGCGCACTCGCTCGAGCCGCTGCGGCCGTGGAAGGCGGAGCAGCTCGGCGGCGGCTACGCCCTGTCGTCCTGGGCGGAGCGCACCGCCTACGTGGGGGCGGCGGGCGTGATCGCGGTGTCGGCAGGCATGCGCGCCGACATCCTGCGGGTCTACCCCGAGCTCGACCCCGAGCGCGTGCACGTCGTGCACAACGGGATCGACCTGGCCGGCTGGCGGCGGCCCGCGGTCGACGACCCGGAGGCGGAGCGGGTGGTGCGCGACCTCGGCATCGACCCCGAGCGCCCGGCCGTCGTGTTCGTCGGGCGCATCACCCGGCAGAAGGGGCTGCCCTACCTGCTGCGCGCCGCGGCCCGGCTGCCGCGCGAGGTGCAGCTCGTGCTGTGCGCGGGCGCCCCGGACACCCCGGAGCTCATGGACGAGGTGCGCGGCCTGGTCGCCGAGCTGCGTCGCGCGCGCGGCGGCACGGGGGAGGCCGGACCCGGCGGGGGCGGCGCCGAGGCGGGCGTCGTGTGGATCGAGCAGATGCTGCCGCGCCCCGACCTGATCGCGGTGCTCGCCGCGAGCACCGTGTTCGTCTGCCCCTCGGTGTACGAGCCGCTCGGCATCGTCAACCTCGAGGCCATGGCCGTCGGCCTTCCCGTGGTCGGCACCGCGACGGGCGGCATCCCCGAGGTGGTCGACGACGGCGTCACCGGCGCGCTGGTGCCGATCGAGCAGGCCGACGACGGCACGGGCACCCCGCTGGACCCCGAACGGTTCGTCGGCGACCTGGCGGCCGCGCTGCTGGGCGTGCTCGACGACCCGGCCCGCGGGGCGGAGATGGGCGCGGCGGGCCGGCGCCGTGCCGAGGACCTGTTCTCCTGGGACGCCGTCGCGGGCCGCACGCTCGACGTCTACCGGGCGGTACTCGCGGGCTGACGGAGGCGGGCCGTGGGCCTCGGGGCGGTCAGCGCACCGCGCCGTAGGTGGCGGCGCTCAGCGCCCGCCGCGCGGTGCGCTCCACCTCGCGCAGGGCGGTGGAGCGCTGGTCGGACTGCCAGACGTTGACCGCGCCGCCCTCGTCGACGGTCGCGAGGTCGACGATCGCCAGGAGCCGCGTGGCGAGCTGCAGCACGCGCGCACGCCGGCCCTCGAGGGCGGGCACCGGCCAGCCGTCCGTGCTGCCCCCGCGCAGGCGCTCGATCGCGTCCGCCGCGTCGTCGCGCCACCGTGCCACGTCGAGGGCGTCGAGCGCCTCGGTGGCGGTCACGAGGCTGGTGCGCAGCTCGCGCTCGGCGTCCGGCAGGGCGCCGAGCGTGCCCGCCACGCGGGTCGACCACGCGGGTACCGGCCGCACCTGCCAGGCGACGAGGTGGCCCGGCTCGAGGGCGCTGCCGAACGTCGTGACGGCCGGCACCGCGGCCCAGGACCCGGCCGGCGTGGTGACCATCACGCACTCGCCGGCGTCGGTGGCCTCCGCGCTCACGGCCGCGGGCACGCCGCCCAGGTCGCCGGGCGCCGGCAGGAGCGCGCACACCTCGCGCGGGCCGTCGAGCCACGCGGTCACGAGGGCGCGCAGGTCGGCGTCGTCCTCGCGGCCGGGCATGCCCACGACGCCGTGCGGCTCGTCGTCGCCCTGCACGCTGCGCACGACGACGCCGGGCGCGGCACCCGCGGACTGCAGCCAGAGCGCGAGGACGACGCTGCGCGGCAGCGCGTCGGGGGAGGTCTCCACGGCCTCACAGTAGACGTCCGGCGGGTCCGGACGCAGGCCGGTCCGGCGTCGGGCCTCGGGTAGGGTCGGGCCTCATGAGCGCGGTTCTCGACCTGCAGGGCGTCACCGTTCGACGCGGTACCACCACCATCCTCGACGCCGTGGACTGGCAGGTGAACGAGGGCGAGCGCTGGGTGGTGCTGGGGCCCAACGGCGCCGGCAAGACGACGATGCTGCAGATCCTCGCGGCGCGCTCGCACCCCACGTCCGGCACCGCGGAGCTCCTGGGGGAGCGGCTGGGCCGTGTCGACGTCTTCGAGCTGCGCCCGCGCATCGGCTTCGCGTCCGCGGCGCTCGCCGACCGCATCCCGGGCCACGAGACGGTGCGCGACGTCGTGCTGACCGCCGCCTACGGCGTGACGGGCCGCTGGCAGGAGTCGTACGAGGAGTTCGACGAGCAGCGCGCCAAGGACCTGCTCGCGGCGTTCGACGTCGCGGACCTGTCCGACCGCTACTACGGCACCCTGTCCGAGGGGGAGCGCAAGCGCGTGCAGATCGCCCGCGCCCTCATGACCGACCCGGAGCTCCTGCTGCTCGACGAGCCGGCGGCGGGCCTCGACCTCGCCGGTCGCGAGGAGCTGGTGGGCGCGCTCTCGGAGCTCGCGGCCGACCCGGCGTCGCCCGTCCTGGTGCTCGTGACGCACCACGTCGAGGAGATCCCGCCGGGCTTCACGCACCTGCTGCTCATGCGCCACGGCGGGATCCAGGCCGCCGGCCCGATCCAGGAGGTGCTCACGGCGGACAACCTCTCGCAGGCCTTCGGGATGCCGCTGATGGTCGCCCACGGGGGCGGTCGCTGGCTCGCGCGCGCGGCGCGACCCGCCAGCCGCTGACTGTTCCCGGCACGGGGGAAATCTTGGTAAAGTCTGAGCAAAACCCTGTGGCCGCGACAGTCGGGTCCCGGTGCAGGGCCTGGCGGAGGTGACCATGGATTCCTGGCTGTGGTGGATCGGCGCGGCGCTGGTGCTGGCCGCCATCGAGATGTTCTCGCTGGACCTCGTGTTCATCATGCTCGCCGGGGGCGCGCTGGCCGGTTCCGTGACGGCGGCGGCGGGCGGCCCGGTGTGGCTGCAGTTCGTGGTGGCGTGCGTCTTCGCGCTGCTGCTCGTGCTCCTGCTGCGCCCGTGGCTCCTGCAGCACCTCAAGCAGCGCGTGCCGCTGCAGGAGACCAACGTCGCGGCGCACGTCGGCCGTCCCGCGGTCGCGCTCAGCGAGATCACCGAGGCCGGGGGCCGCGTCAAGCTCGCGGGCGAGGTCTGGAGCGCCCGGCTCGTCGACGACGGTGTGCCGAACTCGACCGGGCGGGTGCCCGCGGGCGCCGAGCTGCGGGTCGTGCGCATCGAGGGCGCGACCGCCGTGGTCGAGCCCGTCCCGACCTCGCACTCCCAGCCCGAGCACAGCGCCTGACGGGCGCCCCCTGGGGGCGTGCACCACCCTGCCGGGTGTGCCGGCAGTCCTGTTCGACGTCGACAGAAAGGGACCCTCGTGTCCGACCCCAACGCCGGCACCATCGTGCTATGGATCGTGATTCTCGCGCTCGTGATCTTCGTGGTCGTGGCGCTGTTCAAGATGGTGCGGGTGGTGCCGCAGGCCACGGCGCTCATCATCGAGCGCCTCGGCCGCTACCGGCACACGTTCGAGCCGGGGCTCCACTGGCTCGTGCCGTTCATCGACCGCGTGCGCGCGGGCGTCGACCTGCGCGAGCAGGTCGTCTCCTTCCCGCCGCAGCCGGTGATCACGAGCGACAACCTCGTGGTGAGCATCGACACCGTCGTCTACTTCCAGGTGACGGAGCCGAAGTCCGCCGTCTACGAGATCGCGAACTACATCACCGCCATCGAGCAGCTCACCGTCACCACGCTGCGTAACGTCGTCGGCTCGATGGACCTGGAGCAGACCCTCACCAGCCGCGACCAGATCAACGGCCAGCTGCGCGGGGTCCTCGACGAGGCGACGGGCCGCTGGGGCGTGCGCGTCAACCGCGTCGAGCTGAAGTCGATCGACCCGCCCGCCTCCGTGCAGGGCGCGATGGAGCAGCAGATGCGCGCCGAGCGCGACCGCCGCGCCACGATCCTCACGGCCGAGGGCGTCAAGCAGTCGCAGATCCTCACGGCCGAGGGCGAGAAGCAGTCCCAGATCCTGCGCGCCGAGGGTAACGCCCAGGCGGCGATCCTCACGGCCGAGGGTGAGGCGCGGGCGATCCTGCAGGTCTTCGACGCCATCCACCAGGGCGACGCCGACCCCAAGCTGCTCGCGTACCAGTACCTGCAGATGCTGCCGCAGATCGCCAACGGCAACGCCTCGAAGCTGTGGGTCGTGCCGACCGAGTTCACGGCCGCGCTCGGCTCGATCGCGCAGGGCTTCGGCGGCGTGCCCGGCACGCCCGGCATCCCGACCCCGCCGTCGGGGGAGGACGAGGGCGAGCGCACGCCGCGCCCGCGGACCGCGTTCCCCGAGACGGCGCTGACCGACCCGGGCGAGGCCCTCGCCGAGGCGCGTCGTCAGGCCGAGGCCGCGACCGCCGACGCCACGAGCGCTGGCACCCGGTCGGGCGCGCCGTTCGACCCCTCGGCCGAGCGCGGCCAGCGCCCCGCCGACGGCCCGACCCCGCCTCCGGCCACCGGCATCCCGCCGCGCCCGGTCACCGGCGAGCCGGACGAGCCGCAGCAGCAGTAGTCGGCGGACGCCGGGACGGGACCCCGTCACCCCTCGTGGGGTGGCGGGGTCCCGTCATGTCCGGCCCCGGTCGCGACGGGAGCGGCGGAGGGGTGGACGAGTGAGTGCTCACTCATTTAGCATGGCGCTCATGCTGGCTGCACAGGGCGCGAGTCGTCGCGCCACCCCGCTCTCCCCGGACGACCGGCGGACCGCGATCATCGACGCCGTGCTGCCGCTGGTCGGCGAGTTCGGCCTCGACGTGACCAGCCGCGAGCTCGCCGACGCGGCGGGGGTCGCCGAGGGCACCCTGTTCCGCGCCTTCGGGGACAAGCTCACGTTGATCGGCGCCGTCGCGGTCGAGGGGCTGCACCGCGCCTCCGGCCCGGTCGAGACCCGCGCGGAGCTGGCGGCGATCGACCGCGAGGCGCCGCTCGAGGAGCGGCTCGAGCGCGTCATCGAGCTCGGCCGGCGCCGCATGAGCGACGTGGTGCGGTGGATGGGCGTGCTGCGCGCGCTGCACCACCGCACCGGGGCCCGCGACATGGTCCCCTCCGAGCACGTGCAGGACTTCCGCGCCCAGCTCGCGACACAGCGCGAGCAGCAGCGCGAGGCGACGGTGGCCGGGCTGATCGGCGTGCTGCAGCCCGACGAGCACCGGCTGCGGGTGCCGATCGAGGTCGCCGTCGCGCTCCTCGAGGCGAGCATCGCGGGCACGCACGGTCGCGTCGACCACCTGCTCCCCGCGCCGTCGCCTCGCGTGGTGGCCGACGCCCTCGTGCACGGCATCGCCCGCACCGACACCGACACCGATATGGGCGGCACCGCCGGCGGCCCGCCCGTGGCCGAAAAAGACCAGGACCGCGACCCCGCGGCGACGGAGAATCACCCCGGGGCCACGCCCCGTACCCCCCACCCCCAGGAGCCCTGATGCTCGTCTCCCTGGCGCGGAGCTATCTGCGCCCCTACTCCGGCGCCGTCGGCCTGCTGCTGGTGCTCCAGCTGCTCGCGACGCTCGCCTCCCTCTACCTGCCCTCCCTCAACGCCGACATCGTCGACAACGGCGTGACGACGGGCGACACCGGCTACATCATGCGCGTGGGCGGCTGGATGCTCGTCGTGAGCCTCGGCCAGGTCCTGTGCGCGATCGGCGCCGTGTTCCTGGGCGCCCGGACCGCCACCGCGCTGGGCCGGGACGTGCGGCGCGACCTGTTCGACTCCGTGCAGGGCTTCTCCGCCCGCGAGCTCGGCCAGTTCGGCGCCCCGTCGCTCATCACCCGCACGACCAACGACGTGCAGCAGGTGATGATGGTCGTGCTGATGACCTTCACCATCATGGTGATGGCGCCGATCATGCTGGTCGGCGGCGTCATCATGGCCCTGCAGGAGGACGTCGAGCTCTCCGCGCTG
Source organism: Isoptericola sp. NPDC057559 (assembly GCF_042801555.1). Classification (NCBI taxonomy): domain Bacteria; kingdom Bacillati; phylum Actinomycetota; class Actinomycetes; order Micrococcales; family Promicromonosporaceae; genus Isoptericola; species Isoptericola sp. NPDC057559. Next base: position 88,596 of record NZ_JBHVFQ010000004.1, read on the forward strand.
CTGCTCGTCGTGGTGCCCGTCCTGGGCATCGCGATGGGCCTGCTGATGTGGCGGATGGTGCCCTACTTCAGGGCGATGCAGAAGCGGATCGACGCCATCAACGGGGTGCTGCGCGAGCAGATCACCGGGCTGCGGGTGGTGCGCGCGTTCGTCCGCGAGGAGCGCGAGCGGGAGCGGTTCGGCGCCACGAACGAGGCGCTGTACGACACGTCGCTGAACGCCGGCAAGCTCATGGCGCTGGCGTTCCCGATGGTCATGCTCATCATGAACGCGTCCAGCGTCGCCGTGCTGTGGTTCGGCGCGGAGCGCATCGACAACGGCCAGATGCAGGTGGGCGCGCTCATGGCGTTCCTCAGCTACATCATGTACATCCTCATGGCCGTCATGATGTCGACGATGATGGTGATGATGGTGCCGCGTGCCTCCGTCGCCGCGGGCCGCATCTCCGAGGTGCTCGACACCGAGACCTCGGTCACCGAGCCGGACGCGCCGGTGTCCCTCACCGCCCTGGCCGACGGCGAGGGGCCGCGCGGCGAGGTGGCGTTCGAGGGCGTCGAGTTCCGCTACCCGGGCGCGGACGAGCCCGTGCTGCACGACCTGACGTTCACCGCGACGCCCGGCCGGGTGACCGCGATCATCGGCTCCACCGGTGCGGGCAAGACGACGCTGCTCAACCTGGTGCCGCGCCTGTTCGACGTGACCGACGGCCGGGTGCTCCTGGACGGCGTGGACGTGCGCGACCTGTCGACGGGCGACCTCGGCTCCGTGCTCGGCCTGGTGCCGCAGAAGGCGTTCCTGTTCAGCGGCACGGTCGCGGACAACCTGCGCTACGGCAAGGCCGACGCCACCGAGGACGAGATGTGGGCCGCGCTCGAGATCGCGCAGGCGCGCGACTTCGTCGAGGCGCTGCCGGACGGGCTCGAGGCGCCGGTGGCGCAGGGCGGCAGCACCTTCTCCGGCGGCCAGCGGCAGCGGCTCGCCATCGCGCGCGCCGTGGTGCGGCGCCCGCGGGTCTACCTGTTCGACGACTCGTTCTCGGCTCTCGACTACAGCACCGACGCGCGCCTGCGCGCGGCGCTGAGGCCCCGCACGCACGACGCGACCGTCCTGGTCGTGGCCCAGCGCGTGGCGACCATCCGGGACGCGGACCAGATCCTCGTGCTGGACCACGGGCGCATCGTCGGGCGCGGCACGCACGCCGAGCTGCTGGCGGACAACGAGACCTACCAGGAGATCGTCTCCTCCCAGATGTCCCTCGAGGAGGCGGCATGAGCACCGAACGCAAGGCACCGGCCGCGCCCGCCCGCCCCGCCGGGGGCCCTCGAGGAGGCGGCCCGATGGGCATGGGCGGCGCCCCCGGCGCCAAGGCGATGGACTTCCGCGGGTCGCTCGTGCGGTTCGCCCGTGTGATGCGCCCCGAGCGGGCGCGCGTCGTCCTGCTCACCCTGTGCGGCGTCGTCTCGGTGGCGCTCACCGTGGCGGGCCCGAAGATCCTCGGTGACGCGACCAACGTCATCTTCGCCGGCGTGGTCGGCAAGGCGCTCACGGCGGCCGGCGTCCCCGCCGGGACCACCGGTGAGGAAGCCGCCACCATGCTGCGCGCCTCCGGGGACAGCGCCCAGGCCGGCCTGATCTCCTCGCTGCCCGACGTGGTCGCGGGCCAGGGCGTGGACTTCACCCGGCTCGGCGAGATCCTGATGTGGGTGCTCGCCATCTACGTGGGCGCGTTCCTCTTCGGGTGGCTGCAGGCGCGCATCATGACGATCGCGGTGCAGAACACGATGCGCCGCCTGCGCGACGAGGTGGAGGCCAAGCTCCACCGCATCCCGCTGAGCTACGTGGACAAGCAGGCCAAGGGCGAGATCCTCTCGCGGGTCACCAACGACATCGACAACGTCGCGCAGACGACGACGCAGACGCTCGCGCAGCTCGTGACCTCCGTGCTCACGGTGATCGGCGTGCTCGGCATGATGTTCTGGATCTCGTGGGTGCTGGCGCTGGTCGCGCTCGTCACGGTGCCGCTGTCGGTGGTCCTCACGATGCAGATCGCCAAGCGGTCGCAGCCGCAGTTCGTGGCGCAGTGGGCGGCCACCGGCCGGCTCAACGCGCACGTCGAGGAGATGTTCACCGGGCACTCGCTGGTGAAGGTCTACGGGCGCCAGGAGGCGGCGGCGGAGAAGTTCGGCGCGGAGAACGAGGCGCTGTACGACGCGTCCCGCAAGTCGCAGTTCATCTCCGGCACCATGCAGCCGTCGATGGGCTTCCTCGCCAACCTCAACTACGTGGTCGTGGCCGTGATCGGCGGCCTGCGCGTGGCGTCGGGCCAGCTGTCCCTCGGTGACGTCCAGGCGTTCATCCAGTACTCGCGGCAGTTCACGCAGCCGCTCACCCAGATCGCGTCGATGATGAACCTGCTGCAGTCGGGCGTCGCGTCGGCCGAGCGGGTCTTCGAGCTGCTCGACGCCCCGGAGCAGGAGCCGGACCCGGCGGACCCCCGCCGGCTGGCGGACGTGCGCGGCCGCGTGGCGTTCGAGGACGTGTCGTTCTCCTACGACCCCGAGACGCCGCTCATCGAGCACCTCGACCTCGTGGCGGAGCCCGGCCAGACGATCGCGATCGTCGGGCCGACGGGCGCCGGCAAGACGACGCTGGTCAACCTGCTCATGCGGTTCTACGAGGTGAACTCCGGCCGGATCACGCTCGACGGCGTGGACTCCCGCGAGCTGACGCGGGACGACCTGCGCTCGCGGATCGGCATGGTGCTGCAGGACACCTGGCTGTTCAAGGGCACCATCGAGGAGAACCTCCGCTACGGCGTGCGCGACGGCGCCACGGTGGGGGAGGCGGAGTTCCTCGCCGCCACGGAGGCCACCCACGTCGACCCGTTCGTGCGCACGCTGCCCGACGGGTACGCCACGCTCCTGGACGACGAGGCCACCTCGCTGTCCGCGGGCGAGAAGCAGCTGCTCACCATCGCCCGGGCGTTCCTGGCCGACCCGGAGATCCTCGTGCTCGACGAGGCGACGAGCTCGGTCGACACGCGCACCGAGGTGCTGGTGCAGCAGGCGATGAACGCGCTGCGGGCGAACCGCACGTCGTTCGTCATCGCGCACCGCCTGTCCACGATCCGTGACGCCGACACCATCGTGGTGATGGAGCACGGGCAGATCGTGGAGCAGGGCGACCACGACGCGCTGCTCGCCGCCGGCGGGGCGTACGCGCGGCTCTACGAGTCGCAGTTCAGCGCCCCCGCGGTGGACGAGGAGGACGTGGTCGCGGACTCCGCCGGGGTCTGACCCCGGTCGCGAATCGAGCGTGGGGGGGGGGTTCGCGCACCCCCCCGGGGGGGGGGCAACCCCCCCCCCCCACAAAA
>NZ_JBHVFQ010000004.1:91978-175483 GCF_042801555.1 Isoptericola sp. NPDC057559
GCGCCGCCCCCCCGGGGGGACGCCCCCCTCGCGCAAACGGTGGGTGGTGCTTTCACCCCCCCCCGCCGGGTCGGTCTACAACCCCCCCACGCTCGATTCCTTGGCGGTCAGGGGAGGACGAGCAGCCGGGCGGGCGGCGCCCCCTCGCGCTGCCAGTCGAACCGGGCCTCGCCGACCACGCGCCACCCGCGGTGCAGGTAGACGGCGTGCGCGATGCCGTCGCGGTCGTCGACGTCGAGCACCGGGGTGCGCCCCAGCGCGTGCAGGTGCGCCACGGCGACGTCGAGCAGGGCGCCTCCGACGCCGCGGCCCTGCGCCGTCGGGCCGACGAACAGGACCGAGACGCAGCCCAGCTCGTCGACCGGGCGGCCGGCGCCGGCCGACCAGATCGCGCCGAACCGGTCGTCGGGCACGGCGGTCACGCTGACGTGCCCGACGACCGCGCCGTCGACCTCGGCGACCCAGGCGCGCTCCTCGTCGGGCCGGACGATGAAGTCCTCCACCGGGAACGGCAGGGGCCAGCGGTGCGGGTAGCCCGACGCCGGCTGCTGGCCGGCGAGGGCCTCGGCGAGGGCGGGCAGGTCGGCGGGGACGCGGTCGCGCAGGACGACGGCGGGCGCGACGCCGTCGCGGGCGGGGTCGGTGGTCACGCCCGTGATCCTGGCACGCCGCCCCGACATGCGGCCCGCCGTTACGCCGACACGCTGAGCGTGGCGCCGACGGTCCCCGGGTCGGCGAGCGCCCCGGCGTGCGCGCCCGCGACCTGCGCCCGGGAGACCTTCAGGCCGCGTCGGGTGTCGTCGGTCGTGACGTGGGCGGGGGAGCCGTCGGCGGCGTCGGTGAGCGAGACGGGGCGCACGAGCGTCCAGTCCAGCCCGCTGCCGCGCACCACCTCCTCCTGCCGCCCCGAGTCGACGAACTGCCGGCCGATGACGAACCGGAACACCAGCTTCCACGTGAGGTCCAGGTGCCGCCAGGAGTCCCCGAGCCCGTACGTGCTCTGCACGACGAGCCGCCGCACGCCGGTCTCCCGCATGGCCGCGACGACGGTCGCGGTGCCGCGCGAGCGGACGTCCGCGGGGGTGCTCGACCGGTGCAGCCACTGCACGGCGAGCGGGTTGTCCGAGATGCCGAGCGTGACGACCACCGCGTCCTGCCCGGCCACGGCCTTGGCGACCGCGTCGGGGTCCAGCGCGTCGCCGTCCACCGGCCGCACGCTGCCCGGCCCGTCGACGGACCCCTCGACGGGCGAGGCGAACGCCGTGCTCGCCGTCCGCCCGAACGCGGTGACGCGGTGCCCGTCCGCCACGAGGCGACGGGTCAGGGCGAGGCCGGTGCCTCGCGTCGCTCCGACCACCAGCACGTCCATGACGATCCTCCTTCCGGCCGGGCCCTCGCGGTCCGGCGTCTGCTCCCAGACTTCCGCCCGGGGACCGGACGAACCATGCCGCGATCACCGGGATTCTTGACCGATCGTCCGAGAGGGCGCGAGGATGGTCGGCATGGCCGACGCCGCGACGCTGCTGCCCGTGCCGGGGGCGGGGCTCCCGCAGGAGGACCCCTGGGCCCAGGTGCTGGGCGACCTCGAGATGACCGCCGTGTTCTGTTCCACGGGCCGGTTCTCCGAGCCGTGGGGGCTCGCGCTGCCGCCGCTGCCGGGCACCACGATGTTCCACCTGCTGCTCGACGGCCGGGCCGTCGTCGACGTCGAGGGTGAGCACCACGACCTGGCGCCCGGCGACCTGGTGCTGGTGCCGCACGGCACGGGGCACCGCATCACCGGTGCCGCCGGCGACCCGGCGACCGGCCTCTGGGACGTCGACCGCACGGTGGTCGCCGACCGCTACGAGCAGCTGCGCATCGCCGGCGGCGGCCGCCCCGCGACGCTCGTCTGCGGGGCGGTCGGGTTCACCGACCCCGGGGTGGGCCGCCTGCTGGCGAGCCTCCCTCCCGTGCTGCGGGCGCCCGGCCCCGGAGCCTCCGGCGCGGACCCCGACAGGGCGTGGCTGCGCGCCCTCGTCACCGCGATCGACCACGAGGTGCGGCGCCCGCGGCCCGGCACCGACGTCGTCACCGCGCGCCTCGCGGACGTCCTGCTCGTGCACGTCGTGCGCGGCTGGCTGGAGGCGGAGGAGCCCGCGTCCGGGTGGATCGCCGCACTGCGCGACCCCGCGCTGGGCCCGGTGCTGCGGGCCGTGCACGCGGCACCCGCCGACCCGTGGACCGTGGAGTCTCTCGCCGCGGTCGCGCGGCTGTCCAGGTCGGCCTTCGCGGAGCGCTTCACGGGCACGGTGGGCGAGCCGCCGATGGCGTACGTCGCGGGCTGCCGCCTGGACGCCGCGGCCCGGCTGCTGCGCGAGGGCGACGCGTCCGTCGAGGCCGTCTCCCGCCGCGTCGGCTACGACTCCGTGCCGGGCTTCCACCGCGCTTTCGTGCGGCGCCACGGCACGACGCCGGGCGCGTGGCGCGCGTCGGGCGGAGCACCCACCCTCGCGGACGCCCTCGGGCGGTGACCGGCGCGGCGGACCGGCCGCGGGTCCGGCCGCCGTCCCGGGGGAGAATGCCCCGGTGAGCACCCCCGAGCCCGGCGCCCTGGCAGATCGCGTCACGCGCGTCACCGACCCCGCCGACCCGCGCCTGCACGACTACACCGACCTCAAGGACGTGAAGCTCCGCTCCGCTCGCGAGCCCGCCGAGGGGCTGTACATGGCCGAGTCGTCGTCGGTGATCCGCCGCGCGCTCGAGGCGGGGCACCGGCCGCGGTCGTTCCTCATGGGCGAGAAGTGGCTCGACTCCATGGCCGACGTGCTCGACGCGTACCCCGACGTGCCCGTCTTCGTCGGCGGCGACGACGTGGTGCAGCGGATCACCGGGTTCCACCTGCACCGCGGGGCGCTCGCGGCCATGCACCGCCCGGTGCTGCCGAGCGTGCACGAGCTGGTCGCGGGCGCCCGCGGCGGCGCCGGGGCGCGCCGCGTCGCGGTGCTGGAGGACATCGTCGACCACACGAACGTGGGTGCCATCTTCCGCTCCGCGGCCGCGCTCGGCGTGGACGCCGTGCTGGTCTCGCCCCGCTGCGCGGACCCGCTGTACCGCCGGTCGGTGCGCGTCTCCATGGGCACGGTGTTCCAGGTCCCGTGGACGCGCCTGGAGTCGTGGCCGGGCGACCTGCGCGCCCTGCAGGAGGACGGCTTCACCGTCGCAGCCCTCGCCCTGGCGGACGACGCCGTCTCCCTCGACGACGTCGTCGCCGACCCGCCCGAGCGCCTCGCGCTGGTGCTCGGCACCGAGGGCGACGGGCTCTCGCGCGGCGCGGTCGACACCGCCGACCTCGTCGTCACGATCCCGATGGCCGGGGGCGTGGACTCGCTCAACGTCGCCGCCGCGTCGGCCGTGGCGTTCTGGGCCACGCGCTAGCCGGGGCGGGGCCGGACGCCGGTCGTCAGCGTCCGGCGTGCGGCAGCGCCAGGCTCACCAGACCGACGACGAACCGGCCGGGCTCCTCGTGCATGCACAGGTGCGCCGAGTGCTCGAACCACAGGACGTCCTTCGACGGCGCGGTGACGCGGTCGAACCACCGCTCCACGGGGGCGGTCGGCGTCGTGAAGTCGTGCCGGCCGAGGAGCTGGACCATCGGGACGTCGAACTCGACCTGGTCGCTCGCGTCGAAGGCGAGGACGTCGGACAGGACCCGGGGCAGGGTGATCGACTGGCCCTGCCCGATCAGCTCCCGGTCGTCGGCGGAGTAGTACGGCGACAGCGACTCGGACTCGAAGAAGTACATCGACTCCGCGCGGTAGGCGGACAGGCCGCCGTAGTGCTGCGCCCACCGCCGGCACACGACGATGCGCTCGACGGTGAGCGGCTCGTCGCCGGGGTAGTCGCCGAGGGCGCGCAGCTCCGCGAGAGCCTCGGAGTTCCCGTCGGCGGTGGCGCTCCGCACCGCGTGCGCGAAGACCTCGGACTCGTTGTCCGGGCCGGAGATGACCTGGCCGACGCCGATGTACGCCCAGAGCAGGTCGGGCCGGCGCCGGGCGAGCAGGACGCCGAGGATCGACCCCCAGCTGTGCCCGAGGAGGCCGACCCGCTCGACGCCGAGCTCGTCCTGCAGCCAGGCGATCAGCTCGACCAGGTCGTCGACGTAGCGGTCCACGCTCAGGTCGGTGGCGTCGTCGACGCCGGCGACGGACCTGCCGCTGCCGCGCTGGTCGTAGTTGACGACGGTGAAGTAGTCCTCCACCCCGCGCTGCCAGATCCACGAGGTGGGCAGGGACGGGACGGCGGGCCCGCCGTGACAGACGACGAGCACCGGGTTCGCGCGGTCACGGCCTCGGACGGAGACGAACTGCTCGACGCCGCCGAGCTCGACCATGGCCGTGAGGTCCACGGCCTGCGGGTTGGGGATCATGCTCAGGTCGGCGATGACTGCTCGCCCCGCGTCGTCGGTCATGGCGGCACCCTAGGGGACCCCGGCGACTGTCCGCGGCAGGCGCCACGACCCTTGACCGGCTCCCGGCCCAGGTTTAGGTTGGGCCGCGATCATAATCGCTGCAAAGGGGCAGACCATGGTCGGGAGCACGACGCTGCGGCAGTTCTCCACGAAGGCGATCGCCACGCTGATGGGCGTCGCGATGCTCGCCACGACCGGGGCGGGCGCGGCCGGCGCCGCCGGACCACCACCGCGCACCGACGATCTCGCGGCTCAGCAGGCGGCCGGCCCGGGGGCGTTCGACACCCGGCCCGCGCGCGACGTCCTGCGGCGGGTGCTCGGCCCGCGGTACGCCGGCCAGGTGGGACTGGCCACCGTCGCGGCCGACGACGGGCACGAGACCTTCCGGGTCGCAGCGCGTGGCGGTCGGCTGGTGGTCGAGGGCAGCAGCACCTCGGCCCTGCTCATGGGCGTCAACTGGTACCTCAAGGACGTCGCGAAGGCGGACGTCTCCTGGACCGGGGACCAGCTGGACCTTCCGCCCCGGCTCCCGCTGCCGCGTGAGCCGATCACGCAGACGTCGCTCGTCGCGCACCGGTTCTCCGGCAACGACACCGAGGACGGCTACTCCGGCCCCTTCCGCACCTTCGAGGACTGGGAGCGGGAGATCGACGTGGCGGCCATGCACGGCGTGAACGAGATGTTCATGCCCGTCGGCGCCGATGCCGTCTACGCCGAGACCCTGCAGTCGTTCGGCTACTCGGCGGAGGAGATGCGGCACTGGGTCCCGACCCCCGGCTATCAGCCGTGGTGGCTCCTGCAGAACATGTCCGGCTTCACCACGCCCGTCAGCGAGCGGCTGCTCCAGGAACGCGCGGACCTCGGCCGCCGGATCGCCGACCGGATGCGCTCGCTCGGCATCACGCCCGTGCTGCCCGGGTACTTCGGCACCGTGCCGACCGACTTCGAGGAGCGCAACCCGGGCGCGAAGACGGTGCCGCAGGGCACCTGGAGCGGGTTCACGAGGCCGGACTGGCTGGCTCCCACGGACCCGACCTTCGACCGCGTCGCCGCACGCTTCTACACGGTGCAGGAACGCGTCCTGGGTCCGTCGACGATGTTCAAGATGGACCTGCTGCACGAGGGCGGGCGCGCCGGTGACATCCCCGTGGGCGACGCGTCGGTCGCGGTGCAGGACGCGCTCGAGGCGGCCCACCCGGGCGCGATCTGGGTCATCCTCGGTTGGCAGAGCAACCCGCGCCCGGAGACGGTGGCGGCGATCGACAGGACCCGCATGCTCGTGGTGGACGGGCTCTCCGACCGCGCGCTGAAGCCCGACCGGGACAACGACTGGAAGGGCACGCCCTACGCCTTCGGGTCCATCTGGAACTTCGGCGGCAACTTGACCGTGGGGGCGCCGATCAAGGCGTGGAACGAGCGGTTCTGGGCCTGGCTCGAGCGCCCGGGCAGCGCCCTGGACGGCGTGGCGATCCTGCCGGAGGCGAGCGGCAACAACCCGGTCGCGATGGAGTTCCTGGCCGAGCTGCCCTGGCACGACGGCCCGGTCGACCTCGACCGCTGGTTCGACGTCTACGCCGACGCCCGCTACGGCGGCGTCGACCCCGCCGCGCGCAGGGCGTGGCGCGTGCTCGCCGGCACGGCGTACTCCATCCCGCCCACCGGGGGCCGTTCCTCGGGTCACGGCGGCCTGTTCGCCGCGACGCCCAACCTCTCGACCACGCGCCCGCACACCTACGCGCAGGCCGCCTTCGCCTACGACCCGGCGGCGTTCGCGAAGGCCCTGCCCGCCCTGCTCGACGTCGACCCGGCGCTGCGCGGCAGCGCCGCCTACCGGTACGACCTGGTCGACGTCGCGCGGCAGTCGGTGGCCGACCGGTCCCGTACCCTGCTGCCCCAGATCCAGGCGGCGTACCAGGCCGGCGACCTCGACGAGCTCACCCGCCTCACCCGGTCGTGGACCGGGCACGTGCGCGGGCTGGACGACCTCCTGGCCACCGACGAGCATTTCCTCCTGGGCCCGTGGACCGCGCAGGCGCGCGCCGCCGCGGGCGACCCGCAGGAGGCGGTCGCCCTCGAGCAGGACGCGCGCCGGCTGATCACCTCCTGGGGGCCGGCGACCACCGACCTGCACGACTACGCCTACCGTGAGCGGTCCGGCCTGCTGGACGACTACTACCTGCCGCGCTGGGAGCGCCTGTTCGACGCGCTCCGCGCGCACCTGGAGACCGGCGAGGCGGTGCCCGACATCGACTGGGACGCGATGGCGGAGGAGTGGATCGCGGACCGCACGGTCTACCCGACCCGGCCGTCGGGCAACGCCTACCGGGAGGCGTCGCGCACGCTCCGCCGCCTGCAGGACGACCGGTACGACGTGCCCCTCACGCTGCGGCCGACGGGCTCGGTCACGGGGTCGGGGACGGGTCCGGACGCCGCGCAGGTGACCGCGTCGGTGACCAACACCAACTACTTCGCCGCGGCCACCGGCGTCCACGTCGAGGTCGCGGCGCCCGCCGGGATCGAGGTGGTCCCGACCGGGGGGCAGCCGGACGAGATCGGGCCCGGGGAGACGGCCGAGCGGACCTGGACCGTGCGGCGCACCGCCGCGCTGCCGGCGGGCACCGACGAGGTGACCGTCGACGTCACCCTCCGCTTCGACGGTGCCGACGGTGCCGACGGGTCCCAGGTCCGGACGTCGTCCGCCGTGCTCCCGGTCGCCTCGACGGGGCGGTACCAGCTCAGCGACCTGGCGTTCTCGTCGTCGCGCAACCACGACGGCCTGCACCCGGTGGCCCGGGACACCGTCACGGCCGCCACCCCGGCCGGCGACGGCGCGCCGATCCGGCTCGACGGGGTCGCGTTCGCGAAGGGTCTGGGCACCAACTCCAACGCCGACGTGCGCGTCGAGCTGGGCGGCACCTGCTCCCGGCTCACGACCGTCGTCGGCGTCGACGACGCGATGAACCACACCGCCGACGGCGACGTGGTCGTGCGCGTCTACGGCGACGGCAGGCTCCTGACGCAGACCGGCGTGCTCCGCAGCGGCCCCTCGGGCCCCGGCACGGCGGCCGTCCGCCTCGACGTCGACGTCACGGGGGTGCGGCAGCTGCGCCTGCAGGTGGACCAGTCGGACGCGAACCGCTACTTCGACGCGCTGTCCTTCGGTGTCCCGACGGTGGCGTGCGCGTCCCCGCCGCCCACCCCGCTCGGCGAGGGGGCGTCGGTGACGGCCACGAGCGCGGAGGCGGGCCGCGAGCCGGCCAAGGCGGTCGACGCCGACCTGTCCACGGGGTGGTTCTGCCTCCCGGCGGCCTGCAACGGGAAGCCCGCGTCGCTCCAGGTCGACCTGGGGGCCGCCCACGACCTGTCGGCGGTCCGGGTGACGCCGTACTACGCCGACCGCCGGTCGTACCTCTACCGCGTGGAGGGCAGCGCGGACGGGCAGGCGTGGACGCTGCTGGCGGAGAAGACGGCGCACGCCCCGCAGACGGACGTGGGCGACCGGTACGCCGTCGAGGGCAGCTACCGGTTCGTGCGGGTGACCGGGTTCGGGAACACCACCAATGCCTATAGCCTCCATCTGCAGGAGCTGGCGGTCTACGGGGCCGGGTAGGGCCCGTCCGCCGGGCGGGCGCGAGGCCGCGGGGAGGGTCGATGACGTCGGGACCGGTGCGCGTCGCGCAGAAGGCGACCCCCGCGGACCTGCGCGAGCGCAACACCCGGCTGGTGCTGCAGAGCGTGCTGAGCGGCGCCGGTGAGGTCTCGCGGGCCGACATCGCCCGGTCGGTCGGGCTCGCGAGGGCGGTGGTGTCCGAGATCGTGCAGGACCTGGTGGCCCGGCGCCTCGTCGCCGAGGGGGCGGGCAGGCCGCAGGGGCGCGGCAAGCCGGCGACGCCGCTGCGGGTCGACACCCAGCACTCCTGCCTGCTGATGGCCGACGTGACGCCGGGCGGCGTGCGCGCCGGGATCGGCGGGCTCGACGGCGCGATCGGCGCGATCGCGGAGATGCCGTTGCCGGCGGGCCCGACGCCCGGCGACGTGGTCGGGGTCCTGGCCCCGCTGCTCGCCGGGCTGGTCGAGCGCGACGGCCGCGACGTGCTCGCGGTGGGCGTCGCCGTGCCCGGCATCGTCTCCCCGGACGGCGGGGTCACCGAGGCCCTGCAGCTCGGCTGGCAGGACGTGAACCTCGCCGGCCCGCTGTCGGCCGTCCTCGGGCACGAGGTCGTCCTGGTGAACGACGCGACGGCGGTGGCGCTGTCGGAGGTCTCCCACCAGGGTGCGCCGGGCGCGGGGGTCGTCGTGCTGCACGTCGACACGGGTGTCGGCTCGGCCGTGCTCCTCGACGGGCGCGTCCACCTCGGCGACCGGCAGCGCGCGGGCGAGGTCGGTCACATCGACCTCGGCGTGAGCGACCGCCTCTGCTCGTGCGGGCGGCGCGGCTGCCTCGAGACGGTGGCGGGCCTGCCCGCCGTGCTGGAGGGGCTGCCGCTCGAGCGGCTCGACGACGTCGCGGCCCTCGGGGACGGGCCGGCGCCCGCGGAGCTGCGGGCCCTGGCCGCGCGCGTCGACCGCGCGGCGGAGGGGCTGGCGGCGCTGATCTGCGCCCAGGTCGCGATCCTCGACGTCGCGGACGTGGTGGTCGACGGGCCGGTGCGGCGGGCGGGTCCGCGGCTCCTCGACACGATCGAGGCGGCCCTGGCCAGGCGGCTGCCGCCGAGCGACGTGCGCCGCCCGCGCTACTCGGCGATGGGGGAGCGGGCCGTCATGCACGGTGCGGGCGCCGCGGCGATGCTGCACCGGCTCGGGGTGATGTGGCTCCAGGGCGCGGACGGCGAGGGGCCGGGCGGGTCCTGACCGGGGACGCGCGAGGGCGAGGGGTCGTGCGCCGACCCCTCGCCCCCGTTCCGACCGCGTCAGGAGGCCAGGTCGGCCCCCAGGTCGCGCAGGAACGTGTCGAGCACGCCGTCGCCCAGCTTCACCGGGGCGACGCCCCACCGGTTGTCCGGCGGGTCCACGAGGACCTTCGCCGCCGAGGCGGCGGACGCCTTCGCCCGGGCGAGGAGGGCGTCGCGGGCGGCCGTGTCGCCGTCGAGGTCGGCCTGCGCGGCATCGAGGGTCGCGACGAAGGCGTCGCCCCACAGGTCGTCGGCGTCCAGCCAGGGCTTCGCGTCGGACAGGAACCCGGGGTCGACGTCCGCGGACCGCAGCGTCTCGGGGATCGCGGCGACCAGTTCGGCGCGGCGCCGCAGCCCGTCGACCGCGGCCTGCCGGTCGCCGGCCTCCCAGCGGTCCCAGAACCGGTCGACGTCGGCCGCGAGAGCCGGGGCCTGCGGCTGCCACGGGTCGCCGAAGCTGGGCGCGAGGTGGTTGAGGTCGCCGAACGCGAGGAGCGCGTCGACCGCACGCTCGTCGTCGTGGGCGAGGTAGCGCATCGCCTCGTCCCAGCCGCGGTCCCGGTCGTAGCCGCGGTCGTGCCACGCGAAGTCGAGCATGCCGAAGACGGCGACCTTGCTGGCCGCGGCCTGGTTCATCGGGTTGGAGACGAGCCCCGCGAGGTGGTCGGAGAGGCCGGGCTCGCGCTTGTCGTAGGGCGCGAGCAGGAGCCGGCCGCTGGTCTGCCCGTAGTCGTTCACGGGATAGTTGTCCCAGAGGAACGTGGGCCCGCCGAACACGGTGTCGGCCTCGACCGCCTGGGCGACGGAGATCGACTGCGGCACGACGTCGTTGCCGGTCCACATGACGACGACGTCGTCGTCCATGGTGCGCAGCGCGGCCTTGTAGGGCGACTCGGTCGTGTTGTAGTACTCGGTCGGCACCATCTGGAGCGGCCGGGCGCCGTCGTGCGTCTCGATCCACCCCTGCTGCACCCGGGTGAGGAAGTCGGCCTGGGCCTGGCCGGCGGCCCCCGGCGACGGGTCGCCGTACGCGGCGCGGTCCGAGTCGCACGCCCAGCGCGAGTAGTCGATGTCGTCGAGCGGCACGTTGAAGGCCCGCACCCCGACGTCGTACAGGGCCTGGAACTTGGCCTCGAGGGCGGCCATGTCGGCGTCGCTGGTGTAGCAGATGCTGTTGCCGGGGGAGAGGGCGAACGTGAAGCGCACGTGGTTCGCGGTGGCCGCGTCGACGAGCTCCGCGAGCCCGGCGAGCTCGTCCGCGGGGTAGGGGTCGCGCCACTGCTCGCGGTGGTAGGGGTCGTCCTTGGGCGCGTAGACGTACGTGTTCGCCTTGAGGTCGCCGTAGAAGGCCATCTGGTCGAGGCGCTCGGCGCTCGTCCACGGCTCGCCGTAGAAGCCCTCGATGGTGCCGCGCAGCGGCATGGACGGGAAGTCCTGCACGGCGGCGCCGGCGATCGTCGTGTCGTGGCCGCGGGTGACGAGGAGCTGCTCGAGCGACTTCACGGCGTAGAACTGCCCGGCCGCGTCGGCGCCGGCGAGGGTCACGGTGCCGACGCGTCCACCGGCGCCGCGGTCGACGCGGAGCGCGTAGGCCTCCGCGTGGTCGGGGACGGACACGTCCCCGAGCGCGGAGCGCACGTCCGCGCGCCCCGCGTCGCCGAGCAGGATCTGCAGCGGTGCGCGACCGTGGGCGCCTGCCTCGGCGGGGCCCGTCACGCGCACCCGGTCGACCCCGTGCGCGCGCAGGGTCCGGACCAGCGCGTCGCGGGCGGCGGGGTCGGTGTGCTCGTCGACGACGACGCCGACGTTGCCGGTGAGCGGCACGTCGCGGCCGGCGCGCCACATCTGCTGCGGTGCGGGGCTGACGACCGGCAGGTCGGTGCCGGCGGTGCCGGTGGGGGCCGCCAGGGCGGACGGGGCGAGCGGGCTTGGGGCGGCCGCGGCGGCGGACGGGACGGCGACGGCCGCGGCCGCGAGGAGCGCGGCGGCGGAGAGCATCCCCGCGGCGTTGCGGGGTCTCGTGGGCATGGTCATGAGTACCTCCATTGGTCTAGACCAGGGCGTGATAACGCTGTCATCGACGGTGGCCCGTGTCAACAGCTCCGGAGGGGGTGGCGTGACCCGAGTCACACAGAATTACGCAACAGGGGGATGACGAATTGTTTCGGTGAAGGTTAGCCTCACCTACGTGAGTCAGACCCTGGTGCCGTCGGTGCCCCCCGTGCTCGCCGCCCGCCCCGCCGTCGCGCTGGCCGGGCGCGACCTGCGGCTCTCCTACGACCGCCGCACCGTCGTCGACGGCGCCGCGATCGAGCTGCGGCCGGGCCAGGTGACCGCGCTGCTGGGCCCCAACGGCTCGGGCAAGTCGACGCTGCTGCGCTCGCTCGCGCGGCTGCACCGCCCCGACCAGGGCAGCGTCACCCTCGCCGCCGCCGGCACCGCCGGCGCCGGCGGCACGGACGGCGACGGCGCGACCGACGCCCTGGCGCTGCACCCGAAGGACTTCGCCCGCCGGGTCACGCTGCTCTCGCAGAGCCACCCCACGCCCAGCGGCGTCACCGTGCGAGACGTCGTCGCCTACGGCCGGCACCCCTACCGCGGGCGGTTCCGCTCCGCCGACGCCGACGGGCCGCGCGCCATCGCGCACGCCATGGAGGTCACGGGCGTCGCCGACATGGCCGAGCGGGGCGTCGACGAGCTGTCCGGGGGCGAGCTGCAGCGCGTGTGGCTCGCGACCTGCCTCGCGCAGGACACCGGCGTCGTGCTGCTCGACGAGCCCACGACCTACCTCGACCTGCGCTACCAGGTGGAGCTGCTCGACCTGATGCGGGACCTCGCCGCCGAGCACGGCGTGGCCGTCGGCGTCGTCCTGCACGACCTCAACCAGGCCGCCGCCGTCGCCGACCACGTCGTGGTGCTGCACCGCGGCGAGGTGCGGGCCTCCGGCCCGGCGGCCGAGGTGCTCACCAGCGAGCTCCTCACCGAGGTCTACGGCATCCGCGTCGAGGTCACGACCCACCCGGACACCGGCCGGACCCGCTGCGAGGCCGTCGGCCGGCACGACGCGCGCGCCTGACCCGACCCCACCGAGACTCCCGCCGGCCCGCGCCGGCGGCCCCCGCGCGCCCGTCCCGCGGCGCGCCGACACGAAGGACACCGAGACACCCATGCGCACCTCCACCCGTTCGCTGCTCGCCGGCGCCACCGCCGCGGTGGCCGCCCTCGCCCTCGCGGCGTGCGGCACCACCGAGGACCCCGCGGCGGAGGCGGCGCCCGAGACGTCGGCCGCCAGCGGCCCCGTCACCTACACCGACGAGCGCGGCGAGCACACGCTCGACGCCCCCGCGACCGACGTCGTCTCGCTCGAGTGGGGCCTCACCGAGAACCTCGTCGCGCTCGGCGTGCAGCCGGCCGGCCAGGCCGACGTCAAGGGCTACAACACCTGGGACACCGTCGCCCCGATCGACGCGGGCACGCCCGACGTCGGCACCCGCGGAGAGCCGAGCCTCGACGCCATCTCGGCGCTCGAGCCGGACCTGGTCGTGACCACGACCGACCTGCCCGAGAACGTCATCAAGCAGATCGAGGAGGTCGCGCCCGTCCTGACGCTGCGCGGCTCGGACGGCACGGACCCGCTCGGGTACATGAAGGAGACCGTGACGACCCTCGGCGAGGTCACGGGGCAGCAGGACGCCGCCGCGTCCGCGCTGAAGGACTTCGACGCGAAGGTCGCCGAGGGCAAGTCCGCCCTCGAGGCCGCGGGCCTCGGCGGCGCCGAGTTCGCGATGGCCGACGGCTGGATCGCCAACGGCACGGTGTCCGTCCGCCTGTACACGCCGGGGTCGTTCTTCGGCGCGCTCGGCGAGGCCGTCGGCCTCAAGGACGCCTGGACCGAGGGCGGCGACCCCGACTACGGGCTCGCGCAGACCGACGTCGAGGGCCTCACGAAGCTCGGCGACGTGAAGTTCGTGTACGCCGCGAACGACTCCGAGGCGGACCCGTTCGCGGACGGTCTCAAGGACAACAAGGTCTGGAAGCAGCTGCCGTTCGTCACCGCGGGCGACGTGCACCGCATCCCGGACGGCATCTGGATGTTCGGCGGCCCGCTGTCGGGCGCCGCGTACATCGACGCGCTCGTCGACGCGCTCGCCTGACCGCCCGCCGCACGTGTCCGTGACCGTCTCCCCGCCGTCCGCCGCCCCCGCCACCGCGCCGGGGCGGCGGGCGGCGCCCGTCCGCGTGGCCGCGGCGTTCGTGCTCGCCGTCGTCGCCGTCCTCGTGCTGTCCGCCGTCCACCTCGCCCAGGGCACGGCGGACGTCGGCGCGCTGGACGTGCTGCGTGCCGCCGTCGGTGCGGACACCGACGGCACGGTCGCGGTGCTCCTGTCCTCCCGGCTGCCGCGCCTGCTCGCGGGGCTGCTCGTCGGGGTCGCGCTGGGGGTCGCCGGCGCGGTGCTCCAGTCGGTGGCGCGCAACCCGCTCGCCTCGCCGGACACGCTCGCGGTCAACGCGGGCGCCTACGTCACGGTGGTCGCGGCGGCCGCGCTCGGCCTCACCGTGCCGTTCTACCTGCAGGGCGGCCTCGCCTTCGTCGGCGGGCTGGCCGCCGCCGGGCTCGTGCTCGCCCTCGCCCGCGGCGGGGCGGACGGGCCCACGCGGCTCGTCCTGGCCGGGTCGGCCATCATGCTGGCCCTGCACTCGCTGACGATGGTGCTGCTCGTCCTCTTCGAGCAGGAGACCACCGGCCTGTTCGCGTGGGGCAGCGGCAGCATCGTGCAGTCCGGCACGCGGACCGTGAGCCTCGCCGCGCCGGTCGTCGCCGTCGGCGTCGTGGTCGCGCTGCTGCTCGCCCGCCGGCTCGACCTGCTCGGCCTCGGCGACGACGCCGCGCGCGTGCTCGGCATCGACGTGCGCCGCACCCGGGTGCTCGCGGTCCTGGCGGCGGTGCTGCTCGCCGCGATCGCCGTGACCGTCGCCGGCCCCATCGGCTTCGTCGGCCTCGCCGCCCCCGTCATCGCCCGGCTCGTGGGGCGCAAGGTGCCCGGCCTCGGCCGGCACGTGCTGCTCCTGCCCTTCGCGGCGCTCGTCGGCGTGATCGTGGTGCTCGGCTCCGACGTGCTGCTGCGCGCCGTCCTGCCGGGCCAGGCGTCCGTCGCGGTGCCCACGGGCGTCGTGACGACCGTGCTCGGCGCCGGGATCCTCGTGTGGATGGCGCGCCGCCTGCGCGACTCCGGGACCGGCGCGCGGGGCGCCCGCGGCGCGCTCGGCCGGCCCCGGTCGCGGGCCAGGGTGGTCACCGTGCTCGTGGTGCTGGTCGCCGCCCTCGTCGCCGCGGTGGTCGCCGGGCTCCTGCTGGGGGACCGGATCGTGCTGCTGGGCGACGTCGCGAACTGGGTCCAGGGCGCCGCCGGGCGGCAGGTCTCGTTCGTCCTCGACCAGCGCGTGCCGCGGGTGCTCGCCGCCGTCCTCGCGGGCGGGGCGCTGGCGCTCGCCGGGACGATCGTGCAGGCGGTGTGCCGCAACCCGCTCGCCGAGCCCAGCCTGCTCGGCGTGACGTCGGGCGCGGGCCTCGGCGCGGTCCTCACGATCCTGCTCGTGCCGGGCGTCGGGATCTGGTCCATGTCCGCCGCCGCCGGGATCGGCGCGCTCGTCGTCTTCGCCCTCGTGTACCTGCTCTCGTCGCGCGGCGGCCTCGGCTCGGAACGGCTCGTCCTGGTCGGGATCGGCGCGCAGGCGGGCACGACGGCGCTCATCACGCTGGTCGTCCTCGTGATCTCGCCGTGGGACGTCAACCTCGCGCTCACGTGGCTCTCGGGCTCCACGTACGGGCGCAGCCTCGAGCAGCTGCTGCCCGTCGCGCTGGCGCTCGTCGTGATGGTGCCGCTCGCCGCGACCTACCGCCGCGAGCTCGACGTGCTCGCCCTCGACGAGGACACGCCCCGCGTGCTCGGCCTCGCCGTCGACCGCACGCGCCTCGTGCTGCTCGCGGCGGCGGCCCTGACCACCGCGGCCGCCGTCTGCGCGGTCGGTGTCATCGGCTTCGTCGGCCTCGTCGCGCCGCACGCCGCGCGGGCGCTGGTCGGCGCCCGGCACACCCGCGTGCTGCCCGTCGCCATCCTGCTCGGCGCCGTGCTGGTGTCCGTCGCGGACACCGTCGGCCGCGTCGTCATCGCCCCCGGGCAGATCCCCGCCGGGCTCGGCACCGCGCTGCTGGGCGCGCCGTACTTCGTCTACCTGCTCTGGCGGTCGCGGGGTCGCGGCACCGCCTGACCCGGCCCGACCGACCGTCGCGGCGGTGCCGGCGCGGTGTCGAGCGGGGCCGCCCCGAGAGACGATGGCGGGGTGAGCGAGCACCAGGCCGCCCCGGTGGTGGTGGGCTACGACGCGTCGGGACCCGCCGACGTCGCCCTGGCGTGGGCGGCGCGCGAGGCCCGCATGCGCGGCGCCGTGCTGCGCGTCGTCTACGTGCGCGACGCCCACGACACGGGGACCGCCGTCCACCCCCACGGCGGCGACCTGGGGGAGCGTGGCGACGGCGGCGCGTGGCCGGTGGTCGAGGAGGCCGCGGCGCGCGCCCGCGACGTCGCGCCCGGCGTGGAGACCGAGACGTTCGTCGAGTACGCCTCGCCCGCCTCGGCGCTGGTGGGCGTGTCCGCCGACGCCGGCGCGCTCGTGCTCGGCGCGTCGCGGCACGGTGGGCTGTACGAGGCCGTGCGGGGGACCGTGGTGCTGCAGGTGACCGCGCACGCGCACTGCCCGGTCGTCGTGGTGCCCGCCGACGGGGTGCGCCCCGACCTGCCCCCGGACGCGCCCGTCGTCGTCGGCTACGACGGCTCGGAGCCCGCGGGGCTGGCGCTCGACGCCGCCTCCGGCACGGCGTGGGAGCTCGGGCGCACGCTGCGCGTCGTCGTCGTGTGGCGCCCGGGCGTCACCGAGTGGGTGACGTCGCGCGGCCCCTCCGAGCACGAGGGCCACGACATCACGGAGGCCGACGCCGGCACGGTGCTGGAGAAGGCGATGGCCCGCGTGGAGGAGCGGCTGCGCGAGCGGGGCGCGGCCGACGGCGCCCTCGAGGTCGTGGGCCTGACCCGCGAGGGGCAGGTGGCACGCGTGCTGCACCGGGAGGCGGAGGATGCCGAGCGGCTGCTGGTGGGCACCCGGGGGCGCGGCGGCTTCGCCTCCCTGCTGCTGGGCTCCGCCACGCACACGCTGGTGCGGACGTCGGCCTGCCCCGTCGTGGTGGTCCGCGCGACGAGCGCGCCGTCGGTGTGATGCCGGTCACCCAGCCTTGCGGACCCCCGGCGAGGTGAGGTTAGGCTTACCACCGTGACCGAGACCGTCGAGGCGACCGAGCGCGCCGACCAGACCACGCAGCAGGTGGTCCCCGAGCAGCCCTACCGCATGTTCGACGTCACGGTCTCGCGCGTGATCCGGCTGTGTCCGTCGTTCATCCGCATCACGTTCACCGGCGAGGACCTGCACCTCTTCGCCGACAACGGCCGCGACCAGCGGATCAAGTTCCTCCTCCCCGCGCCGTGCGGCGGCTGGGAGTACCTCGACCGGCAGAACCCCGACTGGTTCACGTCGTGGCGCGCGCTCCCCGAGGAGCGTCGTAACCCGCTGCGCACCTACACCGTCCGCACCGTCCGCCAGGACCTGCGCGAGGTGGACGTCGACATCGTGCTGCACGGCGACACCGGGCCCGCCTCCCGCTGGGCCAACGGCGCCAAGCCGGGCGCCCCGCTCGTCATCATGGGCCCCAACGCCGGGTACACCGACGGCCCGCACGGCGGCCTCGAGTTCAACCCGCCGCAGCGCAGCCACGCGCTGCTGCTCGCCGGCGACGAGACCGCCGTCCCCGCGATCGCGGCCATCTGCGAGTCGCTGCCCGACGACGCCGTCGGCGAGGTCTTCCTCGAGGTCCCGCACCGCGAGGACCGCTGGACGCTGGCCGCGCCCGCCGGCGTGCGGATCTCCTGGCTGCCGCGCGAGGACCGCGAGCACGGCGACGTGCTCGTCCCCGCCGTGAAGGAGGCGGCCGACCGGCTGCTCGCCATGGGCGTGCGCCCCTCGTCCGACGCCCCCGTGGCGCCCGAGCTGCTCGAGACCGAGGGCGACCGCCCGGCCCTCACCGCCGCCGGCGTCGACCTGGACGGCGAGCTGCCCGACGTCGACATCGACGCGGACATCCTCTGGGAGGTCCCCGTCGACGCGACCGGCCAGCCGCTCGCGCAGGACACCGTGCTCTACGCGTGGCTCGCCGGCGAGGCCGGCTCCATCAAGACGCTGCGCCGCTACCTCGTCTCCGAGAAGGGCGTGGACCGCAAGGCGGTCGCCTTCATGGGCTACTGGCGCCGCGGCCGCGCGGAGTGCTGAACGCGGAGTCTTGAACGCGGAGTCATGAACGCCGAGTGCTGAGCGTCCCGCGCGCCTGACGGCGAGGCCGAACGACGACGCCCCGCCCCCCACGACCGGGGGCGGGGCGTCGTCGTCCCCGGGGCGGGGTCAGCCGCGCTCCACGCCGAGGTCCTCGATCACCTCGACACCCGGCAGCGCGCACAGCAGCTCGCCGGGCATGAGCAGCTTGGAGCGGCGCACGCCCGAGCCCATCAGCGCCAGCGCGCCGGGCGCGGCGAACCGGGAGTCCACGAGCACGCGCCACCCGGTGGGCAGGCCGACGGGAGTGATGCCGCCGTACTCCATGCCGGACTCCGCCGTGGCGCGGTCCATGGGCAGGAACGACGCCTTGCGGGCGTCGAGGAGCTTGCGCACCCGGGTGTTCACGTCGGCGAACGTGCGGGCCGTGACGACGCACGCCGCGACCCGCTCCACGTCGCCCCGGCGGCCGGCCACGACCACGCAGTTCGCGGACGCCTCGGGCGGCAGGCCGTGCAGCGCGTTGAGCGTGGCGGTGTCCGCATGGTCCGGGTCGATCTCGACCACCGCGACCTGCCGGGCCACCCGGTCGTCGTCGGCCGCCCAGGACTCGAGCGCGGCGCGCACCGGGTCGGCGAGCAGGTCCGGGTGCTCGAGAGCCGGCGCCCAGGCGAGGTCGCCGAGGGCCGGGAGCCCGGCCGTGGCGCCGCTCATCGCCGGAAGGTCGCCGTGAGCGTGGCGCGCGCGAGGGTGTGGAAGTAGACGTTGAACGCCACGTGCACCGGGCTGTTCGCCTCCGACAGCCCGAGCGACGGCACGTCGAGCGCGTGCACGGCGAACACGTAGCGGTGCGGGTGGTCCCCGGGCGGCGGGCCGGCGCCCTCGAAGCCGGGGCGCCCGCCGTCGCTGGGCACGTGGAACGCCCCGGCGGGCAGCCCGGCCCCGCCGACCGCGCCCGCGTCGCGGGCCAGGGACGTCACGTCCGCGGGCACGTCGGCGACCGTCCAGTGCCAGTAGCCCGACGGCGTCGGGGCGTCCGGGTCGAAGCAGCTCACCACGTACGAGCGGGTGCCCTCCGGGGCGCCGGACCAGGCCAGGTGCGGCGACTCGTCGGCGCCGTCGACGCTGAAGTCGACGTCGAGGGGCTCGCCCTCCGCGACGTCCGCGCTCTTCAGCGTGAACGTGGTGGGGACGGGGAGCAGCGAGTACGGGTCGGGAGGAAGCGGGCGCTCGAAGTCCATGCCGGTCATGGTGCCCGACCACGGTCGTGCTGGCCAGGGCGCGACGACCGGCGGGTCAGGAGGTGTAGTCGGCGTTGAGGCGCACGTACCCCTCGGTCAGGTCGCAGCCGTAGACGGTGAACGCGCCGGCGGCGATGCCGAGGTCGACCCCGATGACGACCTCGTCGGCCCGGAGGTAGTCGGCGGCGCGCGCCAGGAGCGCGTCGTCGGGCTCGGCGGGGTGCATCGGCAGGTCGCCGAACGCGATGCGCACGCGCGCCGGCTCGACGTCGGTCTCGGCGTCGAGCTTGCCCACGGCCATGGCGACCCGGCCCCAGTTCGGGTCCGCGCCGTGCACCGCGGTCTTGACCAGCGGCGAGTTGACCACGGCCTTGCCGACCCGCCTGGCCTGCGCGTCGTCGCGGGCCCCGGTGACCCGGACCTCGATGAGCTTCGACGCGCCCTCGCCGTCGGAGGCGATCGATCGGACGAGGTGCAGCGCGCACTCCTCCAGCGCCTCCTCGAACGCCGCGAGGTCGACGGGGCCGGCGAGCCCGTTGGCGAAGACGGCCGCCGTGTCGCTGGTGGACGTGTCGGTGTCGATGCTCAGCGCGTTGAACGTCCGGTCCATGACCCGGCGGAAGACGGCGTCGAGGTCGTCGGCGGCGACGTCGGCGTCGGTGAAGAAGAACGTGAGCAGGGTGGCCATGTTCGGCTCGATCATGCCGACGCCCTTGGCGATGCCGGTCAGGACCGCGTCGCCGACGCGGACGCTCCGGTGCTTGGGGCGGGTGTCGGTCGTCATGATCGCGGCGGCCGCGGCGGGGAGGTCCGCCTCGGGGAAGGGCCAGCGGAGGGAGTCGATCCCGGCCCGGATGCCGTCCATCGGATAGGGCCGGCCGATCACGCCCGTGGAGCCGATGACCAGCTCCTCGGGGGCGATGCCGACGACCTCGGCCACCCGGCGGCGCACCTCGGCGGCGTGCTCGGCGCCGACCGGGCCGGTGGCCACGTTGGCGTTGCGCGAGAGGACGACCATCCCCCTGCTGCGCTGAGCCGGGGCGGACCCGCGGCTCAGGAGCACGCTCGGCCCGGCGAACCGGGACCGGGTGAACACCGCGGCCGAGCGGGCCGGCACCTCGGACACGACGACGGCGAAGTCGTGACCGCTGTCCTTGAGGCCCATGTTCATGGTCGTGCTGCGGAATCCCCGGGGGGTCAGTGGCTGCATGGTCGGCGCACCTCCGTGACGGGCCGGGAGGCGACGACACCTCAGCCGACCGCTGCATGATGATGTTGTGAACCGTACATGTATGCGACCGATGCGGGAAGACGGGGGCGACACGGGGACTCGTCGATGCATAGATATGCATCTGATGCTGCGCATCCTCGGACGGCTGTGCCGTCCGGGGCGCCGCCTAGGGAGCCGGGACGTAGAGCGCCAGGGTCTGCGCGACGAGGGCCGGCCGCTGAGCGCCCTCGATCTCGACGGTCACGGTCGAGGCCAGCCGCACGCCCCGCGCGACGGTCTCCGCGCCCGTGAGCTCCGTGGCCGCGCGGACGCGCGCGCCCGCCGGCACGGGTGCGAGGAAGCGCACCCGGTCCAGCCCGTAGTTCATCGCCATCGCGGTGCCGCCCACCTCGACGAGCGACGACGCCAGCCTTGGCAGCAGCGACAGGGAGAGGAACCCGTGCGCGATCGTCGTGCCGAACGGGCCGGACGCGGCGCGGTCCGGGTCCACGTGGATCCACTGGTGGTCCTCGGTGACGTCGGCGAACGCGTCGATCCGCGCCTGGTCCACCGTGAGCCAGGCGCCGGTGGCCCGCCGCCCGACCGCGTCCGCGAGCGCGGCGGGGGAGGCGACGCGGATCGGTGCGGTCACGCCTTCGGCCCGCCCGCGACGTAGAGCACCTGCCCGGAGACGTACCCGGCCTCCTCGGAGCAGAAGAACGCCACGGCGGCCGCGATGTCCTCGGGCCGCCCGGCGCGACCCACGGGCACGTCCTTCGCCGCGGCGGCGAGGTAGTCGTCCAGGGTCATGCCGATGCGCGCGGCCGTCGCGGCGATCATCTCCGTGGCGACGACGCCGGGCGCGACGGCGTTGGCCGTCACGCCGAACTTGCCCAGCTCGATCGCGAGGGTCTTGGTGAAGCCCTGCATGCCGGCCTTCGCGGCGGAGTAGTTCGCCTGGCCGCGGTTGCCGAGGGCGGACGTGCTGGACAGGTTGACGATGCGGCCCCAGCCGGCGGAGACCATGTGCGACTGCACCGCGCGCGACATGACGAAGGCGCCCCGCAGGTGCACGCGCAGCACGGCGTCCCAGTCGTCCTCGGACATCTTGAACAGCAGGTTGTCGCGCAGGATGCCGGCGTTGTTGACCAGGATGGTGGGCGCGCCCAGCTCGTCGGTCACGCGGGCGACGGCGGCCTCGGCGGCCTCGGCGTCGGCGACGTCCGCGCCGATCCCGATCGCGCGGCCGCCGGCGGCGACGATGCCCGCGGCCGTCTCGGCGGCCTGCTCCTCGAGCAGGTCGAGGACGGCGACGGCGCGCCCGTCGGCGGCGAGGCGGCGGGCGGTCGCGGCGCCGATGCCGCGGGCTCCTCCGGTGACGATCGCCGTGCGGGTCGGGGTGGGCTGCTCGGTGGGCTGCTCGGTGGGCTGCTCGGTGGGCTGCTCGGTGGGCTGCTCGGTGGGCTGCTCGGTCATGCGTGGTCCTTCCTCGGGTGGAGGCGCGGGGGCCGGCGCAGGGCGGGGCGTGACGTCGCGTCGGGCGTCTGCACGGGCACGACCTCCTCGTCGCCGCGGTGCTCCTCCGGCCGGGCCGGGGGTCGCCGCGCGGGGTGTGGCGCGGCGAGGAGAGCGTACGACGACGTGCGGTCGGTGCGCGGCGGAGGGTGACGGCGCGGCGTCCGGGGCGCGGGCCTGCGCGGTTGACAGGTCGGCCGCGTCCGACGTCTACTGGCAGTGTTCGAACAAGCGTTCGAACGCGACGCGGCGTCGCCCGTCGTGCTGGTCTGGCCCGTCCGGGGTGCTCGCGCACGTCGGGGGCCCGGGAGGAGGTCGCGTGACGGTCGTCGCACCTCCGCGCACCGCGGCTCCCGCCCCGGCCGCCGCCCCGGCCGCCGCACCGGCCCAGGACCGCGCGGCCGTGGCGCGCGCCGCGCTCCGGGCCGCGGAGCACCGCACCGGGCACCACGCCGGACGCCAGGCCGGGCACCACACGGGTCAGCACTCCGGTCAGCACGCCGGGCCCGGCCGGGCGACCGAACCCCGCGAGGCCCGGCTGCTGCCGGTGCACCCGGGGCTGACCGGCCTCCTGCCCGGGGGCGGGCTGGCCGCGGGCACCGTGCTCGCGGTGCACGGCTCGACCACGCTGCTGCTCGCCCTGCTGGGCGAGGCGTCCCGGGCCGGGGCGTGGGTCGCGTTTGTCGGCACGCCGGCGGTCGGGATGCTGGCCGCCGCCGACGCCGGGATCGCGCTCGGACGGACCGTGCTCGTGCCGGCCCCGGGCCCGGACGCGCCGGCGGCCCTCGCCGCGCTGCTCGACGGGATGGACGTGGTGGTCGTCGGCCCCGGCGCCACGCTGCTGGACGCCGACCGGCGTCGCCTGGCCGCGCGCGCCCGGGAGCGGGGCGCGGTGCTGGTCGCGCAGGCGGCGTGGCCGGGCGCGCACGTCGCCCTCGAGGCGCGCGGCGGCACCTGGTCCGGCGTCGACCACGGGTCGGGGTGGCTGCGCCGCCGCACCCTGCGGGTGCGCCGCACCGGGCGCGGCGCCGCCGCCCGGCCGGTCGAGGTCGAGGTGGACGTGCCGCTGCGGGTCGAGCGCGTGGTCGGGGGCGACCCGGCGGGTCTCGACGCGGGTCTCGACGAGGGGCTCGGCTCGCCCGCTGCGGAGCGCGGCGGGCCGGGCGCCCGGCTGCGGGTGGCGTGATGGCTGCGACGTCGGATGCTGCGACGTCGGGTCCTGCGACGGCGCCGGACGCCGCAGCACGGGGTGCGACGACGCCGGGCGGCACGACGGCGGTCGGGGTCCGGACGGCCGTCGTGTGGGTCCCGGACTGGCCGGTGGTGGCGGCGCTGGCGGGCGCGGGCCTGGACGCGCACGTCCCGGCCGCGGTGCTCGGCGCGCGGTCGGGCGGCGGATCGGGCGCGGGGCACAGCGTGGTGGCCGTGTCCGCGGTCGCGCGGGCGCAGGGGGTGCGGCGCGGGATGCGGCGCCGGCAGGCGCAGGAGCGGTGCCCCGAGGTGGCGCTGCTGCCCGCCGACGACGCCCGCGACGCACGCGAGTTCGAGCCCGTGGCGCTCGCCGCCGAGACGGTGGTGGCGGGGCTCGAGGTGGCGCGTCCCGGCCTGCTCCTGCTGCCGGCGGGCGGGGCCGCGCGCTACCACGGCTCCGAGCTCGCGCTGGCGCAGGCCCTGGTGGGCGCGGTCGCCGCGCGCACCGGGTACGAGAGCCAGGTGGGCGTGGCCGACGGGCTGCTCGCGGCGGTGCTCGCCGCCCGTGAGGACGCCGTCGTGCCCGCGGGCGGGTCCGCGGCCTTCCTCGCCGACCGCCCGGTGGGCGAGCTGGTGCACGCCGTCTGCGACCCGGCCGGGGTGGCCGCCGTGCGCGAGGCGGCGGGGCTGTGGTGGCGGCTGGGGCTGCACACCCTGGGCGACCTGGCCGCCCTGCCCGCCCCGAGCGTGCAGGCCCGCTTCGGCGACCTGGGCACCTGGGCCCAGCGTCTCGCCCGCGGGGAGGACCTGCGCCCGCCGGCGCGCCGCCGCGTGGAGGAGGACCTCGCCGTCGCCGAGGAGCTCGACCCGCCCGCCCTGCGGATCGACGTCGCGACCTTCGCCGCGCGCCGCCTGGCGACCGCGCTGTACGACCTGCTCACCGCCCGCGGCCTGGCCTGCGGGCGCCTGCGCATCACCGCGCGCACGACGGCGGGCGCGGACCTGGGCGGGGACGACGTCGGCGGGGACGCCGAGGGCGCCGTGCTGGAGCGCGTGTGGCGCACGGACGACGGCGCGGCCGGCGGGATGAGCGCGGCGCGGATCACCGACCGCGTGCGGTGGCAGCTCGAGGGCTGGCTCACCGCCGCCTCCGCCCGGCGCGGGGGGTCGGGCACGGACCCGGTCGTCGCGCCCATCGCGCACCTCGCGCTGGCGGCGGAGGAGGTCGTCCCGGCGACCACGCACCAGCCCGGCCTGTGGGGCGCGGACGCCGGCGAGGGGGAGCGCGCCCGGCGCGCCCTCGGCCGGGTGCAGGGGCTGCTCGGCGGGCACGCCGTGCTCACGGTGGAGCTGCAGGGCGGCCGCGGACCCCGGGACCGGGTGCGGCTCGTGCCCTTCGGCACCGAGGGCGGCGCAGGCCGCGACCCCGACCTGCCCTGGCCCGGCGTCCTGCCCAGCCCCGCGCCCGCCGGCCTGCCGGACGACCCGGTGCCCGCACGGGTGCTCGACGCGGCGGGGCACGACGTCGTCGTGGACGCCCGGCTCGCGATGAGCGGCGAGCCGGCGGCCGTCGTGTGCGGTCGTGACCCGGGTGGCCCCGGCGCGCGGGAGGCGGCCTCCGTGACGGGCTGGGCCGGGCCGTGGCCGCTCGCCGAGCGCTGGTGGGCGGCCGGCGGGGGCGCGCGCCGCGTCTACCTGCAGGCGGTGCTCGACGACGGGCGGGCGCTGCTGCTGGCGCAGTCCGGCGGCCGGTGGCAGGTGGAGGCGTTCTATGACTGAGACGACGGGGAGCGCCGGCGGGCGCCCGGGCGGCTACGCGGAGCTGCACGCCCACTCGGCGTTCAGCTTCCTCGACGGTGCCTCGCACCCGGAGGAGCTGGCCGCCGAGGGTGCGCGGCTGGGGCTGGAGGCGCTGGCCCTCACCGACCACGACGGGCTGTACGGGGTGGTGCGCTTCGCGGAGGCGGCCCGGAAGGTGGGGCTGCCCACGGTCTTCGGAGCCGAGCTGCACCTGCCCGCCCCGCTGACGCCCGGGGCGGCGCCCGGCACGGCGGGGAGCCGCCCGGTGCTCGACCCGCCCACCGGGCTGCCCGACCCGCGCGCCACCCACCTGCTGGTCCTCGCCCGCGGCGACCAGGGCTACCGCAACCTGTCCCGCGCGATCGCCACCGCGCACCTGGAGGCGGGGGTCAAGGGCAAGGCCCGCTACGACCTCGAGCAGCTCGGCGCCGAGGCGGGCGGCGAGTGGCTCGTGCTCACCGGGTGCCGCAAGGGCGCCGTCCGGCGCGCCCTCACCGCCCCCGGGCCGGGCGGCGGCGTCGCCGCGGCGCGGCGCGAGCTCGACCTGCTGACCGCCACCTTCGGCCGCGACAACGTCGCGGTCGAGATCACGGCGACCGGCGACCCCCGGGACGCCGACCTGCACGCGGCGCTCGCGGCGCTGGCCCGCGACGCGGGCGTGCCGCTCGTGGCGACCACCGACGCGCACTACGCCCGCCCGCGCGACGCCGACCTCGCGGGCGCGCTCGCCGCGGTGCGGGCGCGCTCCTCGCTGGACGGGCTGGACGGCTGGCTGCCCGGCGGCCCGGTGGCGCACCTGCGCTCGGCCGCCGAGATGCGGTCGCTGCACCGCCGGCACCCGCAGGCCGTCGCCGCGGCGGCGGCGCTCGCCGCCGAGTGCGCCTTCGACCTGCGCCTGGTGGCGCCGAACCTGCCGCCCTACCCGGTGCCGGACGGCCACGACGAGGCGAGCTGGCTGCGCGAGCTGGTGCGGCGGGGCGCCACCGACCGGTACGGGCCGCGGCCGGACGCCGGGCCGGACGCCGGGCCGGATGCCGGGCCGGACGACGGTGGGGCGGGCGCCGCCCGGGCGTGGGCGCAGATCGACCACGAGCTGCGCGTCATCGAGGACCTGACGTTCCCCGGCTACTTCCTGGTCGTCTACGACCTCGTGGAGTTCTGCCGGCGCGAGGGCATCCTGTGCCAGGGGCGGGGGAGCGCCGCCAACTCGGCGGTCTGCTACGCCCTGGGCATCACGGCGGTGGACGCGGTGAAGCACGGCCTGCTGTTCGAGCGCTTCCTCGCGCCCGAGCGCGACGGCCCGCCGGACATCGACATCGACATCGAGTCCGGGCGCCGCGAGGAGGTCATCCAGCACGTCTACGCGACGTTCGGGCGCACGCACGCCGCGCAGGTCGCGAACGTCATCTCCTACCGGCCGCGATCGGCCGTGCGCGACGCGGCCCGCGCGCTCGGCTACGACGTCGGGCAGCAGGACGCCTGGAGCAAGTCCATCGAGCGCTGGGGGTCGCTGCGCGGGCCGGACCCGGCCAGCCCGGCGGCCGACGCCGCGGCCGGGGCCGCGCGGGCGGCGGCGGGCGCACCGGAGAACCGGACGGCGGCCAAGGACGCGCGCGTGGCCGCGCTGTGGGGGCCGGCGGAGACGCTCCCGGACGGGCCGCACGGACAGCTCGGACAGGGCGGGCAGGGTGGACAGGGCGGACAGGGCGGGGGCAGCGCCGACCGCCCGCACGCGGGTCACCAGCCGGGGCGCGGCCGCCGCGACTGGTCGCCGACGCTCGGCCACCGGCAGGGCCCCCGGCCCGACGGTGACGAGGGCCGCCGGCGGGTCGTGGACCCGCTCGCGACGGACGAGGGCGAGGTCCGCCGCGCGGACGACTCCCACGACGTCGTGCCCGGCCGGCGCCCGCCGTCGGCCGCGGAGGAGGGGCAGATCCCCGCGCCCGTGCTCGACCTCGCCGAGCGCATGCTGCGTCTGCCCCGGCACCTGGGCATCCACTCCGGCGGGATGGTCATGTGCGACCGCCCGGTGATCGAGGTCTGCCCCGTGGAGTGGGCCCGCATGGAGGGACGCACGGTGCTGCAGTGGGACAAGGAGGACTGCGCGGACGCGGGGCTGGTGAAGTTCGACCTGCTCGGCCTCGGCATGCTCACCGCGATCCGGTACGCGTTCGACTCGGTGGCCGCGCGCACGGGCGAGCAGCTCACGCTGCACGGCCTGCCCGACGACGACCCGGCGGTGTACGACCTGCTGTGCGCCGCCGACACCGTCGGGGTGTTCCAGGTGGAGTCGCGCGCCCAGATGGCCACCCTGCCGCGCCTGCAGCCGCGGGAGTTCTACGACATCGTCGTGGAGGTGGCGCTCATCCGCCCCGGGCCCATCCAGGGCGGGTCGGTGCACCCGTACATCGAGCGGGCGCGCGGCCGGGAGCCCGTGACGTACCTGCACCCGCTGCTCGAGAGCTCCTTGCGCAAGACGAAGGGCGTGCCGCTGTTCCAGGAGCAGCTCATGCAGATGGCGATCGACGTCGCGGGCTTCACCCCCTCCGAGTCGGACCAGCTGCGGCGCGCGATGGGCTCCAAGCGGTCGGTCGAGCGGATGGAGGCGCTGCACGGCCGGCTCCTGGAGGGGATGCGGAAGAAGGGGGTCGACGACCCGGTCGTGCGGGAGGCGATCTACGACAAGCTCAAGGCGTTCGCGGACTTCGGGTTCCCCGAGTCGCACGCCTACTCGTTCGCGTACCTCGTGTACGCGAGCTCGTGGCTCAAGGTGCACCATCCGGCCGCGTTCTACGCCGGGCTGCTGGCCGCGCAGCCGATGGGCTTCTACTCGCCGCAGTCGCTGGCCGCGGACGCCCGCCGCCACGGCGTGCAGGTGCTGCGCCCGGACGTCAACGCGTCGGGGGCGCTCGCGGGCGTCGAGCGGCTGCCCGGGCACGACCCGGCGGACGCGCCGACCGGCCCGGCCGCGCCGCCCGCGGGGGAGTTCGGCCCGCCGCCGGACCCGGCGCTCGCGGTGCGCCTCGGGCTGTCCGCCGTGCGGGGCGTCGGGGACGACCTGGCGGAGCAGATGGTCGCCGAGCGCACGGAGCGCGGGCCGTTCCGCGACCTGCGCGACCTGGCCCGCCGGGTGGGGCTCAGCACCGCCCAGCTGGAGGCGCTCGCGACGGCGGGCGCCACCGAGGGCCTCGGCGCGGGGCGCCGCGAGGCGCTCTGGGCCGCGGGGGCCCTCGGCCAGGAGGGGCCGGGCACCCTGCCGGGCGTGTCGGTCGGGGTGGACGCGCCGACGCTGCCGGGCATGACGGAGCTCGAGGTGGACGTCGCGGACGCCTGGGCCACCGGCATCACGCCGGGCTCGACGTCGCCGCTGGAGCACGTGCGCGAGGGCCTGGAGCGCGCGGGGGTGCTCACCGTCGCGCAGGCGTGCGCCACCGAGCCCGGCCGGCGGGCGGCGGTGGGCGGCGTCGTGACGCACCGGCAGCGCCCGGGCACGGCCGGCGGCGTGACGTTCCTGTCGCTCGAGGACGAGACCGGGCTGCTCAACGTGATCTGCACCGCCGGGCTGTGGCGGCGCTTCCGCACCGTGGCGCGCAGCGCCCCGGCCATGGTGGTCCGGGGCCGGATCGAGAGCGCCGACGGCGCGGTCAACCTGCTCGCGGAGCACCTCGCGCCGCTGCGGCTGCCGGTGGCCACCCGGTCGCGGGACTTCCGGTGACGGCGGCTTCCCGTGGGCGGAGGTCAGGACCGCCCCCTAGCCTGGCGGGCATGACCTCCGGGCTCCGGATCGCCCCGGCGAGCGCCGACCGGTTCGACGACGTGGTGACGATGCTCAACCCGCGCGGCCGGCCGCAGGCGTGCTGGTGCCTGCACTGGCGCCAGCCGCGCGGGATGCCCGTCGACGGCCGTCGTGAGCACCTGCGCGACCTGTCGGGCCGCACCCCGGCACCGGGGCTCCTCGCCTACCTTCCCGACCCGGAGCACGGGGAGGAGGGCGAGACGGTCGTCGGCTGGGTGGGCCTCGCGCCGGTGTCCGCGGCGTCGTCGCTCCAGCGCTCGCGGGTGCTGCCGCGGGTCGACCCGGACGACTGGCCGACGACGTGGGCCGTCATGTGCTTCGTCGTCCGGCCGGGGTACCGCCGCCGCGGCGTCGCCCGCGCCCTGCTCGCCGCGTCCGTGGACTACGCCCGCGAGCACGGGGCGCACGCCGTGCAGGGCTACCCGGTCGAGCCGGAGCCGGGACGGCGCGTCCCCGTCAGCGCGGCGTTCGTGGGCACCGTCGACCTGTTCGAGTCGGTGGGCTTCGACCGGGTCGACGAGACGTCCGCGACGAGCGGTCGCCTGCCGCGGTGGGTCCTGCGCCGCGAGCTCGTGCCCTGAGTCAGCCCGCCCGGTCCGCGGTGCCCTCCCCGGTGCCCTCGGCGCCGGCGTCCGTGCCGCGGCCCGATCCCTGTCGTCGTGCCCGCCGGCCACGGGCCAGCTCGGTCTCGAGGGCGTCGAGCGGCTGGGCGAAGGGCTCGCCGAAGCGGGCGAGCCAGAGGCGTGCGACGTCGAGCCCGGCGTCGTCGACGGCGTAGTGGCGGCGGGTGCCCTCCGCGCGCACGGTGACGAGGCGGGCGTCACGCAGCACGCGCAGGTGCTGGGAGACCGCGGGCTGGGAGATGCGCGCCTCGGCGCGCAGGGTCTCGACCAGAGCCCCCGCGGGCTGCTCACCGGCGGCGAGCAGCTCCAGCAGTCGGCGCCGGACCGGGTCGCCCAGCGCCTCGAAGACTCCCCGCCGGGCCGCTGCCGGTCCGTCGCCCGCGGCCTGGGTCATCAGGCCTCCGGCGCCGTG
The DNA here is from genome assembly GCF_042801555.1 of Isoptericola sp. NPDC057559. NCBI lineage: Bacteria > Bacillati > Actinomycetota > Actinomycetes > Micrococcales > Promicromonosporaceae > Isoptericola > Isoptericola sp. NPDC057559. Next base: position 121,485 of record NZ_JBHVFQ010000004.1, read on the forward strand.
GTGTAGAAGGCGACGGTGCGCTCGGCGGCCGCGCGGGCGGCCTCGGGGGAGTCCCCGTCGGCGACGGCGGCGTCGGCCCATCCCGTGGCGGCGAGCCGGGCGAACGCGACGCCGTCGGGGGAGAGGGTCCACGCCTCGGCGACCTGCGGGTCGATCGGGGTCGACGGGTCGGCGACGTGCAGGCCGAGGCCCATGAGCCCCAGGTCCCAGCCGACGCCGGTGGCGCCCGGCCCGTACTGGTCCCACAGCTCCTGCGGCACGGACGCCTCGTGCACGAGCTCCAGCACGGTGCCGTCGACGGCGGGCGCCAGCGACACGGTCAGCCACGACACGGACCCGGCGAACTCCCAGGTCACGGCGAATCCCTCGGGTGCCGCGCAGCGCTCGACGGTGCCCCCGGCGTTGCCCTCGAGCTGGTAGCGGCCGCCGACGGCGAGGTCGCCCGTGACGGGCAGGAACCAGCGCCGGATGCGCTCGGGGGAGGTGACGGCGTCCCACAGGTCGTCGCGGTCGGTGGCGTAGGCGCGGCGGGCGACGGCGATCTTGGTCGGCGCGCCGTCGCGCTCGCCGGTGCGGATCTCCCTCGCCACCAGGCCGGCGGTGGCCACCGGGTCGATGGTGATGGTCATGTCGGCTCCTCGGTCTCGGTTCTCTATAAGTTGACACTTATAGAGAATCACGGATCGCGTCCCGGGGGAAGAGGGGGCGGCTCAGTCGACGGGCGCGACGACGCACACGACGAAGGTGGCCCGCCCGCGCCGCAGCAGGTAGCGGACCTCCTCGCCGGCCCGCTCGGCGGCGAGCTCGTCCCGGTAGCTCCATCGCACGTCCACCCAGAGCAGGCCCCAGCCCGCCTCGTCGACGGCGCGGACCTCGGGGACGGCGGCCACGGCGTCAGCGGCGGTCACGGCCGCGGGCCGCTCCCGGTGGAGCGCCAGCACCTGCTCGGGCGACGTCACGACCGTGGAGACGGACTGGCCGACGTGCAGCACCGGGAGGTCGAACCGCTCGGACAGGTCCTCGAGGTCTCGGGCGCCCAGCGCCAGGCCGAGGCCCGCGAAGAAGGTCGCCAGCGCCTCGTCGTCGTACGCCGCCGGTGCACCCATCCGTCCACGGTAGTCCCGTGGCATCATCAGCGCTCATGAGCCTGCGCCGCGCACGGACCCTGCCCGCCGTCGTCGCGCTGCTGGCCCTGGGCGCCTGTGGTTCGCCCTCGGGTGGCCCGGGCGGGTCGTCCTCCACGGCCCCGCCGGCCGACCCCGACGAGGTCGCCGCGGCGGCGGCCGGCTGGGGTGCCGCGCCGCAGTACGTGCTGACCACGTCGGCCGAGCCGTTCGCGGCCGTGGCGACGGCCGCGGGCGTCTACGGCGCGGACGGGTTCTCGCTGGTCTTCAGCGACCCGGCGACGGCGGGCGCGTTCCTGCTCAGCGCGACGGGCAACGCGATGACCGCGGACGACTGCCCGCGCGTGCCGCTCCTCTCCGTCACGGGCGACGAGGTCGCCGGCCCCGTCACCTGCACGGACGACGGCGACCTCCTGGAGCGCGCGGCCGGCGACGCGCTGGAGTACGTCGTGCAGCGTGACGACGTCACGGTGCGCCTCTCCGGAGAGGCCGCGGACGGCGAGGCGCTCAAGGAGGCGGCCCGGAACGTCCGCGTCCCCTCGCACGACGAGCTCGCGGCCCTGACCGCGGGGACTCCCGGAGGCGGGAACCCCCTGGAGCGCGGCGACCTGCCCCCGGGCGACGGCGCCCCGGACAACAGCGTGGGCGCGGGCGGCTGACGCGCGCGCCCACGCTGCTGTCCCGCCGGGGGCCTCACCAGGCCTGGGCGAAGACGTCCGCGAACAGCTCGTCGGGGTCGACGTCGAGGCCGCGCGACGCGAACCAGGTGCACACGTTGCGGCAGTCGCGGTGCAGCAGGTCCGCGCCGAACGGGTTCGCCACGAGGTCCACGACCTGCGGCAGGTCGATGATCACGAGCCGCCCGCCGTCGGCGGCGTCGTCCACGAGGATGTTGTACGGCGACAGGTCGCCGTGCGCCCAGCCGAGCCGGGCGATGACGCCCATGCCGTGCCGCAGCTGGTCGAACCAGTCGGCGAGCTGCTCCGCCTCGGGGCGCGTGCGGGCGAGGCGCGGGGCGGCTTCCGCCGTGCCGTCCGCGGACTCCCGGCCCACGAACTCCAGCAGGATCTCCGTGCCGTCGATCTGCACGGGGTAGGGCACCGGGGCGCCCGCGTCCCACAGGCGGGAGAGCGCGAGGAACTCGGCGTCGGCCCACTGGGTGGCGGCCACGGCCTTGCCCCACGAGGACTTGCGGTCCTCGATCGCCCGCTGGTCGCGGGTGCGGCGGACGCGACGGCCGTCGGTGTACTCGCCGTCGCGGTGGAACTGCCGGTGGTCGCGGCCCCGGTAGCGCTTGGCGGCCAGCAGGCTGCGGCGGTCCGGGTCGCCGGGCACCGCGCGCTCGACGAGGAAGACGTCCGCCTCCTTGCCGGTCTTGAGCACGCCGAGCTCGGTGTCGAGCGCGGCGTCGGCGGTGACGACCCAGTCGGGACGGGGCTCCGGGCCGCGCTGACCCTTGGTCACGGAGGTCCAGGTGGACCATCGCTGGTCGGCGCCGGGCTCCACGGGGGCGTCGCCGCCCGCCTCCGCCCCGAAGGCGGTCAGGGGGAAGGACGTGGAGAGGGAAAGGGAAGGGGTGTGCTGGTGCACGCGAGACTCCTGCTCAGGTCGAGGAGCTCGAGCACGGCCCCTCAGGATCGGGTGGTGTCCGCCCGCCGGAGCGTCTCCGGGAGGGCGCGCATGACGACGACGTCCATCGGTCTGCCCTCCTTCGCGTGCGGGCCCGCGTCGATCGCGTGCCCTCTGCCGGGAGCATGTCAGTCGCGCTCCCGGGCGGTCCAGGTATTTATCGATCCCGTGGGTGAGCGGGTCCGCGGGCCGTGCGCGGGTCCGCGTCCGTAGGGTGCGGGGATGGGGTTCGTGCCGGTGGCCGAGGGACGGCCCGGGGTCGAGACGGTGCTGGTCCGGACCGCCCGGCGCCTGCGCACGACGACCACCCTGGTCCTCGCGCCGCCGACGGGCGGCGCACGGGCCGCGCTCCTCGTGGACCCGGCGTGGGAACCGGACGAGCTCGTGGCGATCGCCGACGAGGTGCGGGCGCTCGGCGGGTGGCCGGCCGCGGGGTTCGCGACCCACGCCCACCACGACCATCTCCTCTGGCACCCGCGCCTGGGGAGCCGCGTCCCGCGCTGGGCAACGCCTCGGGCCGCCGCCGTGGCCTCGCGGTACCGGGTGCGGCTGCTCTCGGAGGCGGGCGCCGATGCCGCGCGCTACGGCGGGGCCGGTCACCCGCCCGAGGTGCTGGGCCTCGTCGGGCGCGTCGACCCGATCCCGGCGGGGGAGCCCGGTGTCCCGGACCCGGGCGGGGTGCTGCCGCCCACCGAGGTCGTGGTGCACGACGGGCACGCCCCCGGGCACGGCGCGCTGTGGTTGCCGCGCGGCGGCGTGCTGGTCGCCGGGGACCTGCTGAGCGACGTCGAGCTCCCGCTGCCGCGCGACGAGATCAGCGGCGGGCGGGGAGCGGTGCGGGACGTCGAGGACCACCTCGCCGGGCTCGACCGGCTCGCGCCCCTGGTCGCCCGCTGCGCCGTCCTGGTGCCCGGGCACGGCGCGCCGACGGCGGACCCGGTGCCGCGTCTCGCCGCCGACCGCCGCTACCTCGAGGCGGTGCTCGCCGGGCGGGCGTCCGACGACCCGCGCCTGGGGCTGCCGGGGATGGCGGCGGAGGACCGGGGCCTGCGCGCGGCGGTCGAGGCGGACAGGCGCGGGGGCTGACCCGGACCCGAGGTGGGCTCAGCCGGCCAGCGCCGTGGCCCAGGCGGACGCCTGGTCCCACACCGGCTGCGTGTCGAAGCCCATCTGCCCCAGCGCGGACCAGGCGACGCCGACGACGGCGTACAGGCTGACCGGGGTCATGACGAGCCACTCGCGCCACGAGCCGGCGTCGCCGAGGATCGGCAGGGACAGGTTGCCGCCGTCGCGCCACACGTCGTCGAAGGGCAGCACGCGGTAGCGGCGCACCCAGTACGGGGAGCGGAACTTCAGCGGCCACAGGAGCGGCACGCCGGCGGTGGTGAGCAGGTCGCCGACCACGTGCACCGCGCAGCCGAGCGCGACGGCGATCGGCATCCAGTTCCACTCCTCGGGAGCGAAGACGGCGACGCAGGCGGCCAGGAACAGTGACAGGGTCCAGTTCCACCAGCGCTTGCCGCCGGTGACCTTCCAGGCGCGCAGCGCGAACGCGATGAGCAGGACGGCCATGATGCCGGGGCCGATCAGGACCTCGCCGAACGTCTCCGTACGGATCGAGAGCATGCCCATCACCCAGGCGATCGCGGTGAAGACGGCGATGCCGAGGATCGAGTGGGTGCCGTTGCGGTGCCCGCCCGAGACGGTCGCGACGAGCTTCGACACGCCCTCGGACACCGGGGGGAGCGAGTGGGCGATGGTGCCGCTGTGATGGTCGGCGTCGGGCAGCAGGGCCGCGCCCGCGCAGACCAGCGCGCCGGTCATCACCCCGACGTCCGACACGGGGTGCCAGCCGAACGCGAACGGTGCCGTCGACGTGACCGCGACCCAGGCGGCCGCTCCCGACGCGGCGTGGTGCCCACCCATCATGACGTGCGGCGCTCCCGTCCTCACGACCGCTCGACGCCGGTCGTCCCGTTCCTCACCCTTGACCGGTTGGTCCGGGCGGGCAGGACGCTACACGTCGCCACCGACGGTCGTGCGCAGCGCTCAGACCTGCGCGGACGCCCCGCCCGCGCAGCTCGCGAGGATCCCCGCGGCGCCGACGGGCCCGGGGCGCTCGGCGGTCGTCCGGGGGACGGCGTCGACGGTGGCGCCGAGGCCGGGGGAGGGGCCCGGCGGTTTGGAGGATCCCTCCCTCGTCGTGCTATGTTTTTCCACGCACCGAGACGGCGCTGAGGCGCGGTCGAGGTCCACTCGTCCGGGTGGCGGAATGGCAGACGCGCTAGCTTGAGGTGCTAGTGCCCTTTATCGGGCGTGGGGGTTCAAGTCCCCCTCCGGACACCGAAGTTCGACCTGGAACAGCCTCTCGCCTGCGGGTGAGGGGCTGTTTTGTGTGCGGGGGCCAGGTCGTCTCCGCGGTGTGAGGTGCCACACCTTCGGTGTCGAAGGCGGAGGCGACCGCGAGGTGCGGGCACGACCGATGCGGTCGATGCGGTCGGCCTCCTAGTCCTCCCTGGTCGCGCCCGGGAGCGGCTCACCGTCCGGGCCGAGGGGCTCGACGAGGGTGAGGTCCTCGGCGTCGGGGTCGATCCAGCGCTGGTAGCCGGGTCCGGTCCGTGCGGTCTCGAAGCGCACCGCGATGCGTCCGTCGTCGCCCACGCGCACGACCCATCCGCGTCCGTCGGCGGCGGTCTCGACGTCCAGGCCGGGGGCGACGGTGGCGGCCGTCGCCCGGACGGGGCCCGTCACCGGCGGCGGCGCGGACACGGCCTCGCCGCCGCCCGGGCCGTCGGCCTGGTCGGGGGTCACCGCCACCTCCGCCACCTCCGGCAGCTCCGGCCCGAGGGGCAGCATGAGCTGTGCGTGCTCGGACAGGGCGTGGAACGCGACGCCGAGGAGGCGGACGGGCTCGGTGACCTCGGCGAGCTGCAGCGCGCGGTGGGCCGCGTCGCGCAGGGCGGCCTCCTCGATGGTGGGGCGGGGCAGGGTGACCGAGCGGGTCAGGGTCGTGAACGACGCGAGGCGCACCTTGACGACCACGGTGCGGGCCGCCGCGGCGTGCCGTCCGAGGCGTGCGAGCGCGGCGTCGATGACGGGGTCGAGGGCCGCGGCGGTCGCGGCGCGGCCGTGCAGGTCGGTGTCGAAGGTGTGCTCGGCGCCGGCGGACTTGCGTTCGCGCACGGTCGTGAGGGGGCGGTCGTCCCAGCCGCGCGCGATCCGGTACAGGTTGGTCCCGCCCGCCTCGCCGGCGACCATGAGGAGAGTGTCGAGCGGTTGGCGGCGCAGGTCGGCGACCGTGCGCACTCCCAGACCGTCCAGGCGCGCTGCCGAGACCGGGCCCACGCCCCACAGCGCCCGCACGGGCAGGTCGAGCAGGAACGCGTCCTCCTCGTCCGCGCCGACGACCCGGACCCCGCCCGGCTTCGCGGCCTCCGAGGCGAGCTTCGCGACGAGCTTGGAGCGACCCAGGCCGATCGAGACCGGCAGCCCGCTCAGCTCGCGCGCCCGCTCGCGGATCGTGTGCGCGAGCTCGTCGAGGTCGGTCTGCGGCCCGGTGGCGGCGGTGAGGTCGGCGAAGGCCTCGTCGATGCTCACGGGCTCGACGACGTCGGTGACCTCGCGCAGCGCGGTCATGATCCGGGCCGAGAAGGCCGAGTACGCGGCGAACCGTGGCACGAGGACGATCGTCGAGGGCGGGCACAGCCGCCGGGCCTGCTCCATCGGCATCGCGGAACGCGCGCCGTGCTGCCGGGCCTCGTACGACGCCGTGGCCACGACGCTGCGCGGCCCGACGCCGCCGACCAGCACGGGGCGCCCGCGCAACGACGGCCGCTGGTGCTGCTCGACGGCCGCGAAGAACGCGTCGGCGTCCAGGTGCGCGATCGTCGGGCGGGCGCGCAGCACCGGGGCGTGCAGCGCGGGGTCGGGTCTCACCGTCCTACTCTGCCGCGACCCGCCGACACGGGGACGCCGGTCGGTGGCCGCACGGACAGCAAGACGCCCCCGTCGTGTGGAGCGACGAGGGCGTCTCGATCCGCCGTCTCATTCGGATCCCGCCGACGCTCTCGCGCCGGAAGTCTGGACGTCATCCTACCTGGCCACGGATGCGTCCGGGAAAGGCCTCGTCGCCCCGGGACGTCACCCCGGGACGTCGAGCCGGGCGACGAGCGCTCCCAGGGCCGTCCGCGTCTTCGTCTCCTGCGGGGCGCCGAGGTCGACGCCGCGCCGGGCGAGGAACACCTTGGTCTCCGCCGCGGCCTGGAACGCCGCGCCGGGCGTCGCCTTGCTCGACAGCTCCAGGACCCGGCCGCCGTCGGGCAGGAACCACAGCTCGGCGACCATCCGCCGCGGGAGCTCGGGCGGCGCGAACCGCGCCTTGAGCAGGGTGAGCGGCCCGAGCACGCGCAGGTCGCCGAGGGCGGTGCCCGCGGGGAGCCGGTCGGACAGCAGCGAGCGCTGCACCGGGTCGAGCAGGTCGGGCAGCCGACCCACGTCGGCCAGCAGGGCGCGCACGTCGCCGTCGGGCACGCGCCGGGTCAGCGAGCACGAGCACGTGAAGCCGGCAGGGGAGGCGTCCACCTCGACCTTGAAGCCGTCGGCCCGGCGCACCCGCTCGGGGACCTCCGTCGGCAGCATCGGCCGCAGCTTCACGGTGACGTCGCCGTCCTTGCGCGCCGTGCGCCGGGCACGCACGACGAGCCCCGCCGCGGACAGGTCCAGGCCGGGGGTGTCCACGAACGCGACCTGGCGGATCGTCGCGTCCAGGGCATCGATGCCGAGCCGCTCGAGCACACGGCGGTGGTCAGCGCCGGGCACGGTGAGCTTGAGCTCGACGGCGTCGACGTCGGGCAGCAGGGCCAGGAGGCCGGCGAGCGACTCCGCGTCGTAGGACGGGACCTCGCGCGCGCGGTCGGTGGGCTTCGGCGGTGCCACGGACATGGTGCGCTCCTCTCGCCGGACGCCCGCGCCCCGGACGTCACCCCATGGTCGTGCGGCGTCGGCCGTCGCGCACCGTGCCCGGGGCCGCGCCGTCGAAGTTCACCCGGGCCGGGCTCGCACGCCCGAGGTGCGGAACGGCGACGCCCGGGGACGTCCTCCCTCGTCGGGCGGCACGGTGCGGCAGACTGGGCGGACGATCGCGAGAGGGGTGCACGGGTGGCGAAGCGTGCGAACGAGAACGTCCCGGCGTGGCTGCGGACGTCGGCCGGGTGGTCGTGGCGGCTCATCGCCCTCACCGCGGCGGTGGCGCTGGTGTTCTGGGCGACGGTGCAGGTGCAGCTCGTCTTCATCGCGGTGTTCCTCGGCCTCGTGTTCGCGTCCGTGCTCAACCCGGTCGCGGACTTCTACGCGAAGGCCATGCCTCGAGCCCTGGCCACCGCGCTCGCCATCCTCAGCGCGTTCCTCGTGCTGGGCGGGCTCATCACCTACGTGGTGGCGTCGGTGGCGGGCCAGTGGGAGAACCTCGCCGGCCAGTTCGACACCGGCGTGCAGCAGATCCTCAAGTACGTGGAGAGCGGGCCGTTCGGGCTGTCCGTGACCGGCGACCAGATCAACGAGTGGATCGACCAGGGCCGGCAGTGGGTCGCCGACAACGCCGACTCGCTGGTCAGCCAGGCGGCGCAGAGCGCGGGCTCGGTCTTCGAGGGCTTCGCCATCTTCGCCCTGTCGATCTTCTGCACGGTCTTCTTCGTCGCGTCGGGCGGCAAGATGTGGCGCTGGTTCCTGGGCCAGATCCCGGAGGAGCACCGCACCCGGTGGCAGGCCGCCGCGGGAGCGGGCTGGTACAGCTTCTCGGGCTACGCGCGCGGCACGGTGATCATCGCGTTCACCGACGGCGTCCTGGCGTTCATCCTGCTGAGCATCCTCGGGGTGCCGCTCGCGGCCCCGCTGGCCGTCCTCGTGTTCATCGGCGCCTTCATCCCCCTCATCGGTGCCCCGCTGGCCATGATCATCGCGGCCGTCGTCGCGCTCGCCGCCAACGGGTTCGTCACCGCGCTCATCGTGACGATCGGCATCGCGCTCATCGGGCAGCTCGAGGGGCACGTCCTGCAGCCGCTCATCATGGGCAAGCAGGTCGCGCTGCACCCGCTCGTCATCGGCCTCGGCGTCACCGCGGGCACGGTGCTCGCCGGCATCCTCGGCGCGATCATCGCGGTGCCGCTCATGGCCGTCGCGTGGACGGTCTTCTCCACCCTGCGCGGCGACCGGCCGCACCCCGAGCTGGACGAGCCCGCCGGGCTGCGCGACGGGCCGCTCGCCGTCGCCCCGGTCCTCCCGGCGCCCGAGGGCGGTCCGGTCCGGGCCGACGACGAGGCCGCCGGAGCGACCGAGGAGACACCGGACAAATAGCGTGAAGCCGTCCGGGCCCCGTGCCACCATGCGCGGATGGAACCGTTCGTCCTCACCTCCGACCGCGTCCGCCTCTCCGTCCCGACGGCCGCGGACGTCGACCGCATCGCCGAGATCTGCGCGGACCCCGCCGTCGCGCGGTGGACCACCGTCCCGTCCCCGTACACGCGGGCGGACGCCGAGGGGTTCGTCGACCAGTTCGTCGCGGACGGCTGGGCGCAGGAGAAGGACTTCACCTGGGCGGTGCGCGCGCCCGGCGACGTCGACGGCCCGGTCCTGGCGATGGTCGGGATGTCGCGAGAGGGAGCGCCCGGTGTCCAGCCCGCGGGTGAGCTGGGCTTCTGGTGCGCCCCCGACGCCCGCGGCCGCGGCCTGACGACGGAGGCGGCGCGCCTCGTCGTCGACTGGGCGGTCGACCCCGAGGGCCTGGGCCTCGGCGTCGTGCGGTGGCGGGCGAACGTGGGCAACTGGGCCTCCCGCCGGGTGGCCTGGAAGCTCGGCTTCACGTACGAGGGTCTGCTGCGCCGCTTCGGCGCGCAGCGCGGCGTGCTCCAGGACTCGTGGGTCGCGTCGTACGTGCCGGGGGACCCGCGCGAGCCGAACGAGCCGTGGCCCGCCGAGGCGCCGGCGGCCGCCTGAGCGACCGTCCGGCGCTCAGCGCAGCGCCTCCAGCCAGGGGTGCCCCGACAGGGTGCGCGCGAGCGCGTCGGCGAGCCACGCACGGCGGTCCCGGCCGAGCGCCGGCACGGTCGCGTCGAAGTCGCGGCGGTCCTTGGGGCGCAGGCCGCGCGCCTTGTACAGCAGCTGGATCTCCGGCTGCAGGTAGGTGATGCCGTCCGCGGACCACAGGGCGTCCGCCATCGGCATCGTGATCCCCGGGTCTCGCTTGTACACCCAGGTCTCCGGCGTCCCGGGGCCGAGCAGGATGTCGAACTCCCAGGGCGACGTGGCGTCGCGGCGGGTCCACAGCTGCCCGCAGCCGTCGGGCAGGACGTCGTCGGCCGGGGCGTCGGGGTCGACGTCGGGACGCACGGGGGTCAGCGTGCCCGACGACGCGGCCCACGTGTGCAGGGAAGGCGCGAGGTGGCGCCGCAGCGCGGGGAGGTCCTGGCGCAGCACGCCGGGGTCGATGTCCTCGTGGTGCCGCCGGACGCCGGTGAAGGCCTCCAGGGCCCAGCCGCCGGCGACCCACCACGTCCCCGGGTAGCCGACGAAGAGGGCAGCGACGTCCCGCGGTGTGCGCGGCGCCCACGGGCCGTACCAGAGGTCGAACTCGGCGTCGCTCAGGGGCTCGGCAGGCATCCGGACAGCCTAGGCCGCGACGTGGGGGAAACGAGGTTGCGCCCCGGGCGACGGTGTGCGAATCTCGACGCCGTCCCCGCGGCCTCCGCCGCGCGTGAGAGGGGACGGCTCCAGGACGAGAGGCAGACACCGAGCGATGACGGGCACCCGGACCGCCTGACCGCGTCGACCCGAGGCTCCCCGCCGGCCGCACGAACGGCCCGGGGGAGCGGCGTCGACGCACCCGCCGTCCGCCGCACCCCGCACCCGCTGGAGCCCCTGAGTGCCTCTCACCCACACCTCCGTCGTCCTGCACGACGTCACCTTCTCCTGGCCCGACGGGGCCACCCCGATCGCCGGCGTCTCCGGCGCGTTCTCCCGCGGCCGGACCGGCCTCGTCGGCCTGAACGGCGCGGGGAAGTCCACGCTGCTGCGGCTCGTCGCGGGCCGCCTGCGCCCGACGTCCGGCACGATCACCGTGTCGGGCGTGGCCGACTACCTGCCGCAGCGCCTCACCCTCGACACCGGCGCCACCGTGGCCGACCTGCTGGGCGTGCGCGAGGTCGTCGACGCCGTGCGTGCCATCACGGACGGCACCGCGCCCGAGGACGGCCTCGCCGCGCTGTTCGACGTCGTCGGCGACGCGTGGGACGTCGAGGAGCGTGCCCTCGCCGAGCTCGCCGGAGCCGGGCTGCCCTCGGGCGACGGCGTGCTCGACCGCCCGGTGGGCACGCTGTCCGGCGGCGAGGCGATGCTGGTCGCCGTCACCGGCGTGCGGCTGCGCGGCGCGGACGTCGCCCTGCTCGACGAGCCGACGAACAACCTGGACGGCGGCGCCCGCGAGCGGCTGCACGAGATCGTCCGCACCTGGCGCGGCACCCTCGTCGTCGTCTCCCATGACCGCGAGCTGCTCGAGCTCGTCGACGAGACCGCGGAGCTGCGCACCGGCGGGCTGACCACCTTCGGTGGCACGTACTCCCGGTACGAGGAGTACCTGGCCACCCAGCAGGAGGCGGCGCGCGCCGCGCTGCGGGACGCCGAGCAGTCCCTGCGCCGCGAGAAGCGGCAGCGGATCGAGGCGGAGGAGAAGATCGCGCACTCCGAGCGCCAGGGGCGCAAGGACGTCGCGAACTCCCGCTACGTCAAGGCCGTGGTCAACGACCGACGCAACTCCGCGCAGAAGTCGCAGGGGGCACGGCGCGGGGCGGCCGCCGACAAGGAGGCCGCGGCGCGCGCGGCGGTCGAGGCGGCCGAGCTCTCGGTGCGGGACGACGACCGCATCGTCGTCGACCTGCCGGACCCGGGCGTGCCCGCCGGGCGACGGCTCGCGGTGCTGCGCGGCACGGACGGGCGCGAGGTCGTCCTCGCCGGCCCCGAGCGCGTGGCCCTCACCGGGCCCAACGGCGTCGGGAAGACGACGCTGCTGGAGCGGCTCGTCGGGTCGGCCCTCGACGGCTCCGTGGACGGGGCCCCGGGCGCGACCGCGGCCGGGGTCGCCGACGGCGTCGGCACCGGCGCCCGGGCCCAGGCGCTCACCGACCGGGTCGGCTACCTGCCGCAGCGGCTCGACGTGCTCGACGACGACCAGACCGTGCTCGACGCCGTCCGCGCCGGCGCACCGCACGTCGCGCCCGGCGAGCTGCGCAACCGGCTCGCGCGCTTCCTGGTCCGCGGCGACCAGACGGGCCGTCCCGTGGCGACGCTCTCGGGCGGCGAGCGGTTCCGCGTCACCCTGGCGCGGCTGCTGCTGTCCGACCCGCCCGCGCAGCTGCTGGTGCTCGACGAGCCCACCAACAACCTCGACATCGCCAGCACCGACCAGCTGGTGCAGGCGCTGGCGGCGTACCGGGGCGCGCTGGTCGTCGTGAGCCACGACCGGGCGTTCCTCGACCGGCTCGGGCTGGACGCCGAGCTCGTGCTGGCCGCCGACGGGACGCTGCGCGAGGAGCGGGGGACGGGCCGCGTCGCCGGCTGAGCGAGGGCGCCGGTGCGGTTGGATGGGGTGATGAGCCTCGACCCCGCGAACCCGTTCGCCGCACCGTCCTCCCTGCCGTACGAGCTGCCCGACTTCCGCGTGCTCCGCGAGGAGCACTACGAGCCCGCGATCCGGGCGGGCATGGCCGAGCAGCTCGCCGAGGTCGAGGCGATCGTGACCGACCCGGCCCCGGCGAGCGTGGCGAACACCCTGCAGGCCCTCGAGCGCTCGGGCCGGACCCTGCACCGCGCCCTGACGGCCTTCTTCAACCAGGTCAGCGCGGACGCGACGCCGGGGCTCGAGGACCTGCACGAGCGGCTGTCGCCGGCGCTCGCCGCCCACCGCGACGCGATCGGCATGGACGTGCGGCTGCACGCGCGGGTGCGGGCGCTCGCGGACGCGGCCGCGTCGGGCGACGTCGAGCTCGAGGACGACTCCGCGTGGCTGCTGCGCACGCTGCTGAAGGACTTCCGGCGCTCGGGCATCGACCTGGGCCCGGGGGAGCAGGACGAGCTGCGCCGCCTCAACGGGCGGCTCACCGAGCTCGAGGCGGTCTTCGGCCGCAAGCTGCTCGCGGGGGAGAAGGCCTCGGCGGTCCTCGTCACCGACGTCGCGGAGCTCGAGGGGCTGCCCGCCGACGCGATCGACGCGGCGGCGGCGTCCGCGGCGTCGCGGGGGCACGAGGGCGCGTGGCTGCTCGACCTCCAGCTGCCGACCCGGCAGGACGTCGTGGCTTCCCTCGCGCGCCGGGACGTACGGGAGCGGGTGCAGGCCGCCAGCGAGTCCCGAGGCACCCGCGGCGACGCCCACGACACCCGGGAGACGCTGCTCGAGATCGCCCGGCTCCGCGCCGAGCGCGCGCGGCTGCTGGGCTACGCGCACCACGCGGCCTACGTTGCGGAGGACGCCACCGCCCGCACCACCGAGGCGATCAGCGCGATGCTGGGACGGCTCGCCCCGCCGGCCGTCGCGAACGCGCGCGCCGAGGAGGCGGAGCTGACCGCCCTGCTCCACCGGACCGACCCCGGCGCCGGGCTGCGGGCGTCGGACTGGGCGCGGCTCGCCGAGGGCGTGCGCCAGGAGCGGTACGCGCTGGACGACGCCCTGCTGCGGCCCTACCTGGAGCTGGAGCGCGTCGTGCACGACGGCGTCTTCCGCGCCGCGGGCCTCCTGTTCGGCCTGAGCTTCGCCGAGCGCACCGACCTCGTCGGCTACCACCCGGACGTGCGGGTCTTCGAGGTCTTCGACTCCGAGGAGCCCGGCGAGCCGGGCACGGGGCTGGGGCTGTTCCTCGCCGACTGGTACACGCGGGCCTCGAAGCGCGGTGGGGCCTGGATGAACAACCTCGTCGACCAGAGCCACCTGCTCGGGCAGCGCCCCGTGGTGGTCAACAACCTCAACATCGTCAAGCCGCCGGCGGGCGAGCCCACGCTGCTGCTCTGGGACCAGGTCATCACCCTGTTCCACGAGTTCGGTCACGCCCTGCACGGCCTGCTGTCCGACGTGCGCTACCCCTCGCAGTCCGGCACCGAGGTGCCGCGGGACTTCGTGGAGTACCCGTCGCAGGTCAACGAGATGTGGGCGTGGGAGCCCGAGGTGCTGCGCTCCTACGCCGTGCACCACGCCACCGGCGAGCCGCTGCCGGCCGCGTGGGTCGAGACCATGCTCGCGTCGCGGCAGTGGGGCGAGGGGTTCGCCACGACGGAGTACCTCGCCGCCGCGCTGCTCGACCAGGCGTGGCACCTGGTGACCCCCGAGGAGGTCCCGACGTCGGTCGACGAGGTGCTCGACTTCGAGGCGAAGGCGCTCGCGGACGCGGGGGTCGCGCTCCCGGCCGTCCCGCCGCGGTACCGCACGACCTACTTCAACCACGTGTTCGGCGGCGGCTACGCGGCGGGCTACTACTCGTACATCTGGTCGGAGGTGCTCGACGCCGACACCGTCGAGTGGTACCGCGAGAACGGCGGGCTGACGCGGGAGAACGGCGAGGCCTTCCGCCGTCGCCTGCTCGCCCGCGGCGGGTCCCAGGACCCGCTGACGTCGTTCCGCGAGCTGCGCGGACGCGACCCGCGGATCGACCCGCTGCTGGCGCGCCGGGGCCTGGCCGGCTGAGCCCGCGTCGGCGGCGGGCTGGGTACGGTGTGCCCGTGACCACTGAGCCCCTGAGCCTCCAGCCCGTGCCCGCCGCCGAGGACGAGGTGGTGCGGATCTGCCAGGACCTGCTGCGCATCGACACCTCCAACTACGGCAACGGCGAGGGCCCGGGGGAGCGGCGGGCCGCCGAGCACGTCGCCGCCCTGCTCACGGAGGTGGGCCTCGAGGTGGACGTGTTCGAGGCCGCCCCCGGCCGCACGTCGGTCGTGACCCGGCTCGAGGGCACCGACCCGACGCGGCCGGCGCTGGTGCTGCACGGGCACACCGACGTCGTCCCCGCGGCGGCCGAGGACTGGACGGTCGACCCGTTCGGCGGCGAGGAGATCGACGGGCTCCTGTGGGGCCGCGGCGCCGTCGACATGAAGGACATGGACGCCATGATCCTGTCGGTCGTGCGGCAGATGGCCCGGGAGGGCCGCCGCCCGGCTCGTGACGTTGTCGTCGCCTTCTTCGCCGACGAGGAGGCCGGTGGCGTGCAGGGCGCGCAGTGGGCCGTGCGGCACCGCCCGGAGCTCTTCGAGGGCGCCACCGAGGCGATCAGCGAGGTGGGCGGCTTCTCGGTGGAGGTGGGCGGCCGCCGGGCGTACCTGCTGCAGACGGCGGAGAAGGGGCTCGCGTGGCTGCGGCTCGTCGCCGACGGTCGCGCCGGGCACGGCTCCCAGGTGAACGAGGAGAACGCGGTCACCGAGCTCGCCGCGGCCGTCGCGCGGATCGGTCAGCACCGGTGGCCGTACACGCTCACCCCGACGGTCGAGCGCCTGCTGCGCGGCGTGGCCGACCTCACGGGTCTGCGGTACGACGGCGAGGACCCGGCCGCGATCGACGCCCTGGTGGCGGCGCTGGGCCCGGCGGCCCGGTTCGTCGGCGCCACCGTGCGCCACACGTCCAACCCGACCCAGCTCGAGGCGGGCTACAAGGCCAACGTCATCCCGGGCCGGGCCGAGGCCACCGTGGACGTGCGCCTGCTCCCCGGGCACGAGGAGGAGGGCATGGCCACGCTGCGCGAGCTGGCCGGGCCCACCGTCCGGGTGGAGCCCATCCACCAGGACACGGCGCTCGAGGTGCCGTTCTCCGGCGACCTCGTCGACACGATGGTCGCCTCGCTGCTCGCCGAGGACCCGGGCGCGGCGGTGCTGCCCTACACGCTCTCGGGCGGCACGGACAACAAGTCCCTCTCGCGCCTCGGCATCACCGGTTACGGGTTCGCGCCCCTGCGCCTGCCCGCGGACCTCGACTTCTCCGGCATGTTCCACGGCGTCGACGAGCGCGTGCCCACCGAGTCGCTGCGCTTCGGCACCCGCGTGCTGGACCGCCTGCTGCGCACCTGCTGAGGCGGCGCGGCCTGCGGGCCGGCCCGGCGCCTCACCTGCCGAGCCGGGCCAGCAGCTGCCGCGTGCGGTCCACGTACGCGCCGCCGAAGAGCACGGCGTGCACGGCGAGCGGGTAGAGCTGGTGCAGGGCCACCCGGCCCTGCCACCCCGGCGCCAGGGGGCTCGCCGCGTCGTACCCGGCCACGACCTGGCCCAGGTGCGGCGCCCCGAAGAGCGCGAGCATCGCCAGGTCGGCCTCGCGGTGCCCGCCGTGCGCCGCGGGGTCGATGAGCACGGCCTCGGCCGTGCCCGCGGGGCCGGGGGCCCACAGCACGTTCCCGGACCACAGGTCTCCGTGCACCCGCGCGGGACCCTCCCGGGCGGCGGGGCCGGCGAGGGCGCCGAGGCGCCCGCACACCCGCTCGACGGCGGCCGCGTCGTCCGCGTCGAGCACGCCGCGCTCGCGGCCCTGCGCGACGACGGGCCGCAGCCGGGCGTGGGCGTAGAACGCGGGCCAGTCGCCCCACGTCCCGGCGACCAGGGGCAGGGGGTCGCCGAGTGGACCGAACCAGCCCGCGTCGGCGCCCGGCGGCAGCACCCCGAACCCGGCGGCGCCGGCGCGGTGGAGCACCGCGAGGCGGCGGCCGAGGTCGCGCGCCGCGTCGGGGGTCGGGTGGGCCGCCGGGACCCGCTCGAGGTCGAGGTGGTCCGGGCCGAGGTCCAGGACCCGGGCGACGCGCGGGCCTCCCGGCACGGCGAGCCAGCGCAGCCCGGCCGCCTCGGTGGCGAAGAACCCGGGCGGCGCGTGCGGGCGCGACTTGCGGAACGTGGCGACCATGGGCACTCCCTCGGCCGGTGCGCGGCCGGGTCAGTACGTCGGCGTCACCTTGATGATCTTGCGGCGCAGCCACACCCGGCGCTCGCCGCCGATGTAGAGGCGGGTGCGCGCCAGCTCCCACCGGCCGTACTCGGCCTCGTCGGTGAGCATCTTGCGCGCGTCCGGGACGCTGGTGTCCCGGTCGATCGTCAGCACGCGGAACTCGTACTGTCCGTGCTTGCGCCAGGCGGACGTCGCGTCGCGGCGTCCGCCTTCCTGCGTGGTCGACGAGGTCGAAGCCATCCGTCGTCCTCCCGAAGTGCTCGCGGGCGGTATTCGTCTGCCCATTGTGCCCCTCGGGGCGCTACCGTCAGAGCATGACCGCTGACCCGCGTGCCGCGCTGGACCGCTTCGTCGCCGCACTGGAGGCGCACTACCACGCGGTGTCGACCCGCAGGGGTGACGACGACCCGGCGGTCGACGACGCCTACGAGGTCCTGGCCGACGCGTTCGAGGTCTACGAGGACGCCCTGGCGCAGGTGTACTCGGAGGTGACGCCGTTCTTCCTGGACGACGGCGACGACGACGGCGACGACGAGGACGACGACGAGGACGGCGAGGAAGACCTGGACGCCGATCTCGACGCGGACCTCGACACGGACCTGGAGGGCCCGGGGCTGACCGGGTCGACGGCGGGCGGGTCCGTCGGGACGGAGCCGCCCGGGCAGGCCTACCAGCGCTCGGGGTAGCCGATCTCCGGGGCGGAGACGTCGTCGAGCGCGGCGTGCACCTCGCCCGGAAGGTCGAGGTCGAGGGCCGACAGGGACGCCCTGAGCTGGGCGGGTGTGCGGGCACCGACGATCGCGCTCGCGACGGTGTCGCGGGCGAGCAGCCAGGCCAGCGCCACCTCGAGGGGGGCCCGTCCCAGACCGTCGGCGGCGGTGGCCACGGCCTCCACGACGGACGACGCCGCCCCGTCGAGGTACGGGTCGACGAAGGCGGCCAGGTGCGCGGACGCTGCGCGGGAGTCCGCCGGGATGGCCCGCCGGTACTTGCCGGTGAGCACGCCTCGCCCGAGGGGCGACCACGCGAGCAGCCCCAGGCCGAGGGCGTCGGCGGCGGGGGCCACGTCCCGTTCGGCGCCGCGCTGCAGCAGCGAGTACTCGAGCTCCAGGGCGCTCAGGCCGGTGCCGTCGGGCTCCAGGAGCGTCGCGGCGCGGGCGGCGGCCCAGGCGGGGTGGTTGGCGAGGCCGACGTAGCGCGCCCGCCCCGACGACACCGCCAGGCGCAGCGCGGACACCGTCTCGGCCAGCGGCGTCGCCGGGTCGGGGCAGGCGACGAGGAACAGGTCCACGTGGTCGGTGCCGAGGCGCTCCAGGGACGCGTCCAGGTCCGCGAGGAGGCCCGCGCGGGAGGCGTCGACCCGGGCGCCCGACCGGCCGGCCCGTACGCCGCCCTTGGTGCACAGCACCAGCTCGTCGCGCGAGACCTTGCCGTCGAGCAGCGACCCGATGAGGCGCTCCGCGTCGCCGTCGCCGTACGTCGCGGCCGTGTCGACGAGGCTCCCGCCGGCGTCGACGAAGTCGCGGAGCTGTTCCGCCGCGTCCAGGTCGTCGGTGTCCCGACCCCAGGTCATCGTCCCCAGGCCGAGCTCGGACACGCGCAGACCCGTACGGCCCACCTGACGACGCTCCATGGCGGGTCACGCTACCGGGAAACATCGCTGGTCCGGGTAGTGTGACCGCCCGTGAATGCCTGGGAAGCGATCCTGCTGGGCCTGGTCCAGGGCCTGACCGAGTTCCTGCCGATCTCCTCGAGCGCGCACCTGCGCATCGTCGGTGAGCTGCTCGGCGGCGACGACCCCGGCGCGGCGTTCACCGCCATCACCCAGATCGGTACCGAGGCCGCGGTGCTGCTCTACTACCGCCGGACCATCCGGGACATCTGCGTCGCGTGGTGGAGGTCCCTCGTGGGCGCCCACGGCCGCGACTGGGCCGCGCGGTTCGGCGCGCACGACTCCCAGGCGCGCATGGCCTGGTTCATCGCGCTGGGCTCCATCCCGATCGGCGTGCTCGGCCTGCTCTTCCAGGACGCGATCGAGACGTACCTGCGCAACCTCTGGATCACCGTCACGACGCTGGTCGTCTTCGGCCTGCTGCTCGGCTGGGCCGACAAGATCGGCCGCCGCACCCGCCGGCTCGACGAGCTCACCCCGAAGCGGGCGATCGGCTTCGGCTTCGCCCAGGCGCTCGCGCTCATCCCGGGCGTGTCGCGCTCGGGCGGCACCATCACGGCCGGGCTCCTCATGGGCTTCACCCGCAAGGCCGCCGCGGACTACTCGTTCCTGCTGGCCGTGCCCGCCGTGCTGCTGTCCGGCTTCTACCAGCTCGGCAAGTCCGTCGGCGAGACCCCGGCGCCCGGGGCGCCCGGGGCGGGCGCGACGCTCATCGCGACGCTGGTGGCGTTCGTCGTCGGGTACATCGTGATCATCGGCTTCCTCAAGCTCATCACCACGCACTCGTTCATGCCGTTCGTCTGGTACCGCCTCGGGCTCGCGGCCGTGGTGGTCGTGCTCCTGCTGACCGGCGTCCTCACGCCCATGGGCGGCACCGCCGTCTGACGGCTGCCCCGGCGGACGGGGTGACCTGACCGGGTGAGACGCCCGGTAGCCTGGGCCCGTGCGTTCCTGGCCCGCCCCCCAGATCCCTGAGCTCCCCGCCCCGGCCGACGGCCGCCGCACCCTCGTCCGGGTGCACGACAGCACCACGGGCCGGCTCGTGGACCCGGCGCCCGGCGACACCGCCCGCTACTACGTCTGCGGCATCACGCCCTACGACGCGACCCACCTCGGGCACGCGAACACCTACCTGGCGTTCGACCTGCTGCACCGCGCGTGGCTCGACGCCGGGAAGGCCGTGACCTTCGTCTCGAACGTCACCGACGTCGACGACCCGCTGCTGGAGCGGGCCACCGCCACCGGCGTGGACTGGCGGGACCTGGCCGCCGACCAGGTGGCGCTCTTCCGCGAGGACATGACCGCGCTCGGCATGGTGCCGCCCGCGACCTGGACCGGCGCGGTCGAGTCCGTCCCCGCCGTGGTCGAGGCGGTCGAGCGGCTGCTGGCGGACGGCGCGGCCTACCGCGTCCCGAACGAGCCCGGCGCGGGCGGGGACGACCCCGGCCTGGGCGACGTGTACGCGGACCTGTCCGCCGACCCCGACTTCGGCGCGGTCGCCCGCCTCGCCCCGGAGGCGATGACGGCCCTGTTCGCCGAGCGCGGGGGCGACCCGCGGCGCGAGGGCAAGAAGGACCCGCTCGACCCGCTGCTGTGGCGGCGCGAGCGCCCGGGCGAGCCCGCCTGGGACGGCGCGTCCCTGGGCACGGGGCGGCCGGGCTGGCACATCGAGTGCGCGGTCATCGCCCGCGACGGCCTGGGCCTGCCGTTCGACCTGCAGGGCGGGGGAGCGGACCTGCTGTTCCCGCACCACGAGATGTCGACGTCCCACGACCGCCTACTGGGCGGCGGCGGGGCACGCGTGCACGTGCACGCCGGGCTGGTGGCCTACCAGGGCGAGAAGATGAGCAAGTCGCGGGGCAACCTGGTGTTCGTCTCCGCGCTGCGGCGTGACGGCGTCGACCCGATGGCGATCCGCCTGGCCCTGCTCGCCCACCACTACCGCACCGAGTGGGAGTGGACGGACGCCGACCTGGCCGCCGGCGTCGCGCGCCTCGAGCGGTGGCGCACGGCCGTGTCCGGCAACGGCGGCCCCGACGCGACCGCCACCCTCGACGCCCTGCGTGCCGCTCTCGCCCAGGACCTGGACGGGCCGGCCGCGCTCGCGGCCGTCGACGTGTGGGCCGACCTCGCGCTCGCGCCCGGCCGGGACACCTCCGCCGACCAGGAGGGCGCGCCGGGCGTGCTCGCCCGCGCGGTCAACGCCCTGCTCGGCGTCCGCCTCTGACGTCCGCGGCGAAGGCCGGGGGCCGGCGTCAGCCCTTGTCGCCGCCCCGGTCGCCGCGGTCGCCCTTGTCCCCGCCGACGTCCCGCCGGCGCAGGTAGCGCTCGAATTCCCGCGCGATCGCCTCCCCGGTCGCCTCCGGCAGGTCGGCGGTGTCCTTCGCCTCCTCCAGCTGCTGCACGTACTCGGCGATCTCGGCGTCGTCCGAGGCCAGCTCGTCGACGCCGTGCTGCCACGCCTCGGCGTCCTCGGGCAGGTCGCCCAGAGGGACGGTCGCGGCGATCAGCTCCTCCACCCGGGTGAGGATCGCGAGCGTGGCCTTGGGCGACGGCGGGTTCGCCACGTAGTGCGGCACCGCGGCCCACAGGGACACGGCCTGGAAGCCGCGGCGGTCGGCCTCGTGCTGCAGCACGCCCACGATGCCCGTCGGGCCCTCGTACGTGCTCGGCTCGACGTCGAGCACGGCCTGCATGCCGTCGCTCTCCGTGGTCGCCGTCATCGGGATGGGGCGCGTGTGCGGGACGTCCGCCAGCAGGGCGCCCAGCGTCACGACCGTGCGCACGCCGAGCTCCGCCGCGAGGTCCAGCAGCTCCGCGCAGTACGACCGCCACCGGAACGACGGCTCGATGCCGTGCACCAGCACCACCGTGCGGTCGGGCAGCTCCGCGACCGAGACGGTGGTGCTGGGCCAGATGATGGTCCGCTCGCCGTCGGGCCCCGTCTCCATGACCGGCCGGTTCACCTGGAAGTCGTGGTAGTCCTCGGGGTCGAGCTCGCGCACCTCGTGGGCGTCCCAGACCTCGGCCAGGTGCCCGAGCGCCGCCGTGGCGGCGTTCCCGGCGTCGTTCCACCCCTCGAACGCGGCGATCATCACGGTCTGCCGTGCGGCGTGGCGCCCGGTGGGCTCCGGCTCGGTCGTCATTCGTCCAGCGTATACAGCACGTCCACGGCACGGGGCTGCGCCGGCGGTCGGGTCGCGTGGGCGGGCTCACGGGACCCCGACGGCCGGCGCGCGGCCCACGGTCCGTACGATGGACGGGTGCCCGAGACCCTCGCCCCCGCCCCCCAGACCCCCGAGCAGACCCTCCCCGCGGCCGTCCTGTGGGACATGGACGGGACCCTCGTCGACACCGAGCCGTACTGGATCGAGGCCGAGCACGAGCTCGTGGCCGAGCACGGCGGCACGTGGAGCCACGAGCAGGCGCTTCAGCTCGTCGGCAACGCGCTGACGGTCTCCGCCCAGATCCTGCGGGACCAGGGTGGCGTCGACCTCCCGGTCGACGCGATCGTCCGGCGGCTCCTGGGCCGCGTCGTCGAGCAGGTGCGGGTGCGGGTGCCGTGGCAGCCGGGGGCGCTCGAGCTGCTCACGGGTCTCGCCGAGGCCGGCGTGCCCTGCGCGCTGGTGACGATGAGCTACGCGGAGCTGGCCGAGGAGGTCGTCTCGCGCGGGCCCGCGGGCGCGTTCGTCACCCTCGTCACGGGCGACCAGGTGGAGCGCGGCAAGCCGGACCCCGAGCCCTACCTGGTCGCCGCCGAGCGCCTGGGCGTCGACCCGGCCGCGTGCGTCGCCATCGAGGACTCGCCCACCGGGATCGCGTCGGCCCGCGCGGCCGGTGTGACGACCCTCGGCGTCGAGGCCGTGGTGCCCGTGCCGCAGCTGGACGGGCTCAGCCGGGCGTCGTCGCTGGAGGCCGTCGACGTGGCCACCATCGCGCGCATCGGCGCCGGCGAGGTCCTCGACCTCAGCCGCTGACGGACTCCTCGTCGGGCCGGGCGCCCGCCTCGGGCTCGACCCCGAGGCGGGCGCGCAGCGCGCCCGCCGGGATCACCGGCGGCGTGCCGCCGAACTCCGGGCACACCGACCGGTGCGCGCACCAGCCGCACAGCCGGCTGCGACGCGGGCGCCAGTCGCCGGTGCGCGCGGCGTCCTGGACGGCCGTCCAGAGGGCGCGCACCTTGGTCGCCGTGGCCTCGAGCTCGTGCTCGTCCGGCTGCGCCCGCAGCACCTGCCCGTCGCCCAGGTACAGCAGCTGCAGCATTCGCGGCAGCACGCCGCGCTCGCGCCAGAGCACCAGCCCGTAGAACCGCATCTGGAACAGGGCGCCGGCCTCGAAGCCGGGCCCGGGCGCGCGCCCGGTCTTGTAGTCGACCACCCGCATGGCGCCGCCGGGGGCGACGTCGAGGCGGTCCACGATCCCGCGCAGCAGCGGGCCGCCGTCGAGGGCGGTCTCCACCCGCAGCTCGCGTGCCTCGGGCTCCAGCCGGTTCGGGTCCTCCAGGGTGAAGTAGGTGCCCACCAGCCGGCGGGCGCGGGCGATCCACTGCTCGGGCGTGGTCCCCGCGGCGTCCCCGTCGGCGTCGAACAGGGTGGCGTACCGCGGCTCCGCCTCGACGAGGCGGTCCCACTCCACGGGCAGCAGCGCCTCGGCCGCCTCCGGCGTGCGCTCGCCGACCGGCGCGTCGTACAGGCGCTCGAGCACCGCGTGCACGAGCGTGCCGCGCGCGGCCGCCGACGACGGCGGCTCGGGCAGCCGGTCGACCACGCGCAGCCGGAACAGCAGGGGGCAGCGCATGAAATCGCTCGCGCGTGACGGCGACAGCGCCGGCGTCCGGACCTCGGCCGCCGACGACGCGTCGGGCACGTCGGGGGCGGCGGTCGTCGTCATGCGCGCCACCCTACGGTCGGCCGGGGACACGACGGGGTCCGCAGGGACCGGACGGGTCCCGAGCGGCACGAGGGGCGCGGAGCCGTGGCCGGCGACCCGGGCGGCGGCCGACGCCGGATAGCCTGGCGGGGTGACCTCTCGCTCCCGGGGATGGGTGGTCGGCCGCATCGCGGGCGCGCCGGTCCTCGTCACCCCCTCGTGGTTCCTCGGCGCCGTCGTCCTCACCCTGGTGTTCGCGCCCTCGGTCCGGACGTGGTTCGCGCCGCACATGCCGACGACGGGCGTCCTCGTCGTCGCGTTCTCGTTCGTGCTGCTGCTGTTCGCGTCCGTCTTCCTGCACGAGGTGGCGCACGCGCTCGTCGCCCGCCGGCGCGGGCACCAGGTCACGGAGCTCGCCCTGACGCTCTGGGGCGGCCACACGGCGTACACCGGGGCGGGGGCCCGCCCGCTCGACGGGGCGCTGGTGGCCGTCGTCGGCCCGCTGACCAACCTCGTCCTGGCGGGGGCGTTCTGGGTCGCCTTCCAGCTGCAGCCGACCGCGGGGACCGTGCCGGCCGCGCTGCTGCTCGCCGGGGCGTTCTCCAACGCGTTCGTCGGGTTCTTCAACCTCCTGCCCGGGCTGCCGCTGGACGGCGGCCAGATCCTCGAGTCGATCGTGTGGGGCGCGACCGGCTCCCGGTCCCGGGGCACGCTCGCCGCGGGCTGGGTCGGGCGCGCCGTCGCCGTCGCCGTGCTCGCGTGGGCGCTCCTGTGGCCCCTGCTCGAGGGCCGGCGGCCCTCCTGGGTGATGGTCGTGTGGGGAGCGCTGATCGGCGCGTTCCTGTGGTCCGGCGCGGGCGACGCGATCAAGGGCGCGCAGGCCCGCGCCCGGGTCGCGACGCTCTCCGCGCGCGGCCTCGCGGTGCCGGCCGTCGCGGTGCCCGTCGCCACCACGGTCGCGGGCGTGTCCGCGGCCGCGGCCCGGAACCCGGGCGTCGTCGTGGCGGTCGTCGGCCCGGCCGGCGAGCCGGTCGGCTGGGTGGACCCGGCCGCCGTCGCGAACGTCCCCGCCGCCCGCGCGGACCTGACCCCGGTGGAGGCCGTCGTCGTGCCGTTCCCGCCGGGCTCGGCGGTCACGCCCGACCTCGAGGGGGACGCCCTGCTCGACCGCCTGGCGCACGGTTCCTCGGGGGCGCGCGTCGTGCCCGTGGTCGAGGGCGGCCGCGTCACCGGGGTGCTCGACGTCGCGCGCGTCGCCGCCGCGCTGCGCCGGTAGCGCGGGGGAGGGCGCGGGAGGGCGGCCGGTAGACTCGCGCGTCGTGACTCCCGCCGATCCTGCCGCGCCCGAGACCCGACCGACCGCCGAGCCGACCGCCACGCCGACCGGCGACGCCGCGCCGACGGCCACCGGTGCCGACCTGCGCCGCGGCCCGCTGCGCGAGGGGGACCGGGTCCAGCTGACCGACCCCAAGGGTCGCCTGCACACCATCACGCTGAAGCCCGGCGGCACGTTCCACACCCACAAGGGCTACTTCCGCCACGAGGACCTCATCGGCCGCCCCGAGGGATGGGTCGTGACCAACACGGCGGGCATCGAGTACCTGGCGCTGCGGCCCCTGCTGAGCGACTACGTCCTGTCGATGCCGCGCGGCGCCGCCGTCGTCTACCCGAAGGACGCCGGCCAGATCGTGCAGATGGCCGACATCTTCCCGGGCGCGCGCGTGGTCGAGGCGGGCGTCGGCTCGGGCGCGCTGACGATGTCCCTGCTGCGCGCCGTCGGCGACGCCGGCGAGCTGCACTCCATCGAGCGGCGCGAGGACTTCGCCGCGATCGCGCGCGGCAACGTCGAGTCGTTCTTCGGCGGCGAGCACCCGGCCTGGCGCCTGTCGATCGGCGACCTGGCCGACGTGCTGCCCACCGTCGCCGAGCCCGGCACCGTGGACCGCGTGGTGCTCGACATGCTCGCGCCGTGGGAGAACGTCGACCCGGTCGCGCAGGCGCTCGTGCCCGGCGGCGTGCTGATCTGCTACGTCGCGACCGCCACCCAGCTCTCGCGGACCGCGGAGGACCTGCGCGCCGACGGCCGGTTCGCCGAGCCGCAGGCGTGGGAGTCGATGGTGCGCGGCTGGCACCTGGAAGGCCTCGCGGTGCGCCCGCAGCACCGGATGATCGGACACACGGGCTTCCTCGTCACGGCCCGGCGGCTCGCCGACGGCGTCGTCCCGCCGGAGCGCACCCGCCGGCCGGCCAAGGGCTCGTACCCCGCGCCCGACGCCGAGTGGTCCGAGGAGGAGCTGGGCGAGCGCGCCGTGTCGGACAAGAAGATCCGGCGCGTGCGCCGCGACCTCGGCGTCGCCCCGGACGCCGTCGCTCCCGAGGCGGCGGTGCCCGCCGGCGACGCGCCCGCCGAGGGCTGAGCCCCGTCGGACCGCCACGACCCGCCGTGCCCCCGTCGAGGGGCGCGGCGGGTCACGGCCCGGTCACCGTCAGGTCTCGGTCGGGCGACGTCGCGACCGCTCCGTGAAATGAACCCCCGGACGTCGGCGTTGATGTCTAGGGTGCTGTACTCCGGGGGCGTCTTCCCGCCCGGGCAGGTGACCACCCGGGCCGCACGAGAGGGGATGCGATGACCGACAACCCTGTCCGCCCGGACTCGTCGGGGCTGCCGACCGGACCGAGCCACGACGCCCAGCTCGCCCTCCTCGCCGCGAAGAACGAGCGGCTCGCCGAGGCGCTCCGCGCCGCGCGCGACCAGATCGTCGAGCTCAAGGGCCAGATCGACGAGCTCGCCAAGCCGCCGGGGACGTACGCCACGTTCCTCGCCGCGCACGACGACGGCTCGGTCGACATCTCGTCCGCCGGCCGCAAGATGCACGTCCAGTCGAGCCCGGGGCTCGACGTCGAGGCGCTGCGCCCCGGCCAGGAGGTCAAGCTCAACGAGGCCATGACGGTGGTCGAGGCCGGCGGCTACGAGCGCACCGGCGAGCTGGTCACCGTCAAGGAGGTCCTCGACACCGAGCGCGTGCTGGTGGTCGGCCGCGCCGACGAGGAGCGCGTCGTGCGTCTCGCCGGGTCGGTCGCCGACGCGGCGCTGCGCGTCGGCGACGCGCTGACCGTCGACGTGCGCAGCGGGTTCGTCTACGAGGTGGTGCCCAAGTCCGAGGTCGAGGAGCTCGTCCTCGAGGAGGTCCCGGACATCGCCTACGAGGACATCGGGGGCCTCGGGCCGCAGATCGAGCAGATCCGCGACGCCGTCGAGCTGCCGTTCAGCCACCCCGACCTGTTCCGCGAGCACGGGCTGCGCCCGCCCAAGGGCGTGCTGCTGTACGGCCCGCCCGGGTGCGGCAAGACGCTCATCGCCAAGGCCGTGGCGAGCTCGCTCGCGGGGATGGTCGCGTCCACGCGGGGCGGGGACCCGGCAGCGAAGAGCTACTTCCTCAACGTCAAGGGCCCCGAGCTGCTCAACAAGTACGTCGGCGAGACCGAGCGGCACATCCGCCTGATCTTCGCCCGCGCCCGCGAGAAGGCGACCCAGGGCGCCCCCGTCGTCGTGTTCTTCGACGAGATGGAGTCCCTGTTCCGCACCCGCGGCACCGGCCTCTCCTCGGACGTCGAGACGACGATCGTGCCGCAGCTGCTCGCCGAGATCGACGGCGTCGAGCGCCTCGACAACGTCATCGTCATCGGCGCCTCGAACCGCGAGGACATGATCGACCCCGCGATCCTGCGACCCGGCCGCCTGGACGTGAAGATCAAGATCGAGCGGCCCGACGCCGAGGGCGCCACCGAGATCTTCGGCAAGTACCTCACCCCGGCGCTGCCGATCCACCCCGACGACCTCGCCGAGCACGGCGGCAGCCAGACCGAGGCGATCGGCGCCATGATCCGCAGCGTCGTCGAGCGCATGTACTCCGAGGACGAGGAGAACCAGTTCCTCGAGGTCACCTACGCGTCCGGGGACAAGGAGACCCTGTACTTCAAGGACTTCAACTCCGGCGCGATGATCCAGAACGTCGTGGACCGCGCCAAGAAGTCGGCGATCAAGGACCTCCTCGCCACCGGGCAGCGGGGCATCCGGGTGGAGCACCTGCTGTCGGCGTGCGTCGACGAGTTCAAGGAGAACGAGGACCTGCCGAACACCACCAACCCCGACGACTGGGCGCGGATCAGCGGGAAGAAGGGCGAGCGCATCGTCTTCATCCGCACGATCGTCCAGAAGAAGGGCGGCGACGGCGCTCCTCGCACCATCGACACGGTGACCAGCACGGGGCAGTACCTGTAGCCCGGCCCGCTCCCGACGGACCGCGTGATCGAGGTACCCGTCCCGAGGTCGACCCGCCGCGGTCGACTTCGGGACGGGTACCTCGATCTCGTCCGGGGCCACCTAGGGTGGTGGCGTGAGCGTTCGTCGCGTGATGGGGATCGAGACCGAGTACGGCGTGCTGGCACCGGGGCGGCCGATGGCCAACCCGATGCTCATGAGCTCGCAGGTAGTCATGACGTACCGCGCCCTCGTGGCGAGCGCGGGCGCGCGGCCGCCGGCGCGCTGGGACTACGACGACGAGGACCCCCTGCAGGACGCCCGCGGGTTCCACCTGCAGCGCGCGTCCGCGCACCCGTCGCTCCTCACCGACGACCCGTCCCGCCCCGCGCCGTCCGGCCCGGTCGGCACCGGGGGCGGCACGCCCGCCTCCGCCCAGGTCGCCTCCGCGGCCGGCACGCCCGGCGCCTCGGCGCGGGGCCGGTCCGCGGGCCGCGCGGCCCGGCAGCAGCCGGAGGAGGTCGAGCGCCCGTCCGTCGAGGACTACGACGACCCGAGCGCGGCGAACTGCATCCTCACCAACGGCGCGCGCCTGTACGTGGACCACGCGCACCCGGAGTACTCCTCCCCGGAGGTCACGGGGCCGCGCGACGGCGTGCTGTGGGACGTGGCGGGGGAGCGGGTCATGCTCGCGTCGGTGCGCTCCCTCGCGGAGGTGCCCGGCGGCGAGGTCGTGCTCTACAAGAACAACGTGGACGGCAAGGGCGCCAGCTACGGCACGCACGAGAACTTCCTGGTGGACCGGGCGCTGCCGTTCGGCACGCTCGTCGAGCTGCTCACGCCCTTCCTCGTGACCCGCCAGGTGTTCTCCGGCTCCGGCCGCGTGGGCATCGGCCCGACCGGGGCCGAGGCGGGCTTCCAGATCTCGCAGCGGGCGGACTACATCGAGGCCGAGGTGGGGCTGGAGACCACCCTGCGTCGGCCCATCGTGAACACCCGCGACGAGCCGCACGCCGACCGCACCCGCTGGCGCCGCCTGCACCTCATCATCGGCGACGCCAACCTGTTCGAGGTGGCGACGTTCCTCAAGCTCGGCACCACGTCCCTCGTGCTGTGGGTGCTGGAGCACCTGGACGAGCTCGCGGAGGCGGGCGTGCCGGCGCGGGCCGAGCTCGCCGCCCTGCGCCTCGCGGACCCGGTGGCGGACGTGCAGCGGGTCTCGCGCGACCTGAGCCTGACGGAGGCGCTCGAGCTCGCGGACGGCCGGCGGCTCACGGCCCTGCAGGTCCAGGAGGCGTACGCCGACGTCGTGGCGCGCGCGGTCGCGGCGCTGGCGGCCGGCGAGGGCGGGCCGGACGCCGAGACGGCGGACGTGCTGGACCGCTGGCGGTCGGTGCTGAGCCGGCTGGCCACCGACCCGGCGACCTGTGCGCGCGAGGTGGAGTGGGTCGCCAAGCGCCGGCTCCTGGAGGGGATGCGCTCGCGCGACGGGATCAGCTGGGACCACCCGCGGCTGCACGCGCTCGACCTGCAGTGGACCGACGTGCGCCCCGAGCGGGGCATCTACCACCGGCTCGTCGCGTCGGGCGCCGTCGAGCGGCTCGTCGACGACGAGCGCGTGGCCGACGCCGTGCACCATGCGCCGGCCGACACCCGCGCGTGGTTCCGCGGCGAGGTGATGGCGCGCTACGCCGACCAGGTGTCGGCGGCCAGCTGGGACTCCGTGATCTTCGACGTCCCCGGCGCGGCCGCGCTGCAGCGGGTGCCGATGCTCGACCCCGCGCGGGGGACGCGGGCGCACATCGGCGCCCTGCTCGACGCGAGCCCCGACGCGGCCGCCCTGCTGAAGGGCCTGCGCGGCGAGGGCTGAGCGCGGGCGGGCCGTCCACGGGACCACGGCCGGGCGTCGGCAGGTCGCGGGCCGGCCGCGGGCTGACCGGCGACGATGCCCGTCGGTCGCCCCTCGGCCGCCGCTCGGTCGCCCCTCGGACCGCCTGCGGGTCGGTCGTGCGGGTGGAGTCGTTCCGCCCTGGGCGCAACCTGCGTGGACGTCGCCGCGCAGTGTCGCCCGCAGCGCATAGGCTGGCGTCGCGAGACTCTCCCGGAGCCCTTGTCGGGAGCTCCGCAGCAGCGAAGGAGGCGGACCATGGCCGGTCAGGAACGGATCAACCCGCAGCACGAGGACCGCACGCCCGACGACGACGCGGACACCCCCGCGCCGGTGGCCCCGGCGGCGACCGAGCGGGACGCCGAGGTGGACGCCCTCCTCGAGGAGATCGACGAGGTCCTGGAGACGAACGCCGAGTCGTTCGTCCGCGGCTTCGTCCAGAAGGGCGGTCAGTGATCGCCCATGACCAGCGCTGACACCTCGGGACGCCTGCCGGACGCGTTCCTGCGACCCGGCTCGTCCTCGTTCGTGGACTTCCTCGCCGGGCACGCGCCCGACCTGCTGCCCGGCCGGCGGCCCGGCACCGGCGGCGCGCCCGCCGACGGCCTCGCGCCGCACGCGACGACGATCGTCGCGCTCACCTTCGGGACCGACGACGGCGGCCGCGGCGTGATCATGGCGGGCGACCGCCGCGCCACCGCGGGCAACCTCATCGCCAGCCGGGAGATGGAGAAGGTCTTCGCGGCCGACGCCTACTCGGTGGTCGGGATCGCGGGCTCGGCGGGCGTGGCGATCGAGCTCGTGCGGCTCTTCCAGCTCGAGCTGGAGCACTACGAGAAGATCGAGGGCTCGCTGCTGTCCCTCGACGGCAAGGCCAACCGCCTGTCGACGATGATCCGCGGCAACCTGCCCCTGGCCCTGCAGGGCCTCGCGGTGGTGCCGCTGTTCGCCGGCTACGACCTCGACCGCGGGTACGGGCGCCTGTTCAGCTACGACGTCACCGGCGGCCGGTACGAGGAGCACGACCATCACACGGTGGGCTCGGGCTCGGTCTTCGCGCGCGGCGCGCTGAAGAAGCTGTGGCGCCCCGGGCTCGACGCCGACGCGGCCGTCGGGGTGGCCGTGGAGGCCCTCTACGACGCGGCGGACGACGACAGCGCGACCGGCGGCCCGGACCCCGTGCGACAGATCTGGCCGGTCGTGACCG
Organism: Isoptericola sp. NPDC057559; assembly: GCF_042801555.1. Classification (NCBI taxonomy): domain Bacteria; kingdom Bacillati; phylum Actinomycetota; class Actinomycetes; order Micrococcales; family Promicromonosporaceae; genus Isoptericola; species Isoptericola sp. NPDC057559. The sequence goes on from NZ_JBHVFQ010000004.1 coordinate 152,086, forward strand.
TGGTGACGGCCGACGGCGTGCGCCGGGTCGGCGACGACGAGCTGGCGGCGACGGTCGAGCGGATCGTCGCCGAGCGAGGGGCGGCGCACCGCGCGGCCCACGGCGACCGCCCCGCGGGCGGCGGCGGCCGGCCCGGGGCGCACGGAGGTGCACGCGCATGAACATGCCGTTCTACGTCTCGCCCGAGCAGCTCATGAAGGACCGGGCCGACTTCGCCCGCAAGGGCATCGCCCGAGGCCGGTCCGTCGTCGTGCTCGCCTACTCCGGCGGCATCGCGTTCGCCACGGAGAACCCGTCGCGCGCGCTGCACAAGATCTCCGAGATCTACGACCGCATCGCGTTCGCCGCGGTCGGCAAGTACAACGAGTTCGAGAACCTGCGCGTCGCCGGCGTGCGCTACGCGGACCTGCGCGGGTACTCCTACGACCGCACCGACGTCACCGCGCGCGGCCTCGCCAACGCGTACGCGCAGACGCTCGGCACGGTGTTCACCACGGAGTCCAAGCCGCTCGAGGTCGAGCTGGTCGTCGCCGAGGTGGGGGCCACCCCGGCCGCCGACCAGATCTACCGGCTCTCCTACGACGGCTCCGTCGCCGACGAGCACGGCCACGTCGTCATGGGCGGGCAGGCCGAACAGCTCAACGCACGGGTGGGCGAGGCCTGGCACGAGGGGATGACGCTGCCGGAGGTGCTCGCGCTCGCCGTGCGCACCCTCGGCGCGGTCGGGACCGACGGCTCCGTCTCCGCGCCGGGCGAGGAGCGGGAGATCGCGCCCGCGGGCCTCGAGGTGGCGGTGCTGGAGCGCGAGGGCCGGCGCCGGGCGTTCCGCCGGCTGCAGGGCGCGGCGCTGGCCGGGCTGCTCGAGCAGCCGGGCGACTGAGACGGGCGAGCGGGGCCGAGGAGAGGGGAACGTCGTGGACCGCAGGATCTTCGGTCTGGAGACCGAGTACGGGGTGACGTGCGCGGCGGACGACGGGCGCGGCCTGTCCGCGGACGAGGTCGCGCGCTACCTGTTCCGCAAGGTCGTGGCGTGGGGGAGGTCGTCGAACGTCTTCCTGCGCAACGGCTCCCGCCTCTACCTCGACGTCGGGTCGCACCCCGAGTACGCGACGGCCGAGTGCGACGACGTGCACCAGCTGGTCGCCTACGACCGGGGCGGCGAGCGCATCCTCGAGGGCCTCGTGGCCGACGCGCAGGAGCGGCTGGAGCACGAGGGCCTGTCCGGCAAGGTGCACCTGTTCAAGAACAACACCGACTCGGCCGGCAACTCCTACGGGTGCCACGAGAACTACCTCGTGCGCCGGCAGGGCGACTTCTCCCGCCTGTCCGAGGTGCTGGTGCCGTTCCTCATCACGCGGCAGGTGCTCACGGGCGCCGGCAAGGTGCTGGCCACGCCGCGCGGCGCCGTCTACTGCCTCTCCCAGCGCGCCGACCACATCTGGGAGGCGGTCTCCAGCGCCACCACGCGCTCGCGCCCGATCATCAACACGCGCGACGAGCCGCACGCGGACGCCGAGATGTACCGGCGCCTGCACGTCATCGTGGGCGACTCCTCGATGGCGGAGCCCACGACGATGCTCAAGGTCGGCGCGACCGACCTCGTGCTGCGCCTCGTCGAGGCGGGCGTCCCGATGCGCGACCTGTCCCTCGAGAACCCCATCCGCGCGATCCGCGAGATCAGCCACGACCGCACCGGCCTGCACCCGGTGCAGCTCGCCAACGGCCGCACCGCCACCGCCGTCGACATCCAGTGGGAGTACTTCCACCGCGTGCGGGAGCACGTCGACAGCCACGCCGGCGCGACGCCCGTCGTCAAGCAGGTGCTCGACCTCTGGGAGCGAGGGCTGCGCGCGCTCGAGTCGGGCGACCTGTCGCTCGTCGACCGCGAGCTCGACTGGGTGATCAAGCTCAAGCTGATCGAGCGGTACCAGGCCAAGCACGACCTGGCGCTGGACGACCCGCGCATCGCGCGCCTCGACCTGGCGTACCACGACATCTCCCGCACCGAGGGGCTCTACAACCTGCTCGCCGCCCGCGGGATGGTGGAGCGCGTGGTCACCGACCTCGAGGTGTTCGAGTCGACCGCCGTCCCGCCGCCCACGACCCGCGCCAAGCTCCGCGGCGACTTCGTCCGCGCCGCGCAGGAGGCGCGCCGGGACTACACCGTGGACTGGGTGCACCTGAAGCTGAACGACCAGGCGCAGCGCACCGTGCTGTGCAAGGACCCGTTCCGGTCCGTCGACGAGCGCGTGGACCGGCTCATCGAGTCCATGTAGCCGGTGGCGCGGTTCGACGCCGGACCGTGCGGACCGTCGCTCCGGGGGACTGTCGATCGTGGCAGACTGTCGCGGTGCTCCGCCGACTGACGCTCCTGCTGGCCCTGCTGCTCGGCGGCTCCCTCGTCCTCGGCGGGTGCAGCTCGTCGCTGCTCGACGGGCTGGCCGACGCGCCGTCGTCGGGTCCGTCGGCGTCGCCCGTGCAGGTGTCGGGCGCGGTGGGCGAGCCGCCCGCCCTGGAGTACGAGCAGCCGTACGACGTGACGCGCCCCGGCGCGCGGACGGTGTGGCCGGGCTCGGGCGACGCGGTCGTCGACGGCGAGCCGGTGCTGCTGAACATGTACGCCGAGGACGGCCGCGACGGCACCGTCATCTCCAGCACGTACATCGACGCGCCGGCCTGGTACACGATGTCGCCGGCGTCGCTCGGCTCCAACCTCTACGACACCCTGCGCGGCCAGAAGGTCGGGGCGCGCATGCTGCTCGTCGAGGAGGACCAGGACGTCCCCGTGATCCTCGTGGTCGACGTGCTGCCGACCCACGCCTCCGGCGCCGAGGTGCCCGTCGCGGACGGCCTGCCGACCGTCGCGCGCGGTGCGGGCGGCGCCCCGAAGGTCACGGTGCCGAAGAAGGCGGACCCGCCGGAGGACCTGCAGGTGCAGCCGCTGCTGCGCGGCAGCGGCCCGCAGGTGCAGGTCGGCCAGGTCGTCACGATGCGGTTCACCGCCGTGCGGTGGAGCGACGGCAAGCAGTTCGACACGACGTGGTCGGCCGGCACGCGGCCGCAGTCCGCGACCATCGGCATCGGGCAGCTCGTCGACGGCCTCGACCAGGGCCTCGTGGAGCAGACCGTGGGGTCCCAGGTGCTGCTCGTCGTGCCCCCGGGCCTCGGCTACGGTGGCACCAGCAGCGACCTCGCCGACGAGACCCTGGTCTACGTCGTGGACATCCTGGACGCGCACTTCCAGGTGACGGAGGCCGAGTCCACCGGCAAGGGCCAGGGCGACGACGGCGGCGAGCCGGGATCGAAGCCCGGCAAGAAGTCCGGCGACCAGCCCGCCGGCACCGACAGCAAGGAAGGGTGAGTCCCGCATGTCCGTGGCCGTCCGCGTGATCCCGTGCCTCGACGTCGACGACGGACGGGTCGTCAAGGGCGTGAACTTCACCAACCTGCGCGACGCGGGCGACCCCGTCGAGCTCGCGGCGCGCTACGACCGCGAGGGCGCGGACGAGGTGACGTTCCTCGACGTGTCCGCGTCGTCGGGCGACCGGGCCACCATGGTCGACGTGGTGCGCCGTACCGCCGACCAGGTCTTCGTCCCGCTCACGGTGGGCGGCGGCGTGCGGTCGACGGACGACGTCGACCGGCTCCTGCGCGCCGGCGCGGACAAGGTCGGCGTGAACACCGCCGCCATCGCGCGCCCCGAGCTGGTCGCGGAGATCGCCGCGCGCTTCGGGCGCCAGGTGCTGACGCTGTCGGTGGACGCGCGCCGCGTCACCGGCGGGACGGTCACGCCGTCGGGCTTCGAGGTGACCACCCACGGCGGGCGCCGCGGCACCGGCATCGACGCGGTCGAGTGGGCCGCGCGGGCGGGGCACCTGGGCGCCGGCGAGATCCTGCTGAACTCCATGGACGCGGACGGCACCACCGCGGGCTTCGACCTCGAGATGCTCGCCGCCGTGCGCGAGCAGGTGGACGTTCCCCTCGTGGCGTCGGGCGGCGCCGGGGAGCCGGAGCACTTCGTGGCCGCCGCCCGCGCGGGCGCGGACGCGGTGCTCGCCGCCAGCGTCTTCCACTTCGGCGCGCTGACGATCGGACAGGTCAAGGACGCCCTGGCGGCCGCGGGCATCGAGGTCCGTCGATGAGCGGCTGTCGATGAGCGGCAGTCCCACCCCGGGGGGCGGGGCCGCGGGCGCGGGCCGCGCCGCGGGGCTCACGCTCTCCGGGTCCCGGCTGCGCCGCTCGGCGACCCTCGTCTGGCGGGGCATGCGCTCCGAGCCGCGCCTGTACGTCCTGGCCGTGGGTGCCTCCGCGGTGTTCGGCGCGGCGACCGTGGCGGTCAGCCGCGCGGTCGGCTGGGCCACCGACGCGGTCGTGGTGCCCGCCATCGCGGGGGACCAGGCCGCGCAGGGACGGATCTGGGTGGCCGGGCTCGTGCTCGCGGCCGTCGCGCTGACCCTCGCCCTCGGCGTGGCGGGGCGCCGCATCTGGGCGGGCTACGGGTTCGCGGCGATCCAGGCGCACCACCGGCGCGGGCTGTCCGGCCAGTACCTGCGGCTGCCCGTGTCCTGGCACCGGTCGCACCCGGCGGGCCGCCTGCTGTCGGCGGCGAGCGCCGACGTCGAGGCCGCGACCGGCGTGTTCAACCCGCTGCCCTTCGCGCTCGGCGTCGTGGTCATGATCGCCGTCGCCACGGGGATGCTCCTGGCGGTGGACGTGTGGCTGGCGGTCGCGGCGCTCCTGGTGGTCCCCGCCGCCGTCGCGGCGAACGTCGTGTTCCAGCGGCACATGACGCCGGCCGTGACCCGCGCGCAGCAGCTGCGCGCCGAGGTGGCCGACGTCGCGCACGAGTCGTTCGAGGGCGCGCTCCTGGTCAAGTCGCTCGGCACCGCCGACCGCGAGGAGGCCCGGTTCGCGGAGCGTACCGACGCGCTGCGGGCCGCCAACGTCCGCGTGGGCACGGTGCGCGCGGTGTTCGACCCGGCCATCGAGCTGCTGCCGTCCCTCGGCACGCTCGTGGTGCTCGGCGTCGGCACGTGGCGCGCGTCCGTCGGGGCCGTCGACACCGGCGACGTCGTCACCGCCGCCTACCTGCTGACCGTCATGGCGGTGCCGGTGCGCGCGTTCGGCTGGGTGCTCGGCGAGCTGCCGCGCGCGCTGGTGGGCTACGACCGGATCGCCGGCGTGCTCGACGCCCCGGTCACCCTCGTGGCGGGGGAGCGCGCCCTGCCCCGGGCGGCCGGCGGCCTCGGGGTGCGGCTCGACGGCGTGGGCGTGGACGTCCCCGCGGCGGGGACCACGGCCACCCTGCTCGACGGCGTCGACCTGGAGGTCGCGCCGGGCGCCACCGTCGCGCTGGTGGGCAGCACGGGCGCGGGCAAGACGACGCTGGTCTCGCTGCTGGCCCGCCTCAGCGACCCCACGCGCGGCCGGGTGCTGCTCGACGGCGCCGACCTGCGCGACCTGGCGCCGGGGGAGGTCCCCGCGCAGGTCGCCCTCGTGACGCAGCAGACCTTCGTCTTCGAGGACACGGTGCGCGCGAACGTCACGCTCGCCGACCCCGGTGACGCCGGGGCGCCCGACGACGCGGCGGTCTGGGACGCGCTGCGGACCGCCCGGGTGGACGACGTCGTGCGCGCCCTCCCGGGCGGCCTCGACGCGCCCCTCGGGGAGCGCGGCGCCAACCTGTCCGGCGGCCAGCGGCAGCGGCTCGCCATCGCCCGCGCCCTCGTGCGCCGGCCGCGGCTGCTCGTGCTCGACGACGCCACCTCCGCCGTCGACCCGCGCGTCGAGTCCGAGATCCTCGGTTCCCTGTCGGCCGCGCGCGCCGGCGGCGGCACGCGGGCCACGACCGTCGTGATGGTCGCCTACCGGATGTCGTCGGTCGCGCTGGCCGACGTCGTGGTGCACGTGGAGGGCGGGCGCGTCGTCGACGTCGGCCCCCACGACGCGCTGCTGGCCCGCGACCCGGGCTACCGCGCGCTGGCCACCGCGTACGAGCGCGAGACCGCGCGGCGGGCCCGGGAGGTCGCCGACGAGCGTGCCGCCGGGGAGTCCGTGGACGGCACCGACCCGACCGAGGAGGGGGCCGCGTGAGCGAGTCGCGCATCGCCGCCGCCAGCGAGCTGGGGGTGCTCGCCACCCTGCGCCGGGGCGTGCAGATCTCGCCGCAGATCGTCGACGGCCTGTGGGTCACGCTGGCGCTCGCGGTGCTCGCCGCCGCGGGGCGCGTGGTCGTGCCCGTCGCGGTCCAGCGGACGATCGACGACGGGATCCTCGCCGCCGGCGGCCCCGACGCCGGCCGCGTCGCGCTGCTGACGGGGCTGGCCGCGGGCGCCGTCGTGGTGGCGGGCCTGTGCACCGCCGTGGTGAACGTGCGGCTGTTCCGCCGCACGGAGGCCGGCCTGGCCGCGCTGCGCGTGCAGGCGTTCCGGCACGTGCACGACCTGTCCACGCTGGCGCAGGGCACCGAGCGGCGCGGGGCGCTGGTGTCCCGGGTGACGTCCGACGTCGACACGATCTCCCTGTTCGTCCAGTGGGGCGGCATCCAGCTCCTCGTCTCCACGCTGCAGGTGCTGGTCGCCACGGCGCTCATGGCCGTGTACTCCTGGCAGCTCACCCTCGTCGTGTGGGCGTGCTTCGTGCCGCTGTTCCTCGTGCTGCGCCGCGCGCAGGGGTCCGTCAACCGGGCCTACGCGGCGGTGCGCCAGGCCGTCGGGGCGATGCTCGGGGCGATCTCGGAGGCGGTCGTGGGCGCCGAGACGGTGCGCGCCTACGGCGTCGCCCGGCGCACGGGTCGGCGCGTGGACGCGGCGATCGAGGAGACCCGGGCCACGCAGGCGCGCGCGCAGCTCCTGGTGTCGTCCGTGTTCTCCAGCGGCGTCCTGGTCGCCAACCTGGTGCTTGCCGTCGTGGTCGTGGTCGGCACCCTCCTCGGAGTGGGCGGCGGCCTCACGGCGGGCCAGGTGGTCGCGTTCCTGTTCCTGGTGCAGCTGTTCACCGGGCCCGTGCAGCAGGCCACCGAGATCCTCAACGAGCTGCAGAACGCGGTGGCCGGATGGCGGCGCGTGCTCGCCGTGCTGGAGACGCCGGTCGACGTGGCCGAGTCCGCCGACGCGGTGCCCAGCCCGCGGGGCCCGGCGGCCGTCACGCTGCGCGGGGTGCGCTTCGCCTACCCGGACGGCCCGGACGTGCTGCACGGGGTGGACCTCGAGCTCCCCGCACGGCGCAAGGTCGCCGTCGTCGGGAAGACGGGCTCGGGCAAGACGACCGTCGCCAAGCTCGTCACCCGGCTCATGGACCCCACCGAGGGCCAGGTGCTGCTCGACGGCGTCGACCTGCGTCGCCTCACCCTCGGGTCCCTGCGCGAGCGGGTGGTCCTGGTGCCGCAGGAGGGCTTCCTCTTCGACGGCACGGTCGCCGAGAACGTCGCCTACGGGCTGCGGGACGACGACCGCGGGGCCGGGGGCGCCGGGACGGGCGCGCACGAGGACGCCGTGGCGGCCCGCGTCGCCGAGGCGGTCGGCGCCCTCGGCCTCGCGGACTGGGTGGCGGGCCTTCCGCAGGGCCTGGCGACGCCGGTCGGGCAGCGCGGCGAGGCGCTCAGCGCGGGGGAGCGGCAGCTGGTCGCGATCGCCCGGGCCTACCTCGCGGCGCCGGACCTGCTGGTGCTGGACGAGGCGACGTCGGCCGTCGACCCGGCCGCCGAGGTCCGGATCGCCCGGGCGCTCGACTCGCTCACCTCGGGCCGTTCCACGCTGACGATCGCGCACCGCCTCTCGACGGCGGAGGCGAGCGACGTCGTCGTCGTGGTCGACGAGGGCCGGGTGGTCGAGGTGGGCGGGCACGCCGAGCTCGCCGCGGCCGGCGGCGTGTACGCCCGGATGCACGCGAGCTGGGTGGCGCAGACGCGCTGAGGAGGCGGCCCCCGGCCCGCGCCGGGAGCCGCCCGGCCCCGCTCGGCCCCGTCCGCGCACGGACCCCGCTCCGAGGGGCCCCGCGGACGTGTCAAGATGCTCGGGTGACCACGCCCGCACTCCCCGGTGCACCCCTCGACGCCTCCCTCGACCCCGCGATCGCGGCCCGGCTCAAGCGCGACGAGCACGGCCTCGTCGCCGCGATCGTGCAGCAGCACGACTCGGGCGAGGTGCTCATGCTCGGCTGGATGGACGACGAGGCCGTGCGCCGCACCCTCACCGAGGGCCGGGTGACGTTCTGGAGCAGGTCACGCCAGGAGTACTGGCGCAAGGGAGACACGTCCGGGCACGCCCAGCTCGTGCGCTCCGTCGCGCTGGACTGCGACGGCGACGCCCTGCTCGTGCGCGTGCACCAGATCGGCGCCGCGTGCCACACCGGCGCCCGCACCTGCTTCGAGGCGGGCGGCGACCTGGGCGCCGTGGTCGGCCCCGACGCCGTCACGCAGGCTTCCACGACCACCACCACGACCGACACCACGACCCGTCCCGACGACACGCAGGAGGACCGGTGACCACCCCCGCCGTCACACCCGCCGCCCCCGCGCCCGCCTCCCGGCCGGCGCCGACCCGGAGCCCGGTCGCGGGCCCCTCGGCGGAGGACCTGGCGTGGGGCACGACGTGGCCGGGTCTCGAGACGTTCCGGGCCCTGGCCGCCGACCGCCGCGTCGTCCCCGTGGTGCGCCGCGTGCTGGCCGACGACGTCACCCCGGTCGGCGTGTACCGCACCCTGGCGCAGGACCGCCCCGGCACGTTCGTGCTCGAGTCCGCCGAGTCGGCGGGCGGCTGGTCGCAGTGGTCGTTCGTCGGCGTCGACTCGCGCGCCACCCTGACGTCCGACGGCGGGCGGGCCGTGTGGCACGGTGACGTGCCGGCCGGCATCCCCGTCGAGGGCGACGTCGTCGACGTGCTCGGCGCCGCGCTCGTGGCGCTGCGCACGCCCCCCGTCGAGGGGCTGCCGCCCCTGACCGGCGGGCTGACGGGTGCCCTCGGGTGGGACGTCGTGCGGCACTGGGAGCCGACGCTGCCGGCGACCGCCCCGGACGAGCTCGGGGTGCCGGAGGTGGCGCTGAGCCTCGCGACCGACCTCGTGGCGATCGACCACCACTCCGGCACGGCCTGGCTCATCGCCAACGCGATCAACGGGGACGGCACCGACGAGCGCGTCGACGAGGCGCACGCCGACGCCGTCGCCCGCCTGGACGCGATGCAGGCGCGCCTCGCCGCGCCGGCCCCCGCGGTGCCCACCGTGCTGCGCGGGCCGGACGAGGTGACCGAGCCGGCGCTGGAGTTCCGCTCCACGCGCGACGAGTTCGAGTCCGCCGTGCGGGCCGGCCAGGAGGCGATCCGTGACGGCGAGGTGTTCCAGGTGGTGCTGTCCCAGCGCCTCGGCCTGGACTGCCCCGCCGCGCCGCTGGACGTCTACCGGGCGCTGCGCACCATCAACCCGAGCCCGTACATGTACTACTTCCGCCTCACCGGGCCCGACGGGCGGGAGTTCTCCGTCGTCGGCTCCAGCCCCGAGACGCTCGTGAAGGTGACCGACGGCCACGTCACGACCTACCCCATCGCGGGCTCGCGCCCGCGGGGGGCCACCGTGGAGGAGGACGTCGCCCTCGGGGAGGAGCTGCTCGCCGACCCCAAGGAGCGTGCCGAGCACCTCATGCTCGTCGACCTCTCGCGCAACGACCTGGTCAAGGTCTGCGAGCCGACGTCGGTCGAGGTGGTCGAGTTCATGGCCACCCGCCGCTTCAGCCACATCATGCACCTGTGCTCCACCGTGGTCGGCCGCCTGCGGGCGGGCGCGACGGCGCTCGACACGCTGCGCGCGACCTTCCCGGCCGGCACCCTCTCCGGGGCGCCGAAGCCGCGGGCGATCGCCCTCATCGACGAGCTCGAGCCGGCGTCGCGCGGGATCTACGGCGGCACGGTCGGCTACTTCGACTTCGGCGGGAACATGGACATGGCCATCGCGATCCGCACGGCGTGCATCCGCGACGGCCGGGCGTGGGTGCAGGCCGGCGGCGGGATCGTCGCCGACTCCGTGCCCGCGCTCGAGTACGAGGAGTCGCGCAACAAGGCGGCCGCGGCGGTGCGCGCGGTGCAGCTGGCCGCGCGGTTCCGGGCGCTCTGAGCAGTGGGTTCGAGCAGGGCAGCGGGTTCGAGCAGGGCCGTGGGGACGACCGGTGCCGCGGGCACCGACGGGCAGGACGGACGGGCAGGACTGATGGACGAGGCAGCGGGGATCACGCACGACGGCGACGCCGGGCGGGCGCCGGACCGCGGGCCGGGTCGCGGGCCCCTGCGCGCGCGCTCGCGCGCCGTGTGGTCGGTGGTCGCGGTGGGCGGGCTCACGCTCGCGACGGCGTCGCCCACCTGGGTGAGCACGACGGTCTCGACGGCGCTCGAGCCGACGGTGGACGTCGCCGTGCCGGGCACCACCGCCGCGCCCGCGGTCGCCGCCGCGGCGCTCGTCGTGGTCGCCGGCGGCGTCGCGCTGGCCATCGCGGGCCGGGTGGCGCGGTGGGTCGCGCTGGTCGTGGTGGCGCTCGCGGGCGCGCTGGCGGCCGCGTCGGCGCTGGCCGTGCTGCTCGACCCGGTGCCGGCGGCGACGTCCGGCGCGTCGGACACCGCGGGGGTGACGGACCTCACCTCGCCGGTCGCGGTGGCGGTGTGGCCGTGGCTCACGGTGGTGCTGGGCGTCCTGGCCGTGGCCGTCGCGGTACTCGCCGCGGCGGGCTCGCCGGGCTGGGGCACGACCTCCGGGCGGCACGAGCGCGCGTCCGCGGACCCGTCGACGGGCGACGAGGCCTCCCCGGCCCCGGCCGGCGGCGACCGTCCCGCGGCGGCGGCCCAGGCCGACGACGCTGGTCAGCACGACCCGCACGACGCCTGGGACGCGCTCTCCCGGGGTACGGACCCGTCCGCGGACCGCTAGGCTGGGCCGCGCACCACGTCACGAAAGGGCATCACATTCCAATGACCGACAACCGCAACGCCGAGGTCGCCTACCTGCCCCCGGCCGTCCCGCCCACGAACCACGGCCACACGACCGCCGCGTGGACGGCGATGATCGGCATCATGCTGGGCGTGGCCGTCGGCGCCGTCGGGATGCTCCCCGACGTCCCGGACGCGGTGGTCTGGGTGGGCGCCGTGATCGTCGCCGGCTCGCTCGTCCTCGGCGCCGTGCTGCGCGGCATGGGCTTCGGCCAGGCGAAGCCGGGCGTGACGCCGCGCAAGGCGCCGTCGGGCCACTGACGCCCGCGCACCGACCTCACGACGGCGCGTCCCTCCTGCGGGAGGGGCGCGCCGTCGTCGTCTCACGGTCGGAGACGTGTCAAGGGCGTCCCGCGGACAGGCCTACGATGGCTGGCAGGGCGTCGGTGCGGCGTCACGGGCACGGGGGAGGCAGACCATGACGGTCCTGGAGGACATCGTCGCGGGGGTCCGCGAGGACCTCGCGCTGCGCCAGGCGCGCACGTCGCTCGACGAGCTCAAGGAGCGTGCGGCCCGCGTGCCGGGCGCGCTCGAGTGCTGCGGGCGCCTGCTCTCGGAGGATCGCGTCGCCGTGATCGCCGAGGTGAAGCGCTCCAGCCCCAGCAAGGGCGACCTGGCACCGATCTCCGACCCGGCGGCCCTCGCCGAGGAGTACGCCCGCGGCGGCGCGAGCGCGATCTCGGTGCTCACGGAGCAGCGACGGTTCGGCGGCAGCCTCGCGGACCTGGACGCCGTGCGCGCCAGGGTCGACGTGCCGGTGCTGCGCAAGGACTTCGTCGTCACGCCGTACCAGGTCTGGGAGGCTCGCGCGCACGGGGCGGACCTGGTCCTGCTCATCGTCGCGGCCCTCGAGCAGACCGTGCTGACCTCCCTCATCGAACGGGTGCACTCGCTAGGCATGACGGCGCTGGTCGAGGCCCACACGGCCGACGAGGTGCGGCGCGCGCTGGACGCCGGCGCCCGCGTCGTCGGCGTCAACGCCCGCGACCTGAAGACCCTCGAGGTGGACCGCACGACCTTCGCGCGGCTCGCCCCCCTCATCCCGGACGACGTCGTGCGCGTCGCCGAGTCCGGCGTGCGCGGCCCGCACGACGTGCTCGACTACGCCCGCTCGGGCGCGCACGCGGTGCTCGTCGGGGAGGCGCTCGTGACCGACGGCGCGCCGCGCCGCTCCGTCGCCGACCTGGTCGCGGCCGGGCAGCACCCGGCCCTGTGGTCGGTCCGCCCGGCGGCCCAGCCGTAACGTCCGACCGGACGGCCCCGCGGCGGGCCGGGCCGGTGGCCGCAGGACGCCGCACCGCCGAGGGCCGGACGACCGGTACCCTCGGACGACCCTTCATGCAGACCCGCAGGCCGCACCGCCGAGCGGTGACGACGAGAGACGGAGGACCCGTGCCCGACCAGCCCGTACGGGATGCGCTGACCGAGAACCTGGCGCACCAGGTGCTCGGGCGGCTCGCGGACGTCGAGGGCCCGTACTTCGGGCAGTTCGGCGGCCGTTTCGTGCCCGAGGCCCTGATCGCCGCGCTCGACGAGCTCGAGACGGAGTACCGCAAGGCGCTGGGCGACCCGGCGTTCACCGACGAGCTGGCGCGGCTGCACCGGGACTACACCGGCCGCCCGTCGCCGCTCACGGAGGTGCCCCGCTTCGCGGAGCACGCCGGCGGGCAGCGGGTCTTCCTCAAGCGCGAGGACCTCAACCACACCGGGTCGCACAAGATCAACAACGTGCTCGGCCAGGCCCTGCTGGTGAAGCGGATGGGCAAGACCCGCGTCATCGCGGAGACCGGCGCCGGCCAGCACGGTGTCGCGACGGCCACCGCCGCCGCCCTGCTCGACCTCGAGTGCGTCGTGTACATGGGCGAGGAGGACACGCGTCGCCAGGCGCTGAACGTGGCCCGGATGCGCCTGCTCGGTGCCGAGGTGATCCCGGTGAGGATCGGCTCGCGCACGCTCAAGGACGCCATCAACGAGGCGCTGCGCGACTGGGTCGCCAACGTCGAGACCACGCACTACCTGCTCGGCACGGTCACGGGGCCGCACCCGTTCCCGGAGATGGTGCGCGAGTTCCACCGCATCATCGGCGAGGAGGCGCGCGCGCAGGTCCTGGAGCGCGCGGGCCGCCTGCCCGACGTCGTGGCGGCCTGCGTGGGCGGCGGCTCCAACGCCCTGGGCATCTTCAACGCGTTCCTCGACGACGAGGGCGTCGCCCTCTACGGCTTCGAGGCGGGCGGCGAGGGCGTCGAGTCCGGACGGCACGCCGCGCGCTTCTCCGGCGGCGCCCCGGGCGTGCTGCACGGCGCGCGCTCGTACCTGCTGCAGGACGACGACGGCCAGACGCTGCCGAGCCACTCGGTCTCGGCCGGCCTGGACTACCCGAGCGTCGGCCCGGCGCACTCCTGGCTGCACGACCTGGGCCGCGCCACCTACGAGCCCGTGACCGACGACGAGGCCATGGAGGCCTTCCGCCTCCTCTGCCGCACCGAGGGGATCATCCCGGCGATCGAGTCCGCGCACGCCCTCGCCGGCGCGCTGCGCGTCGGGAAGGCGGCCGCCGAGGCCGGCCGCACGGACGAGATCGTCCTGGTGAACCTGTCGGGCCGCGGCGACAAGGACGTGGCCACCGCGGCGCGCTGGTTCGGGCTGCTCGACGAGCAGGCCGACGCCGACGCCCCGCAGCCGCCGGAGGGGGACCAGTGAGCACCAGCACCGACGCCGCGCCGACCGCCGTGTCGCCCACGGGCGCGCTGCTGGGAGCCCTGCGCGCCGACGGCCGCGCGGCCCTCGTCGGCTACCTGCCCGTCGGCTTCCCCGACGTGGACCGCTCGATCGAGGCCGTCCTCGCGATGGTCGAGGCCGGCGTCGACGTCGTGGAGATCGGCGTCCCGTACACCGACCCCGTGATGGACGGGCCCGTGATCCAGCGCGCCGCGGAGACGGCGCTGGCGGGCGGCGCCCGCGTGCGCGACGTCTTCCGGGTCGTGCAGGCCGTGGCGGAGAGCTCGGGCGGGCGCGTGCCCGCCCTCGTGATGACGTACTGGAACCCGGTGCTGCGCTACGGGGTGGACGCGTTCGCGCGTGACCTCGCGGGCGCCGGCGGCGCCGGGCTCATCACGCCCGACCTGATCCCCGACGAGGGCGCCGACTGGGTCGCGGCCTCGGAGGCCCACGGCCTCGACCGGGTCTTCCTCGTCGCCCCGAGCTCGACGCCCGAGCGCCTGGCGCTGACGGCCCGCGCCTCGCGCGGCTTCGTGTACGCGGCGTCGACGATGGGCGTGACGGGCGCCCGGACCCAGGTGGGCCCGCGCGCCGAGCAGCTTGTCGCGGACACCCGTGCCGCCGGCGCCGAGAACGTCTGCGTCGGCCTCGGCGTCTCGACGGGGGACCAGGCCGCGGAGGTCGGTCGGTACGCCGACGGCGTCATCGTCGGCTCCGCCCTCGTCCGGCCCCTGCTCGCCGACCGGCCGTGGACGCAGCGGCTCGACGACCTGCGCGCCACGGTGGCGGAGCTCGCCGACGGCGTGCGCCGGTCGCGCCGGGAACCTGCCCCCACGACCGCGGAGGAGCGTCCGTGACCCCCACGATCCTCGCGTCGGCCCCGATGGTGGCCGTGCAGGCCGCCATCCCGAGCCCGCCGCAGCACACCTGGTACCTCGGCCCGCTGCCGATCAGGGCCTACGCGCTCGCCATCCTCGCGGGGATCGCGGTGGCCATCTGGATCACGACGAAGCGCTGGGTGGCGCGCGGCGGCGTCGCGGACGACGTGCTCGACATCGCGTTCTGGGCGGTGCCGTTCGGCATCGTCGGAGGACGGCTGTACCACGTGTTCAGCACGCCCGACCCCTACTGGGGCCCGGGCGGCGATCCCGTGCGTGCCCTGTACGTGTGGGAGGGCGGCCTGGGGATCTGGGGCGCCGTCGCGCTCGGCGGCGTCGGCGCGTACATCGGCTGCCGCCGCAAGGGCGTGCGCCTGTCGTCGTTCGCCGACGCGCTCGCCCCCGGCCTGCTCGTCGCGCAGGCGGTCGGGCGCCTCGGCAACTGGTTCAACCAGGAGCTCTTCGGCGCGCCGACGACCCTCCCGTGGGGCCTGCGCATCGACCCGCAGTACCTCCCGGTCGACCCGGCCACGGGCGCGGCGTACGCCGAGGGGACGCTCTTCCACCCGACGTTCCTGTACGAGATGATCTGGAACCTCGCCGCGGCGGCGTTCCTGGTCTGGCTCGACCGCCGGTACAGGCTCGGTCATGGGCGGGTATTCTGGGCCTACGTCGCGCTCTACACTCTCGGCAGGGTGTGGATCGAGATGCTCCGCATCGACACCGCCGAGCACGTGCTCGGGCTGCGTCTGAACGTGTGGACGTCGATCATCGTGGGCCTCGGTGCCCTGATCGCCTTCTACGTCATCGGCAGGCGCTACCCGGGACGCGAGGACGGGGTCGAGCTGCCGGGCCGCACGCGGCGCGCGCACGCGGGGGAGCAGCACACCACGCAGCACACCGACGACGCCGGGGCCGAGGCCGCGGCGGACGGTCGGCAGGACACCGAGCTTGACACCACGAGCACCGCGCACGCCGGGGCCGCCGCAGGCGCCCCCGGCCGGGACGACGGCCGAGACAACGGCAGCGGACCGCACCGTGCGGACGCGGACGCCGCCGGACCCGACCAGGGGCCGGCGGACCGCGCCTGAGGCGTCTCCCACCCGGGGCACCACCCGGGGAGGGACGCCTGATGTTTCCGACGGGCCGACGATGTCCCGACCACCTTTGAGCATGACGCGCCCGCGTGCGGGCGTGCAGGAGGACGGTGTTGATGACCACGCCGCAGCATCGGGTCGCGCGGCCCTCGGCCCAGGGCCTCTACGACCCGTCGGCCGAGCACGACGCGTGCGGTGTCGCGTTCGTCGCGACCCTTCGCGGGACGCCCGGACGCGACATCGTGGACGCGGGCCTGACCGCCCTGCTGAACCTCGACCACCGCGGGGCGGTGGGCGCCGAGGAGAACAGCGGTGACGGGGCCGGGATCCTCACGCAGATCCCGGACGCCTTCGTCCGGGACGTGGTGGCGGCGGAGCTCCCGCCCGCCGGCCACTACGCGATCGGCATGGCGTTCCTGCCGCAGGACGCGGCCGAGGCCGACGCGGTCGCGCGCCGGTTCGAGGCCGTCGCCGCCGAGGAGAAGCTCGACGTCCTCGCCTGGCGCGACGTGCCCGTGACGGCCGACCTGGTCGGCCCGACGGCGCGCGCGTCCATGCCGCTGTTCCGGCAGGTCGTCGTCGCCGACCCGGCGCGCGAGCTGTCGGGCCTCGAGCTCGACCGGCGCACCTACCGCCTGCGCAAGCGGGCGCAGCACGAGCTGGACCTGTTCCTCGCGTCGCTCTCGAGCCGCACGCTGACGTACAAGGGCATGCTCACGACGGCCCAGCTGGAGCCGTTCTTCCCGGACCTCTCCGACCCGCGGTACGCGTCGGAGATCGCCCTGGTGCACTCGCGCTTCTCGACGAACACGTTCCCGTCGTGGCCGCTGGCCCAGCCGTTCCGCCTCGTGGCGCACAACGGCGAGATCAACACGGTGCGCGGCAACCGCAACTGGATGGCCGCTCGCGAGAGCACGATGGCCAGCGAGGCGCTGGGCGACCTCGCCCCGCTGCTGCCGGTGTGCACCGAGGGGTCGAGCGACTCGGCGAGCTTCGACGAGGTGCTCGAGCTGCTGCACCTCTCGGGCCGCTCGCTCCCTCACGCGGTGCTGATGATGGTCCCCGAGGCGTGGGAGAACCAC
This sequence comes from Isoptericola sp. NPDC057559, assembly GCF_042801555.1. Lineage (NCBI taxonomy): Bacteria > Bacillati > Actinomycetota > Actinomycetes > Micrococcales > Promicromonosporaceae > Isoptericola > Isoptericola sp. NPDC057559. The sequence goes on from NZ_JBHVFQ010000004.1 coordinate 168,828, forward strand.
GCCGAGATGGACCCGGCGCGGCGCGCGTTCTACCAGTACCACGCGAACCTCATGGAGCCGTGGGACGGGCCCGCCTGCCTCACCTTCACCGACGGCACGCTGATCGGCGCGGTCCTCGACCGCAACGGGCTGCGCCCGGGCCGCTACTGGGTCACCGAGGACGGCCTCGTCGTGCTGGCGTCGGAGGCCGGGGTCCTGGACCTCGACCCGGCGACCATCGTCCGCAAGGGCCGCCTGGAGCCGGGCCGCATGTTCCTGGTCGACACCGCCCAGGGGCGGATCGTGGAGGACGACGAGCTCAAGTCGCAGCTCGCCAGCCAGCGCCCCTACGCCGAGTGGGTCGCCGACAACACGATCACCCTGGACTCGCTGCCGGAGCGCGAGCACGTCGCGCACTCGCCGGCGTCGGTCCAGCGCCGTCAGCGCGCCTTCGGGTACACCACCGAAGAGCTCAAGATCATCCTGACGCCGATGGCCGACACGGGCGCGGAGCCGCTCGGGGCCATGGGGTCGGACACTCCCATCGCCGTGCTCTCGAGCCGGCCGCGGCTGCTGTTCGACTACTTCACGCAGATGTTCGCGCAGGTGACGAACCCGCCGCTGGACTCGATCCGCGAGCAGCTCGTCACGGCGATCGACAGCACCATCGGGCCGGAGCCCAACCTCCTGGAGGAGGTCGCGCAGCACGCCCGCAAGCTCGACCTGCCGTTCCCGGTGCTGGACAACGACGAGCTCGCCAAGATCGTGCGCATCGACCGCGACCCGCGCCTGGAGGGCGAGTTCCGCGCCGGCATCGTGCGCGGTCTGTACGAGGTGTCCGGCGGCGGCCGGGCCCTGCAGGCCCGGCTCGAGGAGATCTTCGCGCAGGTCGACGCCGACCTCGAGGACGGCGTGACGCACATCGTGCTGTCGGACCGCGACTCGGACTCGGAGCTCGCGCCGATCCCGTCGCTGCTCCTGACCAGCGCCGTGCACCACCACCTGCTGCGCCGCGGCACCCGCACCCGGATCTCGCTCGTCGTCGAGGCGGGCGACGTGCGCGAGGTGCACCACGTCGCGCTGCTCATCGGGTACGGCGCGGCCGCGGTCAACCCGTACCTCGCGATGGAGACGGTCGAGGACCTCGCGCTGCGCGGCTACCTCGACGTCACGCCCGAGCAGTCGGTGGCGAACCTCATCAAGGCGCTCGGCAAGGGCGTGCTCAAGGTGATGAGCAAGATGGGCATCTCGACGATCATGTCGTACCGCGGTGCGCAGATCTTCGAGGCCGTCGGGCTCTCGCACGAGCTGGTGGCGGACTACTTCACGGGCACCACGAGCCGCCTCGCGGGCGTGGGCCTGGACGTCATCGCGGCCGAGGTCGCGGCCCGGCACGCCGAGGCGTACCCGGCGTCCGGCAACCACAAGCCGCACCAGCGGCTCACGAGCGGCGGCGAGTACCAGTGGCGCCGGGACGGCGAGGAGCACCTCTTCGACCCGGAGACGGTCTTCCGCCTCCAGCACGCCACGCGCACGGGCCGGATGGACATCTTCCGCCAGTACACGCGGCGCGTGGACGAGCAGTCCCGTCGCCTCATGACGCTGCGCGGCCTGCTGCGGTTCACCCCCGACCGCGAGCCGGTGCCGATCGACGAGGTCGAGCCGGTCAGCGAGATCGTCAAGCGGTTCAACACCGGCGCGATGTCCTACGGCTCCATCTCGGCCGAGGCGCACGAGACCCTCGCGATCGCGATGAACCGCCTCGGCGGCCGGTCGAACACCGGCGAGGGCGGCGAGGACCCGGAGCGCCTGTACGACCCGGAGCGCCGCTCCCGGGTCAAGCAGATCGCGTCGGGCCGCTTCGGCGTCACGAGCGAGTACCTGACGCAGGCCGACGACATCCAGATCAAGCTCGCGCAGGGCGCCAAGCCCGGCGAGGGCGGCCAGCTGCCCGGGCCCAAGGTGTACCCGTGGGTCGCGCGGACCCGGCACTCGACGCCGGGCGTGGGCCTCATCTCGCCCCCGCCGCACCACGACATCTACTCGATCGAGGACCTGGCGCAGCTCATCCACGACGCCAAGAACGCGAACCCGAGCGCGCGCGTCCACGTCAAGCTCGTCAGCGAGTTCGGCGTCGGCACCGTGGCCACGGGCGTGTCCAAGGCGCACGCGGACGTCGTGCTCATCTCGGGCCACGACGGCGGCACGGGCGCGAGCCCCCTGACGTCGCTCAAGCACGCGGGCACGCCGTGGGAGATCGGCCTGGCCGAGACCCAGCAGACCCTGGTGCTCAACAACCTGCGCGACCGCATCGTCGTGCAGGTCGACGGCCAGATGAAGACGGGCCGCGACGTCGTCGTGGCCGCGCTGCTGGGCGCCGAGGAGTTCGGCTTCGCGACGGCCCCGATGGTGGTCTCGGGCTGCGTCATGATGCGCGTCTGCCACCTGGACACCTGTCCGGTGGGCGTCGCGACGCAGAACCCGGAGCTGCGCAAGCGGTTCACGGGCAAGCCCGAGTTCGTCGTGAACTTCTTCGAGTTCATCGCGCAGGAGGTGCGCGAGCACCTGGCGTCGCTCGGCTTCCGCTCGATCGAGGAGGCCGTCGGCCACGTCGACGCCCTCGACACCCGCAAGGCCGTGGACCACTGGAAGGCGGAGGGGCTGGACCTGGCCCCCGTGCTCGCCGCGCCGGCGGCCGCGGAGGGTGCCCCGCTGCACCAGGCGGTCACGCAGGACCACGGGCTCGCCAAGGCGCTCGACAACCAGCTCGTCGAGAAGGCGCGCCCCGCGCTCGAGGACGCGCTGCCCGTGCAGATCGAGCTGCCGGTGCGCAACGTCAACCGCACGGTCGGCACGATGCTCGGCCACGAGGTGACCAAGCGGTACCGCGGTGCAGGGCTGCCCGACGACACGATCGACGTGACCCTCACGGGCTCCGCCGGCCAGTCGCTCGGCGCGTTCCTTCCCCGTGGCGTCACGCTGCGGCTCTTCGGCGACGCCAACGACTACGTCGGGAAGGGCCTCTCGGGCGGCCGGATCGTCGTGCGCCCGGACCGCTCGGCCGTGCTCGACGGCGCCGCGAACGTCGTGGCGGGCAACGTCATCGGCTACGGCGCGACGTCGGGCGAGATCCTGCTGCGCGGCCGGGTGGGCGAGCGCTTCGGCGTGCGCAACTCCGGCGCCACGCTGGTCGTGGAGGGCGTGGGCGACCACGGCTGCGAGTACATGACCGGCGGCACCGTGCTGGTGCTCGGCCCCACGGGCCGCAACTTCGGCGCGGGCATGTCGGGCGGCATGGCGTACGTGCTCAACCTGCGCGACGTCGCGATGAACACCCAGTCCGTGTCCGGCGGCGAGCTCCAGGTGGGCCCGCTCGAGGACGAGGACTGGGACCGCGTGCGCGGCCTGCTGGAGCGACACCTCGCGGAGACGGGCTCGCCGGTGGCGGCCGAGCTCCTCGAGGACGCCGGCTCCCGGGCGCGCTTCTCGCGGGTGCTGCCCGCGGGCTGGGCCCGCGTGCGGGCCGCACTGGCCGATGCCGAGGCCGCCGGGAAGACGCTGGGCGAGGGCGACGACTTCGACCCCGCGATGTGGGAGCAGATCATGGAGGTGGCGCGTGGCTGACCCCCGCGGATTCCTGAAGGTGCGGGAGCGCGAGCTCCCGCCGAACCGCCCGGTCGAGGTGCGGCTGCGTGACTGGAAGGACACGCACGCCCACCGCGAGGAGGGCCAGCCGTTCCTCAAGGAGCAGGCGGGACGCTGCATGGACTGCGGCATCCCGTTCTGCCACCAGGGCTGCCCGCTGGGCAACCTCATCCCCGAGTGGAACGACCTCGTGTGGCGCGACCAGTGGGCCGACGCGATCGAGCGTCTGCACGCGACCAACAACTTCCCGGAGTTCACCGGCCGCGTCTGCCCGGCGCCGTGCGAGACGAGCTGCGTGCTCGGCATCAACCAGCCCGCGGTGACGATCAAGAACGTCGAGGTCTCGATCATCGACGAGGCGTTCGCGCGCGGCCTGGTCACGCCCCAGGTGCCGCAGCGGCTCACGGGCTCGACCGTGGCCGTGGTGGGCTCCGGCCCCGCGGGCCTGGCCGCCGCCCAGCAGCTGACCCGGGCGGGCCACACGGTCGTCGTGTACGAGCGGGACGACGCCATCGGCGGCCTGCTGCGCTACGGCATCCCGGACTTCAAGCTGGAGAAGCTCCACATCGAGCGCCGGCTGGAGCAGATGGAGGCCGAGGGCACGCGGTTCCGCCCGGGCGTCGCCATCGGCCGCGACATCAGCTGGGACGCGCTGCGCCGCCGGTTCGACGCGGTCGTGGTGGCCACGGGCGCGACCGTGCCGCGCGACCTGGCGCTGCCGGGCCGCGACCTGGCGGGCATCCACTTCGCCATGGACTTCCTGACGCCGGCGAACAAGGCCGCTGCCGGGAACCCGGTCGAGGGCGCGCCGTCGGCCGAGGGCAAGCACGTCATCATCATCGGCGGCGGCGACACCGGGTCGGACTGCCTCGGCACCTCGCTGCGCCAGGGCGCCGCGAGCGTGACGACGCTGGCGATCGGCAAGAAGCCGCCGGTGGAGCGCCCGGCGGGCCAGCCGTGGCCCACCGACCCGATCCTCTTCGAGGTCTCCACGTCTCACGAGGAGGGCGGGGAGCGGAGCTACCTGGCCTCGACGGTAGAATTCGTGGGCGGCGAGGACGGGAACGTCCGGGCCCTGCGGGTCGCGGAGACGGAGTACCTGCCGGACGGCCGCCGGGTGCCCCAGGCGGGCACCGAGCGGGAGATCCCGGCCGACCTGGTCCTGATCGCCATGGGCTTCACCGGTCCGGAGACGGACGAGCTGGTGACCCAGACGGGGGCCGAGCTGACCACCCGCGGGCTGGTCCGGCGCGGCGACGACTACGCCACGAGCCTGCCCGGCGTGTACGCGACGGGCGACGCGGGGCGGGGTCAGTCCCTGATCGTCTGGGCGATCGCGGAGGGCCGCGCGACGGCTGCCGCGGTCGACGCCTACCTGCAGGGCAGCAGCGAGCTGCCCGCGCCGGTGGGCCCGCGGACGGTCGCGCTGCGAGGATAAGAAGTAGAAGGAAGTAGCAGGACCCGGGTGCCGGACCGGCACCCGGGCGTCGCCCCGGCTCGCGTCGGGGCGGATCGACGACGAGGCTGGAGACATGCGCAGAGCGAAGATCGTGTGCACCATCGGACCCGCGACGGCGTCCAAGACCAAGCTCCGTGAGCTGGTCGACGCGGGCATGGACGTGGCCCGGATCAACCGGAGCCACGGGGAGCAGGCGGAGCACGAGGCCGTCTACCACGGTGTACGAGAGGCGGCGAAGGAGTCCGGCCGCAACGTCGCAGTCCTCGTCGACCTCCAGGGCCCGAAGATCCGGCTCGGCCGGTTCGCGGGCGACCAGAAGCACTTCCTCAACGAGGGCGACACCTTCACCATCACCACGGAGGACGTGGAGGGCACGAAGGAGCTCGTCTCGACGACCCACAAGGGCCTGGCGAGCGACGCCCGCGTCGGCGACCCGCTCCTCATCGACGACGGCAAGGTGCGCGTGCGCGTCACCGCGGTCGAGGGCCCGCGCGTCGTGACGACCGTCGAGGTCGCCGGCCCGGTCTCGAACAACAAGGGCATCAACCTCCCCGGCGTCGCGGTCTCCGTGCCGGCGCTGTCGGAGAAGGACACCGACGACCTGCGCTGGGCGCTGCGCATGGGCGCGGACATCATCGCCCTGTCGTTCGTGCGGTCCGCCAAGGACTACGACGACGTCGCGGCGATCATGGCGGAGGAGGGCCGCACGGTCCCCGTCGTCGCCAAGATCGAGAAGCCGCAGGCGGTGGAGAACCTGGAGGAGGTCGTCGCGGCCTTCGACGGCTTCATGGTGGCGCGCGGCGACCTCGCCGTGGAGATGCCGCTGGAGCAGGTCCCGCTGGTGCAGAAGCGCATCGTCGAGCTGGCCCGTCGGAACGCGAAGCCGGTCATCGTCGCCACGCAGGTGCTGGAGTCGATGACCACCAGCCCGACGCCGACGCGCGCCGAGGCCTCCGACTGCGCCAACGCTGTGCTCGACGGCGCCGACGCGGTCATGCTCTCGGGCGAGACCAGCGTGGGCGACTACCCGATCATCACGGTCCAGACGATGGCCCGGATCATCGAGGCGACCGAGGAGATGGGCCGCGAGCGCATCGCCCCCCTGGGCTCCTCGCCGCACACCCGCGGTGGCGTCATCACCCGCGCGGCCGCCGAGATCGGCGAGACGCTCGGCGTGAAGTACCTCGTGACGTTCACGCAGTCGGGCGACTCGGCCAAGCGCATGTCGCGCCTGCGCTCGGGCATCCCGCTGCTCGCGTTCACGCCGGAGGAGAGCGTGCGCAGCGTGCTCGCGCTCACCTGGGGCACCACCACGTACCAGGTGCCGAAGGTCGACAGCGTCGACGCGATGGTCGGCCAGGTGGACTCGACGCTGCGCGCCAACGGGCTCGCCGAGCCGGGCGACCGCGTCGTGATCGTCTCGGGCGCCCCGGTGGGTGTGCCGGGCACGACGAACTCGATCCTGGTGCACAAGGTCGGCAGCCACGGCGACCTGTCCGCGATGGCGGAGTGACCTGACGCGGAGCGTTCCGCGACGACGCCGGGGGCGTGCGGCAGGCCGAGCCTGCCGCAC